>CAUTOX010000083.1:0-10626 GCA_963539665.1 uncultured Treponema sp.
ATTGATATGATTTTATGATCGATGTCAGAAATATCTTTTTGGCCTTTCTTTACGATTTGCGGATCGAAGGTTGATTTTCTGTCCTGCGGAACTGCAAGTTCAACTTCGCCAATGCTGGACTTTACTGTCTTTGACTTGTAACCGTTTCGGTAATCATCGTTGTCAGAACGCTCAGATTTTTCATATCCCAAGCACTCTTCCATCTCTGCTTCCATCATTTTTTTGATGGTTCCGCCGAGAAGGTCTTTCAGCGCTTCCTGAATATCCTGCACTGACTGGATGTCGTATTCTGAAAGCAAAGCTTTAATAATCTCGCTTTTGCCTTCTGTCATTACAACTTTGTGCGGTGGTATTTTTGCTTTTGCCATAACTTGGCTCCTGTGTTTATTTTACCACTGTACCTACTTTTTAGGAATTTACAGAATGACTTGCACGGAGTCTTCAAAATCAACTGTGCGTAATCATTCTTTATCGCGGATTCTTTGAGCGCCTAAAAAGCGCGTTATTGCTTGAATACAACGTAAAACTTATTGCAGCAAACTTGGATTTATCTGCAAACTATAATTGCGCTCAGTCGCACCGGTTTTTATGCACATTTCAAATTTCAAGGTTTTCGACAGGTCTATTGCAAAATCGCGGCATCGCTCCTGCCTCCGTATTCTTGCAATTACTCCTGCGCATGAAAGTCGATCACCGTTCCGGCATGCCAGAGCCGCTCCAACTCGTAAAATCCACGCGCGGCTTCTGTCATAAGGTGCACGACAATCGGCCCTAGATCGACAAGATTCCAGTCCGTTCCATCATCCGATTTCTTTTTTGTAAGGTGAATTTCAAGGTCATTGTCTTTGATGTAGTCCTTTACGTCTTTTATCAATCCCTGACACTGCGTACTGCTCGTTACTGTTACGATGATAAAATAATCCGTCCAGCTATTGAGCTCTGCAATATTCAAAAGCGCCACATTACGGCCGTTGCCGGCTTCCATCAACCTTGCTATTTCTTGCGCCTTTTGCTCTGTTGTTTTCATAGTTCCTCCGTTTCAACTACTTAAAATCATTTCAGCATTAACAGCTTCCATACTATTCCCTAACATATCTGCCGTCGAAGTCTCTGCCCAAGATAATCGTAAAATCCACATCAGCGGCGGTATCGCCTTGCGGAGTCGCCGGATCGGCCGTATCTTCTTCAACAATATTCGTGCAGCGGATGAATTCTCCGACCGTCTTTGCAATCTCCTTGTTTCCGATGTGGTCGATGATAACGGTTTTTTCGTAATCGTTCCGGTCTGCATTCACCGCGCTCAGCACATCGTAACTTGCGTCCTGATATAAAATCGACGTATTGTGCGCAAGTCCCTGCGTTGTTGTGCCATTCTTTATTTCAAGTACATAAATGCGGCTGGTGAAGCTGTCGCTCGTCGATATAAGCATTTTTGTACTCTGCTTGACGGCATCTTTGATAAACTCCCCGTTGCTGCGCGGAAAAATCAACCGCTGGCCATCAACAATCCGCGCGTAACCGGTTACGTTCTGCTTGATGATGGTTTCAACGTCCATCGCAGCAATGAGCGACAGCAACTTGAACGCATCGCTCTTGTCCAAATTGATATTCATGAGCGAACTGTACATACCGAAGACCCGCTTGTTCAAAAAAACGGAACTCTGTTTGTCGTGCAGGGCGGTAAAAAACGCAGCGACAACATTTTGGCGACGCTCTTGAATATCGCTGTCCGTCTCGCCGTCAACATGGAAGCGCAGGTAGACGGAAACCTTATCGCCGTCAAGCGTAACCGCCCCCGATGGAAGCAGCCAGCGCTCGCCGTCTTCGGACGTTTGGTCAACGGGCAAAGGAATAAAAACGCGCAACCCGCCGAGCATATCGGAGAACCGTTCAAAATCCGGCAAATACATCTGAACGTAAAAAGGAATGTTGCAACCGAGCAGATTTTCAATTTCCTTCACATAGGCGCCGATGCCCTTTTCCTTATACACATCATCGATGCGGTCAACGCGCCCAAGCGATTGAAAAATCGCCCCCGTATTGCCCGGAATATTTACAATCGCGCCTTTTTTTGAAACCGGATAGTAAATCAGCACGTTCGAAAAGAGCGGCGTTCCATCCTCATCTTCCATAACAAAAAGCGTACGGAGCACCTGATCATTTCCGAGTTTTTCGGTAACGGCATCCCGCTGCAGCGACACGAAAAATATTACGCTCACCGAAATAATGATCAAAATTATAACCAGAAGGAAAAGCGCCCCCTTCTGTTCGTCCATCATTCTATATTTTTGCATACGATCTCTCAAAGGGAAGATAGAAATTCAAGCGTCGCCTCCGCAACCGGTTTGCCTTTTCGGTTGAGGAACCGAACATTATCCGTAATGACGGATTTTACGAGCGCATCCAGCGGCAGCTGCAACAAGCAAGTGCGCTCAGCATCCGTTATGTGCTCCCGGCCGGGTTCAATTTTATCTGCAACAAAAAGGATTTTCGTAAGCGGCGCGCAGTTTTTTTTTCCGAATGTGTGATTGGCGACCGCCTCAAGTATATCGGCATCCAAAACGGCAAAATCCTCGCGGAGCAGCACGGCGGCAGCCCGTCCATGCAAAAGCGGCGGCTTTTCCGCCTCCAACACAGTGATGGGAAAACCGTCCTTCATCGCATACGCAATAAGACGCTCGCTGTCCATATCCTTGCACATATCATGCGCAAGTCCCGCAAGATACCCCCGCCGTCCGTCAATGCCGTGCAGGGCGCATAGCGTTTCGCACAGTGCGGCAGTGCGCACGGAATGTTTATAGCGCGGCGCGGAAACGGCAGCGCGTACATATCTATCAATCTTTTTGATCAGCGCTTCGATTTTCTCAGCAGCCGCAGCGGCCGGATTGTCTTTCGTCATAAGCGTCGTTATAAAATCCTCGTTGCGTAATATATCTGAAAACCGGATCAGGAACAAGGTAACGCCAGCTTTTACGCTGCGCAATGCGGGCGCGGATTTCTGTAGAGGAGACGGGCAAAAGCGGATTTTCAAGCAGCGAATACCGGACATTGAGCGGAGCGAGCGCGGCCGCAACATCCGTGTTGTCGGAAAAATCCGCCGCATACTCCCCGAGCGGCTTATTCAAAAAAACGGTTGTATCGATCCGCGCCGAATCGGGGCGGCGGCGGGCAATGATGAGTTCCGTGCGTTCGGCAATGCCTGCCGCATTATGCCACTTGCCGAATTGCAATGCCGTTTCCTGCCCGACAATCAAAGCGGGCGGCGCATCAAGCTGCCCCTCATACTTTTGCAAAACAGCGCAAACTGTATCGAATGTGTAAGAACTGCCGCCGCGCTTGATTTCGCAATCGTCCGCATGGAACGGCTGCTCCATGCCGCAGGCGGCTGAACGGCAAAAATCTTCCAGCATTGCAAAACGCGCCGCTGCCGGAAGCGCATAGTGCATCTGTTTATGCGGCGGAATATTCGTCGGCACAAACAAAATTCGATCATATCCGCGCTCAACAGCAACCGTTTCGGCAAGCATACAGTGCCCGATGTGCAGCGGATTAAATGTTCCGCCGAAAATTGCAAGCTTCATTGGCTGCTGCCCGGATATTGCACTTCCATACTCTCATCGACTGAACGGCTGTTCAGAAAATCTGCGGCAGGATTCTTTTGCTCCATCCCTTCCGCATCCGTCCCGCTTTTTCGATTTACCAGCTCTATGATTGCCTTACGTGCGCCGCCCATTCCTTTTTGCGTCAAAACAGAAACCGCAAGTACGCGCGTTTCCGCCTCTTTCGCTGCAATCCGCCGCCGCACCTCCGCCGCGCGTTCCGCCGCGCCCTCCACATCAATCTTATTGCACAGCGCCAGATGCGGCTTTTCCATCAATTCGGGAGAATAATTCGAAAGCTCCGCGCACAGCGTATCGTAGGCGGTAAGCGCAGTATCATCCGAGCAATCGATCATAAAAATGAGGCAGACCGTGCGAGAAATATGCTTGAGAAAATTGAACCCCAAGCCAATGCCTTCGCTTGCGCCTTCGATAATGCCCGGAATGTCGGCAATAATGATGTCCTGCTCATCGTCCGCGCGGAGCACCCCCAGATGCGGAATCTTTGTCGTAAAAGGATACGGGGCAATTTTAGGGCGAGCATTTGTAAACGCCGTCAAAAGCGACGACTTTCCTGCATTCGGGAAGCCGACCAGCCCTACGTCAGCCATAATCCGCAGTTCAAGTTTTAATGTGCGTATTTGACCTGCCGTTCCGGGATGCGCATAGCGCGGCGCTTGATTGGTTGAAGACTTAAAATGAACATTTCCCCAGCCGCCTTTGCCGCCTTCTAGGAGAACAATCCGCTCATCTTCTCCTGCCGCCGTAAAATCATGAATGAGCTCGCCCGTCTCATCATCGCGGATGATCGTTCCCGGCGGTACAGGAATGACCACGTCATCGCCGTCCCGCCCGCATTTATTCCAGCCCATGCCGTCGCCGCCGTTTTTCGCCTTGAAAATCCGGTGATGCCGCAATTTTGAAAGCGTCCGCATATTCCGCTTGAGGCAGATAATGACATCGCCGCCCTTGCCGCCGTCGCCGCCGTTGGGCCCCCCGTGCGGAATATATTTTTCTCGCCGAAAAGCAATGCAGCCGTTTCCGCCTTTTCCTGAATGCACTTCGATGACAGCTTCATCCGCAAATTCAATCATGATTCACCTCTGCCGTTCCATTTTGCAATCCGCAAAGATAAAAAAAATACCCGGCGCAGAATTAATCCGGCAGGGTATATTATAGAAGTAAAATAAAAATTGAGCGGAATTTTACGCCTTTGCCGCAGTAATGGAAACGTATTTCCGGTTCATCCGCTCGTGGAATACAACAATACCGTCCGCCGTTGCGAACAAACTGTCATCGCCTGCTCTACGAACATTGTTGCCGGGATGAAATTTCGTTCCGCGCTGTTTTACAATAATCGAGCCTGCCGTAACAGATTCTCCGCCGTAACATTTTACGCCAAGATTCTTTGGATTCGGATCGCGACCGTTTTTCGCACCGCTTCCGCCTCTCGTTCTTCCCATAATATACTCCTCTTAAACCCTTTGTATGTTCAATTCAATGTATGCCGGAAATTCATGCTTGAGGGAAGAAAGCCCCTTTTCCAAAAAACGCCCCGCATACCGTAAACACGTATCCGCCTCATTATCCGCGTTGCGCGCATCCGCTGCAAAATGCAGCTGGCCGCGCACATCCGCCTGTTCATCAACTGTAATCTCGTCTATCTCCGATAATACTTGAGCCGTTGTCCGCAAAAGCGCTGTCAACGCACTGCATACGATGTCCGAACCGTGTTCGGCATACCCCGCGTGACCGGACGCACTGCACGAAACGAATCTGCCGTCCGTCCGTCGCACCAACCGGACGCACGTCATTACGCTGTTACAATATCTTCAATGCGGATCCGCGTGTACTGCTGGCGATGCCCAAGCAGCCGGTGATAGTCTTTCTTTGACTTATACTTGAAGACAAGCACTTTTTTATCACGGAAAGAATCTTCGACAACGGCAGTTACCTTTGCTCCCGCAACATACGGCGCACCAACGGCAATCTGATCGCCATTACTTACCAGTAAAACGGAATCAATACCGATTTTCGCACCTTTTTCCTCATTCAGCTTATCAACGGTGAGCACAGTACCCTTCTCAGCCTTGTATTGTTTCCCTTTATATTCAATAAGCGCGTACATAAAATACCCCCTAAAAAAATATTCTGATATGCAAAAAGCGCCGCATTTGAAAGACGCGGCAAACTATTTATGCTATGATATAGGATGTAAATAATAACAGAAACAATAAAATTGTGTCAATATTGCGTATGCCGGCTTTCGCTGAAAGCCAGGGCTTTGGAAAAACGGTCAGAGCGAAGAGCAGCAAGCGCGGCAAAAGATGACGCTCGACAGGAAAACTTCTTGTATTTGAACGGCTAAAATACTGCCTCGCCTCCCCAAAAATCAAAAATAACATTCTATTATTCGTCATTATAGGGTATACTGAAATCATATAAAGAAATGCGTTGGCGTTTCTACCTCATATTAGGGAGTAACTAATGAAAAGATTAGTGATGATTGCAGCGGGTGCGCTCGCGCTTGGAGTTGCGGTTGCAGGATTTTTTACGGGCTGCGCAAAGAGTGAAAAGATTGAAGTCGGTATCGTGCTGCCGACCAAAGACGAACCGCGCTGGATTCAAGACGAAAAGCAGTTTACCAAGTTGCTTTCAATGAAAAATATCGGAATGCAGGTTTTGTTCAGTCAGGGGGACTCGAATAAAGAAAAGCAGAATGTGGAAGCCTTGCTTAATAAAGGAATAAAAGTTCTTGTTATCTGCGCGCAGGACGGCGCTTCTGCAGCAGCAGCGGCAGAAGCTGCAAAAGATGCCGGCGTAACGGTTATTTGCTACGACCGCCTCATTACGGATACGGATGCGATTGATTACTACGTTACATTCGATAGTTTTTCCGTTGGAGCTGCGCAGGGACAGTTCCTCATAGACCAGTTGCCGGAGGGCAAAAAAGACGCGCCGCTGTATCTGTATACAGGAGCTGCGTTCGACAACAACTCGTTTATTTTCTTTGAAGGCGCATGGTCGGTTCTCCAGCCGAAGATTGCGGACGGCACTTTCGTTATTCAGAATTCCGATAAAGCCGTCGCGCTGCAAGACAAAGCGATGCTTTCCCGCGCGGAACTTTCGACAATTCTCAATCAAGTTACGACAAACTGGGACTTCAACGTTGCAAAAAGCAAAGCGGCTGACAACTTGACTGCGGCAAAAGCGGAACAAAAAGGCGATGTCTACGTTCTTGCTCCAAACGACGGAACTGCCCGCAGTATTGCCGACGAGTTTGCAAAAGACCCTGACGTAACATCCTACGTCATTACCGGTCAGGATGCGGAAATTGCATCTGCGCAGTACATCCTTGACGGCAAGCAGTCTATGACGATTTGGAAAAACACCATGCTGCTTGCTGCCGATGCAATCGATATGGCAATAGATATAATAGAAGGAAATACGCCGATGACCGCATCTACATATAACAACGGCAGAAAAGACGTTCCGGCCAAACAAACGAACATTACGGTTATCACCAAAGATAACGTAAAAGAGCTTGAAGATTCGGGTTACATCGAATCCGGCACGTTAAAATTCTAAATGTAACGGTTGTCAATGCAGGGCTGTCCGAAAAAAATCGGCAACCCTGTTTATTTTCTTGCAGCAAGGTGAATAACATGAAGAAAATAATTCTTGAAATGTCGCACATCACAAAAGAATTTCCGGGTGTACGGGCGCTTGATGACGTAACATTCAAAGTGGAAGAGGGCGAAATTCACTTTTTGGTCGGGGAAAACGGCGCCGGAAAATCGACTTTGATGAAAGTCCTCTCCGGTGTGCATCCCTACGGCTCTTACACGGGAAAAATTCTGATTGACGGCAAAGAACAGCAGTACAAGTCGATTAAAGACAGCGAAAATGCAGGGCTTGCTATCATCTATCAAGAACTCGCTTTAATTCCCGAATTATCCGTGTACGAAAATATTTACATGGGGCACGAAATAAAAAATAAAGCGGGCGTTATCGACTGGAATCAAACGCTTATTCAAGCGCAAAAGCAGCTTAAAAAGGTGCGGCTTGACTGCGACCCCGGCATGAAGGTCAAAGATTTGGGGACGGGCAAGCAGCAGCTGGTCGAAATTGCAAAGGCGTTGAGTAAAAATATCCGTATTTTGATTCTTGACGAGCCGACGTCTTCGCTCAACGAGGACGACAGCGCAAACCTTTTGGATTTGATTGTCGAACTCAAAAAGCAGGGCGTAACGAGCATTATGATTTCGCACAAACTCAAAGAAGTTGTGCAGATTGCTGACCACATCACGGTTTTGCGCGACGGCAAGACGATAACGACTATTCCGCGCGCGGAATTGAGCGAAGACGTAATTATCAAGCAGATGGTCGGACGCGAAATTGCGAATATTTATCCCAAACGTCAAAACATCAACATCGGCGAAACAACGCTTGAAGTCAAAGATTGGGGAATTTACGATTACGCCGTGTCCCGTCAGCTTTTGAAAAACGTAAACTTGCACGTAAATCGCGGAGAGATTCTTGGCATTGCGGGGCTTATGGGCGCCGGGCGCACGGAGTTTGCGTTGAGCGTGTTCGGAAATCCGCGGCAGTATAAGGTTGAAGGCAAGCTTTTTATTCACGGAAAGCACGTTGAATTCAAAACGCCTAAAGAAGCGATTGAAAACAAAGTCGCCTACGTTTCCGAAGACAGAAAGCGCGACGGGCTGATTCTTGAGCAGGACGTAAAGCAAAACATTACGATTGCCTCGCTGCGTCAGCTCGTGCGGCATCTGGTCATCGACCGTAACGAAGAAATCAGCATAAGCGAGCGTTACCGCAAAGAACTGACGATAAAAACGTCGTCCGTTGATACGGAAGTCAAAACGCTTTCCGGCGGCAACCAGCAAAAAGTTTCGCTTGCAAAGTGGCTTATGTCAAAGCCGGACGTTTTGATTCTTGACGAGCCGACGCGCGGAATCGATGTTGGCGCGAAATTCGAAATATACACGCTTATGAACCGTCTTGTTGAGCAGGGCATGAGCATTATTATGATTTCTTCAGAACTTCCGGAAGTGCTCGGCATGAGCGATCGGGTGTACGTCGTTTCTGGCGGAGGCATTGCCGGAGAATTGAGCGGCGCGGAAGCCACTCAAGAAAATATTATGCGCTTTGCCACGGCGGATTGACGGGCAAAACGTAAGGAGTAAAACATGGACATTAAAATACTGAAAAAGAACGTCCGTAATTACGGAATGTTCATCGCGCTTATGGCGGTTTTCGCATTCTTTTCGATTGCAACCGGCGGCAATTTTATGACGCCGCGCAACTTGAGCAACCTTTTTGACCAGACCGGCTATGTCGCTGTCCTTGCAATCGGGATGACGCTGGTGCTTATTATCCGGCAGATTGACCTTTCGGTCGGTTTTGCCTGCGGTTTTATCGGTGCGCTTGCCGCTCTTTTAATGCAAAAGTTTCCCGGTCTTCCGGTGCTTGCGGTCATTCTTGCAGCGATGAGCGTGGGACTTCTAATCGGGCTGTATCAAGGCATACTCGTTTCAAAGTTTATGGTGCCTGCCTTTGTTGTAACGCTTGCCGGTATGTTTATTTTCCGAGGCGCACTGCTTCGCGTAACGCAGGGGACGGGAACGGTCATCGTTTCAAACAATGTGTTCAATGCGCTCGGTAACGGCTTTATTGGCGGCCCATACTTGAAATTCGGGAAGTCCGAAGACAACCTCGGCTTCTTGCGCTACAAGGAATCGTTCCATGTTATTACCTTGATTTTTGCAGTCGTTTTGGTCGTCCTGATGATTGTCGCCTCTCTGCGCGAGCGGAAAAAGAGAAAGGAATATAATCTTGCCGACTTGCCGTTCGATATGTTCGTTGGAAAATTGGTGTTCTTTTCCGCGCTTATTTTATTTTTCGGGATTGAACTTGCGCGCTTTAAAGGGCTTTCGTGGACGGTCGTTATCGTAATGTGCGTTTTAGCGATTTATCACTTTATGCTGAATAATACCGTGCTTGGGCGGCACATTTACGCCGTCGGCGGCAATCCAGAAGCCGCGGAATTGAGCGGTATCAGCGTACAGAAAATTACGCTGTTCGTGTTTAGTTCTATGGGCATCCTGACAGGACTTGCCGGTATTTTATATACCGCCCGCTTAAAATCCGCCTCTCCTGCTGCCGGAAACGCCTTTGAGCTTGATGCAATTGCATCGAGTTACATCGGCGGCGTTTCTGCAAGCGGCGGCGTGGGCAAAGTTACCGGCACAATAATCGGCGCATTAGTTTTAACTGCGCTCCAAAACGGCATGAACCTCATGAGCGTCGGGCAATCGTATCAGTACGTCGTGCGCGGCATCGTTCTTGTTCTTGCCGTCCTCTTTGACGTGCGCGCCCGCCGCATGAAAGTTTGATTGTAAACAAGCGGAACCCGACAACTGAAAAACGGGTTCCGCCTCCCGACCATGGGGGATGGGCAGCCGCCTAGCTGGTTTCGCTTCCAAAAATCGGAGCGGGCTGCACGACCAGCCACCTACTTATTTTACGATTCATTTCTTGCAGGCTGCCCCTCTCCAAACAACTTAGCCGGTTTCGCCTTACGAAAGCGGAGCAGGCTTGCACAATCACCTACTTATTTTATGAACCGTTATCATAAAAGTGCAGTCCCCAAAAAGCGAAAAATAAAGGAATGGAATACGGAAATCAATTTTTGAATCACTCTTATAGGTCGAATGTTGAGTTTTCCCAAGATCGGCATTTTCATCTGTTTCTCGTACCAATGACAATGAAATGGATAATCTTGAAATAAGCACCATTGCGCACAGGCGAAGCTCTAACCGCGAACCTTTTAGAGCGTTTATGCTATATAAAAACTCGACTTTGGCATAACGTGTGAGTTTGCGGTGCAAACTCGGCAGTGAGCACAGCGACGAAATTTTCGCCGAAAGCACAGCTTTATTTTACTGCATTTTCCAGAGCATGAAAGACGGCGACGATACGGTATTCGCGCAGAAAGTGAGCGGAG
>CAUTOX010000084.1:0-10493 GCA_963539665.1 uncultured Treponema sp.
CTAGCCAGTTGTGCCCCTGCAAAACTGGAGCGGACTGCACGATAGCTTACTAGCTCTGCGGTAAATTAACCGCAGTCCGCCTAGTAGCGATACGCTTCCGTCATGTTCGATTTATCGATCATGGACTTGTACAGCGGCGATTTTTCGAGCAGCTGGGTGTGAGCGCCGATTGCGTCGATTTTACCGTTGTTCATGACGACGATTTTGTCGGCGTTTTCGATGGACTTTAAGCGGTGCGAAATAATAATTACGGTCTTCCCTTTGATGAGTTTATTCAGGCTCTCCTGTATTTTCATTTCGTTTTCAACATCGAGCGAGGCGCTTATTTCATCCAAAATGATGATTGGCGCATTCTTCAAAAAGGCGCGCGCGATGGAAAGCCGCTGGCGTTCCCCGCCGGACAGTTTGCTGCCATTTTCGCCGATGAGCGTGTTGTAGCCGTCCGGCATTGCTTCGATGAATTCCGTGCAGTTTGCAAGGCGGGCAGCTTCCTTGACCGCTTCATCGCTTGCGCTCTTGTTGCCGATGCGGATATTTTCCAAAACGGACGCATTAAAAAGCGTTACGTCTTGAAAGACAATCGAAATTTTATCGAACAGCGATTCGGTGTCGATGTTTTTGATGTCTTTGCCGTCGATTGTAATCGAGCCGGAGCCGTAGTCGTACAGCCGGGAAGCGAGGCGGAGCACCGTCGTTTTGCCGCAGCCCGAAGGCCCAACGAGCGCGGTAACCTGATTCTGCTCAGCCGTAAACGAAATGCCGTCAAGAACCTTTACGCCGTCGTGGTAGCTGAACGTAACATCCTTAAATTCGATGTTGAAGTTTTTTAAATCCGCCTGCGTCCCCTCTTGCACCTTCGTTTCCCTAAGTTCGCCGATTCTTTTTATGCGCGCGTCGAGATACATCATTTCTGCAAGATTTTCATACAATCCGGCAATCACATCCGACAGCTTCACCGCCGCAATGATGTAGCCAAACACATACAAAAGATTGGTCTGCCCCGAAAACAAGAGCGCCGCCCCCGTTATAACCGTAATGCCGAGCGCAATCTTAATAACCGTAATGGCGGAAACAACCGGAACAGCCTGCGCAAATTCCGCGCGGATATGCACCTTTTCCGCATGGGCGATTTTCTTTTCGATGTCGTCGGCAACCGCTTCCTGCCGGCCGAAACTCTTAATTTCCTGATGCATTTCAATCGCTTGCTGGAAGGCATCGGAATTTTCCCGCAAAACATGAAAATATTTTGTCGTCTCGCGGACTTGCTGTCGTTTACTGAGCATCAAAAGCAAAAAACTCGCCAAAAACGGCAGCAGCGCCGCGCATCCCAGCCGCCAATCGCTTATAAGCATCATCGCTCCGACAATAACCAAGAGCGCCGACAGCCCAATCGCATGAGGAATGGAATGGCTCATCGCGTGTTCAATATCGGAAACGTCCTGCATGACCGTCTGCGACACATCCGCAATGTCATGCTTGGAAAAATACGAAAGCGGAAGGCGCCGCAGTACGTCCGCAATTTCAATGCGCAGGTTGGCGGCCTCGCGGTAGGTTTCGCCGAAAGAAGCGTTATACTGAATGTGTCCGAAGACATACATGATGACGAATACCGCCGCAATCAAGGCAACATAAAAGGGCATCCCGCGCTCCGGAAGCCGCTCCAAAATCTCCTGAGAGAACAGCATTATCGCCAGCACTGGCAGCATAAACGCCGCGTGCATAAAAAACGTCGCAATACCGGCGCGAATCATTCCCTGTTTGCCGTTTTGCGTTAAACCGGCACTCTTTTTATCTTTCATTTCTCAATCCTCCAAAATAGTCCGCTCCGTAAGCGGATGCTGCATCATGCGCCTGCACCGGCAGGGCAGACCTTACACCTGCCAGCTATTCGCTTGAGCGTACAGCTTTTGCAGTTGGCTGTATTTTCCGCCTTGCTCCGAAAGCTCCCGGTCGCTCCCCCGTTCGATAATCTTTCCGTGTTCGACAACTAAAATCTCGTCCACGTTTTTAATCGAACTCAACCGGTGCGCAATCATAATCACCGTCTTGCCCTTCATCATGTTTGAAAAAGCCTTTTGCAATTCGTATTCGTTTTCCGGATCGGCGGCCGCGCTCGCTTCATCCAAAATGACGATGCTCGCGTTCTTCAAGATGACGCGGGCAACCGCAATCCGCTGGGTTTCGCCGCCGGACAAATGAACGCCCTGCGAGCCGATGATCGTGTTTTCCCGTTCGGCGAATTTGGCGAGGATGTCGTCGCATTGGGCAAGATGCAGCGCTTCCATCACTTCCTCTTTTGTCGCTTCCGGCCGCGCCATGCGTACGTTTTCAAAAATGGAAGCCTTAAAAAGTTTTGCATTTTGGAAGACAAAGGCGATGTTTTTGACGAGCGCGTCTTCCGAATATGAAGCGATGTTTTTCCCGCCGATGCGGATTTCGCCGCCGTCAATCGAATAAAAACCGGAAATCAGCTTTGCAATCGTCGATTTTCCGCCGCCGGACGAACCGACAAGCGCGTACGTTTTGCCGGCTTCAAGCGAAAAACTCAAATCTTTGAGAATATCGGTTTCGTCATATTTAAAACTGACGTTTTGAAATGCAATATCAAAGTTTGCAAATTGCGTTTCCGTTCCGTGCGAAAGTTTCTTGCTTTCCATGTCGGAAAACAGCGATTCAAGTTTATCGACCGCATTTTTCGCTTGGAACTGATACATACCGACCCACATGATTTTCATAAACGAAAGGAAAATTAAGCCTTCAAAACAGGCGAAAAAGATAATTTTTACCAAAATTACGTGCGGGTCGGCGCCTTTGTTCAAAAAGATAATTGCCAATGGAATCGTCGCCGTAATAAACAGGCTCAATATGACTTGAAACAGTACGAATCCAATTCGACAGCTTTTTGTGTAATTGTACGCCATCTCCGAATATTCTTTTATTGCGTTGTACAGCGATTTGTAGGAATCAATGGTCGCACGGAAAATCTTAATCACCTGCATCCCGCGCACGTATTCTACCGCCTCCGAATTAAGCCGCTCCAGCGCCTTTTGATAAATCTCCATGAACTTCCTTTCTCCGTACATGAGTTTCATCAGCAGCAACGCAATGATTGTCGCCGTTACCAGCAAGATGCCCAGCTGCCAGTCGAGGAAAAACATGAGCGCATACATTAAAACCGGTACGACAACGGCGACCGTTATATCCGGCATCAAATGCGCGAGAATCATGTGCGTTTGCGCCGCGTTATCGTCAATAATTTTCCGTACGCGCCCCGAAGATGCCGTATCGAAAAAACTAAACGACGCTTTGAGCAGATGCTTAAGCCCCGTCCGGCGCAAATTGCTTTCAATTCTGAATGCAAACAGGTGCGAGCACATAAGCGACGCAAAATAGATAAGCATATAGGCGACCAGCAGCCCCGCTATAATGAGCGCATCGCGCCATGCTTCCGAGTTGTCGCCGTTGACAGTAACTGCGTACAAGAAATTCCACAAATACCGGAACGGCGCGATCAACGCCGCAGACGATAGCGCCGCCAAAATAACGGCTGCAATGCCCAAACCCCGTTTTTCCGGAGCATACCCAAAAAGCTTCTTATATAATTCCATAATAACCTCCAAAACCAATGCCGCCGCGCCGCCGACCGTCTTCCGCTCCAGTCGCCGCCGGTAAAAATAGGCCGCTCCCCGAATCTGCACGGACATAATACGAATATCAACTGATAACAATGTTATGTAAAACAATGGAGAATGTCAATGCCGGGATAAAATGGGGCGCCGCCTGCCGTGCAGATGAAATGAGCGCGCCTTCTATGTGAGATAAAGGGGAAGGAGTTGTATATAATGGCGATTCAAGATACGCATTAAAAGGAAGGTACCAAAGAATCTGTTTAGAGTTGTTAGATGGTCTTCCTCAAAAGTTCTATCATAAATTGCAGCGCGGTATAAACCTTGCGTTTTTTTGTTTTCAAACGGAACAAAGCTTTATTTTACGCCTCATTGATTGGAGCAGACCTGAAATATATGAAACCTATTCCGATTAACCAGTGTAAATTAGGTATTTAATAGAAGAGTTTAAACAATTTCTAATCCGTACATCTACCAAACCGCCGTAAAACCGGCTCGCATCCTTCGCTTCTTTCCGGCGCGGCGCCCCCCCCCCCCTTTTTAGGTTCGACTTTTCCTCAATACCTGCCAGATTTGACAAAAGGAATCAATAGTGCTAAGTATGCGCTGCATAAGGAGTAATGCTATGTTGTTTTTGAATTTCTTGCTGGCGATGCTGCCGATTGCGTGGCTGATTGTGTCGCTGGGACGGCTGAAGATGGCAAGCCATAAGGCGTGCGGAATTGCGCTGCTTGCGACGGCGGGGCTTGCGTTCGGATTTTGGAAGATGGGCGGCCTCAAGATTGCTACGGCAACGCTTGAAGGCGTCTTGAATGCGTTGTGGCCGATTTGTTTGGTTATTATTGCGGCATTGTTTACGTATAATCTGGCGGTAAAAACAGGCGCAATGGATTTGATAAAGCGGATGCTTGCAGGCATTTCTGATGATAAGCGGATTTTGCTGCTGATTATCGGCTGGGGCTTCGGGAATTTTATGGAAGGTATGGCGGGCTTTGGGACGGCGGTTGCGATTCCTGCTTCGATGCTTGCCGGAATTGGCCTCGATCCTATCAATTCGGTGGTGGCTTGTCTTATTGCAAACACAACGCCGACGGCGTTCGGGTCGGTGGGCGTTCCGGCCGTTACCTTGTCGGCGATAACGCATCTCGATACGCTTACTTTGTGCGGGCGGACGGCGTTCATTCAGCTTTTGATTACCGCGCTCTCCCCGTTTTTGATGCTGGCAGTGTTTGGCGGCGGCATCAAGGCCTTGAAGGGCGTTATACGCATCACGCTGATTTCGTCGCTGGCATTTACGGCGCCGTGGTATCTTGCCGCTCGTTTTTTAGGGCCGGAGCTGCCGAATATCATCGGCTCGATTACGTCGATGCTCAGCACTATTGCGGCCGTTAAGGTGTTCAAGATACAACCTGCGGAAGAATATGCCATCGCCTCCGAAAAAAATGCTGCATCTTCGATAACGCTTGCCGAAGGCGTAACGGCATGGGCGCCGTTTATCTTAATTTTCTGCTTTTTGATGCTGACCTCTCCGCTTTGCCGGCCGGTACACAACGCCATCAAAGACATCAAAAGTTCGGTCGTCATTTACTGCGGCGAGGGGGCGCGGCCGCTTTCGTTTAGCTGGATCAACACGCCGGGCGTCATTATCTTCATTGCGGCGATGATCGGCGCGGGGATTCAAAAGGCGAGCGTGCAAGACGCTTCTGGCGTATTTACTGCCACTATAAGAAAATACTGGAAAACCGTCTTTACTGTTTGCGCGGTTATGGGGGCTGCGAAAATCATGATATACAGCGGGATGATTTCGGATATTGCCGTGCTGCTCGTCAAAGCGACCGGCCCGTTTTATCCCCTCGTTTCACCGCTCATCGGGATTTTGGGCGCGTTCATCACCGGCTCCGGCACTTCAACGAGCGTGCTTTTCGGAAACTTGCAACAGGAGACGGCGCTCTCGCTTTCATTGAGCCAATACTGGATCGCGGCGGCGCATCTTATGGGCGCCGGAATCGGGAAAATGGTCTGCCCGCAGTGCATTGCAATCGGCGCAGGCGCAATAAACGCCGCAGGTTCGGAAAGTACTATTTTGTCAAAAGTCTTCAAATATTTTTTACTCTACGCAGCGCTTGCCGGAGCGGTTTGCTTTGTCGGCTCAAAATTTGGCGGATCGCTTTAAAAGGAGGAGGCAGACAGCGGAAGCGCACACTGCAAGCCGGCCGCCTTTCTGTAAAAACGGCAGCAACTGGCAGCCCCCGCGCACGATGTCTTCCTCTTGCGCTCCACGCCGCTTGTGAACATGGGCGGCAGATTTAGCGTTCCCCTTCCAATTTCTGAATACCGATTTTCAGTTTTGAATCGGTTGTTTTTTGCAGGAGCGGGAATGTTTTTTCGAGAGCGGCGGAGAAGGCTTCGAGCGCGATTTTCTTTGAGTAGTCGGACTTGAGTTCGATTTCAATTTGCTTTTCCGCGTAGTAAGGCGTTTCCGCACCGTCTTCAAAATACGAAAAATTGTCGAAGACGATTTCAAACTCGGCGCTTTGGTAATTGAGCCGACATTTTTTCCGTCTGTTTTTAATAATTAAAAGCGGCGCAACCATCTCAAAGGTAATGTCGCGCCCGAACCGCGATTTTTCATTGATATAATCATAGCACAGCGTAATATCCGGCCGGTCGATGCGCTTTTCGTATTCAAACCGTTCATTTTTATTTTCGACCAAATCTTTGCTGTCCTTTGAAACAGGCGTCTTGATCGTAAAAACGGACGTTCCATCCCGCTCCCGAATCCGTATCGTCTCTCCCGCCATAAAAAAATCCCGCGCAAGCGTGTCAAAATACGTGTCCGTATGCGTACACGCCTCCGAATGCGCAAACGCTTTGCCGTACTCGCGCGCAAGGTGCGCCTCAACGCGCTCAAGCGACTCGCCGCCGAGCAAGTATTTATTTTCAATTTCGATGTGGTTCCGCGTATCGAACGAATTGACGAGCGTCGTTACGTCTTCCAGCATTTTTTTCTGCCGCGTATGCGCGTATTCTTTCAAAATCGGAAAGCTGAGGTAGGTAAACGTGCCGTCATAGCGGTTGACCGCGTTGTCCTTTGTGGGCGTAAACACCGATGATATTTCCGTAATGTCCTGCATCTTGCCCATTTTGTTCAGCACGAGGATATTTTCCGTATTCGACTTGTACATGGTGAAGCTGAAATTCCGCTCAATCCAAAAATAGGCGGAATCCAAATCGGTTATGCCGGCTGCGTATTTGTTGAGGACTGCGCAGAGGTTTTTCTTAAAGTCATCGATGCTGCTGCGTTTCCCGTCTAAAATCTTGATTTTCGAAAATTTTTCTCGGTTCAGGTATGCGGCGCACAAAAGGCGCAGCACGGAATCGCTTGACTGCATCCAATTTCTGAAATCGCCGATCAAAAGCGGTTCGTCGAGTTCGCAATATTCGCTGACGGAGAGTTCGCCGCGCTGCATTTTCTGAAGGTAATCGGGAATGCGCTCAAGCGTCCCATTGTCCAGCAATTCGCCGGCGCGTTTAAAAATAAGCCGGATAATTTCTTCGATTTCCACTTTTGTCGGATGGTAGTAAACGCTTTTGTTCATCTGGTAGCGCGAAAAAAGGTATTCTTCAATGTCGGGAAGGTATTTTTCCTGTATGTATACTACCGGCCTCCCATTATAGACGGTGATATTTATCGCATTGATGATTCGGTTTAAGTCGATGTTGCCAAAAATAACGCCGGTATGGTAGCTGTCGCGCAAAAGGTAGTCGAGCCGGTCGGCGTCAATCTGGCTGCTGATGAGCGAGGACAGGATATTGTAAAAAATGGCGTTGACATCGTTCGTTTTGCGGATAGTGCTTTTTTCGATAAGGCTTGCAACGTCGGCGGGCATCGCGTCATCAAATTCCGCGCACAAAATCTTGTTCACCGCCGTCGCTTTGCTTTTAATGATTTCGATCGTCCATTCTTCGTGCGTCTTCGGGTTTTCGGAAAAAATATTTTCAAACGCATGAGAAAAAGGGCCGTGCCCGATGTCGTGCAGGAGGGCGGAAAGGAGCGCAATGTTTTTGTCCCGTTCGTCAATGGTGCGTTTGAGGTGAGCAAACTGTTCGGCGATTTGCGCGATGATTTTTTTCATCACGTAAAAGGTGCCTACCGAATGGGAAAAGCGCGTGTGATCCGCGCTCGGAAAAACAAGACTTGCCGCAGCCAGCTGCCGAATCCGCCTGAGCCGCTGGAATTCTTTTGCGCCGATAACGGCCAGATATTTGTTTTCGACAATGATGTCGCCGTGCACGGCATCTCGGAATATTTTGTAGTCTTTCGGGAACCAGTTTTTTTCCATAAAGCAATGTTGTCCTTGCGGGGGGTATGAAGCATGAAGCAGATGCCTTTCTGCAACCGGAGAAGAACGCATCAAAGGAACGCTGCAATCAACGACCGCGCTTCCGGATGCGTTTGCCGCTTCAAAAGACGGTTGTTTTGCGCGTCTTTTGTGCGGCTCTTGCATCTGCCCCAGCTGCGGCGCACATCGTAACCGCATCGGCAAGACGGCTGCCGCGCACGGAGGGGCCGCATCCGTTTCGTTTAGCGTTTGGCGTAGTTTTTATCGAGCCAGTTCAGGTATTCGCCGCTCCGAATTGCATCAATCCATTCGCCGTTTGCCAGATACCAATCAATGGTCGCTTGCAGCCCCTCTTCAAACGTCATGAGCCGCTGCCAGCCGAGTTCGTTTTTAATTTTTGTGCAATCAATGGCGTAGCGGCGGTCATGCCCCGGCCGATCCTTCACATACGTTATCGTTGCAGAGATTGCCTCTTCGCTGCGGTTTTCCGCGCCGTTTTTTGTCAGCGCCGCAGACGCCATGCTGATAAGTTTTTTCAGCAGCCGGATGTTTTCCCATTCGTTTTCGCCGCCGATATTGTATTTTTCGCCCGTGCGCCCCTGCTTCAAAATCTGCCAGACAGCGCGGTTGTGATCCTCAACATAAATCCAGTCCCGGATATTTTTGCCGTCTCCGTAAACGGGCAGCGATTTCCCTTTCTTTATATTCATCACCATCAGCGGGATGAGCTTTTCAGGGAATTGAAACGGTCCGTAATTGTTTGAACAGTTCGACAGCGTAACCGGTAAGCCGTAGGTATGCAAGTACGCCATAACAAGGTGGTCGCCGGAGGCTTTGGTGGAAGAATAGGGGCTGCGCGGATCATACGGCGTCTCTTCGGTAAAATATCCGTCTTCCGGCAGCGAGCCGTACACTTCATCCGTCGAAATATAATGGAACAGCACATCGTCCCGCAGCGAGCCGTCAGCCTTCTTCCAAAAATGGAGCGCCGTATCAAGGAGCGTAAATGTGCCCATCACATTGGTGCGAACAAAGGCTTCCGGCCCCAAAATAGAGCGATCGACATGGCTTTCCGCCGCAAAATGCACAACCGTATCGATGTCGTATCGGCGGAAGATCTCAAGCATCCGTTCACGGTCGCAAATGTCCGCCTTCTCAAAAAAATACCGCTGCGCGCCGGATGCAGCTCCGAATGCCTCGTCAATGTCTTTTAGGCTCATTAGATTTCCGGCATACGTGAGATTATCGACATTCACAACTGTCCCTGCAAAATCCGCATCGCAAAAAGCCTTTGCTCCCGTCCCCGAACGATTAAAAAGATAACGGATAAAATTACAGCCGATAAAACCCGCCCCGCCTGTTACCAAAATATTACCAAGTTTACGTTTTCCTTCCATAAAAAATGCTCCTCATCCATTTTCCAGCAGTCCGGCAAACACAGAATATCCCGTAAAAGCCGCTCGGCGATCATTGTAGCCAATTCCCCAGCTTTGACAAGGCCGTGGCGGCGGGCAGGTAAATTAGACCTGTTCGATAATGGAGTTATCGAACAGGTCTATTGTACTGACCAGCTTTTACTGGCCGCCTGCCGCATCATGGTTTGCTTGCGGGAATACGCGCTTTTATTCGATTTTGCATATACTAAATAAAAAATATGCTACAATCGTTTTATCATTTGTCAATTCGTTCTCATTCTGACACTTATAGTTATGATTGAGCATCTTCTATCAATATCCTTAATTTTTTTATAGATGCCCAAAGAGAGGTTTTCAATGAAAAAGATTATATTTGTAGATATTCCTATGAAAAAAATGAATGACACTACAGATAGCCAATGTTATGCAGGAACAGGAAATGCCGATTGCCGCTATACCGGTAAGGTGGTGTTTCCTGTCAATGCCGTGCTTGCGGAAAAATTGCAGAAAGGAGATCAGGTAAAAGCGGTACTCCTCACAACCATCACCGGCAAAGATCATTCAAGAGAAAATATCGAGCTTTTTCAGCAGGAGCTGAATGTGATTAATACTGCTATCGGTGCGCATATTGAATATGAGCAGCTTGCAACGGATTTTGTTGAATCAAAAGCAAACCATGAAGCTCGGCTCCGTAAAATGCTGCCGCTTATGGAAGAAGGAGCTGAACTCTATGCGGATATTACATTCGGACAAAAAACAATCCCTATGATTTTAATGTGTGCATTCCATTTTGCGGAAAAGTTTTTTGATGCGGATGTAAAAAAAATCATATACGGCAAAGTTGAGTTTATCAAACATGCCGACGGAATAGCCTATCCGGAGAATCCTGAACTGTATGATATTACGCCGCTCTATTATTTAAATAATCTTATGGGGACAATGGAAGCTCCAAACGGAACGGAAGCATTAAAAGCCTTGGATGCCTTTTTTGCACTGTAATCGTAATGAGCGTAGATGACCTATGGACAAAAAGCAGCAGGAAGCAAAGATTATCAAAATCGCAGCGGAACTGTTTCCGTTTGTTCAACAGAAGAATACCTCCTGTGCGG
>CAUTOX010000085.1:0-10460 GCA_963539665.1 uncultured Treponema sp.
GGTGCATCAATATACCGCTGCTTCGTTTCAGTTTCATGGCGATATTTTAATGGAGGAAAAGCAAAAAGTAAACATTTTAAATGGCGGCAGTTGGGGCGGCAACCTGTAAAATATACTTTCGCCGCTTTCTTTGATCCGGCGGTTTATTTTATATCGGAATCGTAGATTCCTTGCCTATACATTTTGGGAGTTCCGTTTCCGGAGTTGAGCCTTTCAGGCTTTTCCATGGATAGTTATTCAGCCATGTTTGAACTTCAATAAATAGCTTTGGGGGCAGTTTAGAGAAATCCGTATCCTTCGGGTAAAAGCGTCTGAACATCCTGTTGCGGCTCTCGGTTGTCCCGCGTTCACTGGCACAATAAGGATGAGTAAAATACAACATCGTTCTCTTCGTGCCGTTAGATGATTTTTCAATTCCATCAAAATCCATGAATTCCGGGGCGCCGTGATGGACTTGAACAGGTTTCGGAATGTATAACTAATTGCCTTCTAAAACGGCATCCAAAGCCTTTGAAACGGAGTCATATAGATGAACACAGCCAGCAATCTTTTGCTTCAAAGCGCTCCACGTGTGTGCTCAATGGGATGTATTCCGGTGAATACGGTGCCAGAAAAATCAAGGCCTGCGAGTATTTTCCCGCAAGGTTCTGCAAAACCTCTTTTTTATGAAACGCCGCATTATCCTTGATTATACCATGCTCCGTTGGCAGCTTCTTTAACAATTCCTCTTCAAAACACTTTTCGAACAAGGAAGCCTTCATCGTTCCACTGTAGGTGTGCGGAGCAACCAAGGTGTCTTCACATTGCGCCGCAACCAGCCCGATTCGAGCATGACGCTTGCCGCTGATGAGAATATTTATCCGTTTTTCTCGTTTACTGCGCGCATATTGGCAGTACATCTTCGTCTGAATGCCGGTTTCATCGATATATACAAGCTTTTCTTTGGGAATGTCTTTGATTTTTTCTAAATATGCATCCTCTTGTTTGGGGGCTTTTTCTTTGTAAAAGGTACTCTTTTTTTGCGTGATACCAAGCTTTCGCAGCCGCTTCGGACTGAAGATGGATGTCAGCCGAAAAATTCCGCGATTTCTTTTAAGTAGGCACCGGATGCTCTTCTTGATTAAACCTGTTCGGAAAATTCAGTTTCTGAACTGGTTACATTGCAATGCGATGTTCTAAATCGTGCTATTTGTGCGATTTAGAACTCGTAGACCTGTTCATGTTATCGAACAGGCCGTATTTTTCAGAAATAATTTTCTTGTTAACCGGACGGCGGATTTTTATTTTTACGTCGCTGGTTGCCCTGTAGTGTTTTCTCCAGCCAATGAGTGTATCGATATTTACTTTGCATACCGCCGCAGCCTGTGCCAACGGGCGGCCTTCTTACGCATATTCAAGTATCCGCAATCTACAATCTCCATCATACGCCATGTAAAGATAA
This sequence comes from uncultured Treponema sp., assembly GCA_963539665.1. Lineage (GTDB taxonomy): Bacteria > Spirochaetota > Spirochaetia > Treponematales > Treponemataceae > Treponema_D. The sequence continues at coordinate 1,442 of CAUTOX010000085.1, forward strand.
TATAGGACTTCTTACTTGCATTTTAAGGCAAGTAGCTCTAGATACCTTTGCTGTGCTATTTTTTCAAAGCGCTGAGCACACTCAAGAAAAATAATCGGATGGTATTTTGAAAGCATATTGATGCAGAACTTGCTGTAAGAGCAGGCAAAAATGCGTCCTGTATGTAAGAACGCTTCTCTTCTTGCAGCGTAACTCGTTGCCCTTCAGTTTCAGACGTCAAGTCCCCATTATCCTGTACCCTTTGCATTCTCCGCGCAAAGTCTGTTAGTATGCGCTCCAAGCGGTCGGCGCGGGGGATTGCAGGCGGCGGCGGTTTTTTGGAGGAATATATGCGTGAAGTTTTGATTGCGCTTGCGGAACGGGCGCTCGGTTTATTCTATTATAAGGACGTGCTTATGTGCGCGGCGGTTTTGGCAGCGGCTGCGGTCGCGTATGCCGTCGTCAGAAAACTGCTCAACACGGTTGTGCGGCAAATCCTTGAACGGCTGACGCGGAAGACAAAGACGCAGCTTGACAATTATTTGTTCAAGTATGTGCGGCTTGAGCGGCTTTCGCTTTTGACGTTTGCTTTTGCATTCAATTTTTTAAGCGGCGCGTTCATCTCTGACGGAGCAATTCTTTTCGGCGGCTCATTTTTCCGCAAGGCGGGCGGGCTGCTTGTCATCTGGATTGTCATCAAGCTCATTCATGACGTACTTGACGGTCTTGCAGCCTTTACCGAAAACGATTCGCGCTACATCGGAAAACCGTACCGCAGTTACATTCAAGTATTCATTTTGATTGCCTATATTGCGGCGGCAATTATCGCAGCGGGAACAATCAGCGGAAAGTCCCCGTGGACGCTTTTGAGCGGTATCGGCGCGATGACCGCAGTCCTCCTGCTCGTTTTTCGCGAAACTATTTTGTCTTTTGTCGCAAGCCTTCAAATTGCGTCCTACGATTTAGTGCGCAAGGGGGACTGGATTTCGGTGCCGAAATACGATGCGGACGGGGACGTAACGGAAGTTGCCCTGCACACTATCAAAATTCAAAACTGGGACAAAACCATTTCCGTTGTGCCGACGCACGACCTTATGCAAAGCGGGTTCCGTAACTGGCGGGGAATGCAGGAGACAGGCGGACGGCGTATTAAGCGTTCAATTTTTATCGACGTGTCGTCGGTGCATTTTATGGACAAGGAATTGCGCGAACAAACCGGAAAAATCAACTTGCTCAAGTCCTATTTTGAAGAAATAGAGCATACGCTCCACGCAACGTATTCGCCTGCCGTTGAACATCCATTAAACGATAACCGGCTGACCAATCTCGGCACGTTCCGGATGTACATCACAAAGTACCTGCAAAGCCTTGAGACAATCCGCAAAGACCTCACCTTTTTGGTGCGTCAGCTCGAACCCGGAGCTACCGGCATTCCGCTTGAGATTTACGTTTTTACCGCCACCACTGTCTGGAACGATTACGAAGCCATTCAAGCCGATATTTTCGATCACTTGCTTGCAGCGGCGGGAGAATTTGAATTGCGGGTATTCCAATATCCCGTGTCGGTTTTTACGCCGCAATAGACGAGCAGTAGGCTGAATATTTTTTTGTAATTTTGCGTATGGAAAAATGGAGCGGGCAGCCGAGCAAATTATAGCTGCAACGGTTGCCGATTGCAGAAAGGCGCGGCGCACTTGATGCCGCAGGCTTTCGCGTGTGTAAGCGCCGGCGTTTTATGAAAAATCCGCGGGCTGCTCCGGCGATTTTATGCTTTTACAAATACGGCGGTTTGCGTCGGGAGTTCGATTTTGCCGATTTTCAGCTCTACGGCGGCGTTTAATTCGAGCGTTTCGCCTTTGAGCGTAGTCTGCATGGCAAGCGGCGGGATTAAGATGAGCGAATCTCCGTTCCTGCGGTCGATGCAAATGCCGCTTCCGCTCCATTCCGGATTTTGCAGCAAATACACGAGCTTCCAGTGGATGTCGCTGTGCCGCGATGCCTTCTTCGCCGCCTCCGCGCCTGCGTTGCCTTCACTGATGCGCAGAAGCATATCGTCTTTGCTGATGAGCTTTCGTCCATCGATGAATGCGCGGAGCTGTTCGTGCGCAATAAGGTCTCCGTAGCGGCGGAGCGGGCTGGTTACCTGCGTATACAGCGCAAGTCCCAAGCCGGAATGCATCGCGGGCGTGATGCCGACGGAACGCCGGTGGGCGCATTTGAGCATTCGGAACTGCCCGGCAAAACCTTCCGAGATGCCCGCGGGAATCTCGGCGGCTTCCTGACTGATATAGGGGAAGGGAATGCCGTGCTTGAAGGCGAAATGCGCAGCTCCTTCGCCGGCAAGCAGCATCATTTCGCGCACCATGTTATCGGATTCAAAGCGGATAAACGGTTCTACACTGACGCTTCCGGTTTCTTCATCAATAGAAATATGTACTTCCGGCATATCGATGGTGTTCGCCCCCGCCTTTTTCCGCCGCGCTTCATTTTTCCGCGCAATTTCAAAAAACGGCCGGAGCGCCGCCGAATCTTTTTGCGCATCCGCTTGCTCATACGTGAGGCGCGTTACGCGGATTTTCGTCTTAAACACCGCACACTCCGCAATAGAGCTGTTTTCATCGAGCAAGATGCGGAACGAAAGAGCGATGCTCTCTGCCTTGAGTCCGAGCGCGTAGTCTTCAAGCGCCGTCTCTGACAGCATCCGCGAAGCGCCTTCCGGAATGTAGAGCGTCGCGCCGCGCCCGCGCGCCATGCGGTCAACCGGACTATCCGGCAGGACAAAGGCCGCAGGATCGGCGATATGCACCCAAAGATAGCGGCCGTCCCATGCAATCGCGTCATCGGGATCGGTAGACCACGGGCTGTCAATCGCATAGGCAGGTTCTTGCAGTTCAAGCCGCTCCTCGTGCGGCGGCATCCCCAGCCCCTCCGATGCGCTCGCCATCGAAAGCCCAAAACGCGCAGGGTAGGGATTTTTTGAAATATTCCAGATGCCGGTTTCAAGCAAGAGACGGTGGGCGTTCTCCGGCGTCGGCGCAATTCCGGCGTCGGTCATGTTTTTTGATTTTTCCGTTTTACCGAGCGCAAGCGCTTCAATTTCCCCCATAAATTTGCCGTCGGACGGCAGGTCGAGCTTCCGTTCCTTGAGCCGCGCGATAAACGCCTCGTGCAGCTGCGCAAACTGCTCTTTTTCGGAGCGCTTGCGGTCAATATCCGCCGCTTCTTCCGCGCTATGCGGGATAAAGGCAATGCTGTTGTTTTTGAATGCGTTTTCATCCAGTGTGAAGAAAATACTTTTGGAGAGCGCGTCAAACAGCAGCCAGCTTTTTTCAGCGGAAAAAGACGAATCGCACAGCTCGGCAAGTTCCGTAAAGGCAATCGGAGATGCAGCTGTATCTGCATCAGACAAAAGCAGCTCGTGCGCTTCTGCAATGCGCGGCAAAAGCCCGTCATCATGGGCAGCAAGCAACGCCCGCAGCGACGGCGCCGTACCCGGATACAAGACGGTTATGTCCTTTTCGCGCACCTTTTGTTCGGCATATTGCGCAGCCTTGCCCCCCGCTGTAGCCGGAGCCGTTTGAAATTCAACAACATATTTGTCGCCGTCAGTCCCTGTAATCAGGGCTGCTTGCTTTTTGTACAAAACCGGAGTGCCTGGTGAAAACATGGCGCTACTATAGAAGAATCAGGCAACATGAGCAAGCTGAATTGCGTTTTGCCGCAAGGAAATAGCAAGAGCCTTGCACGTCGCGCGTCATCGAAAATATAAAAAAAGAGCCGAACCTGTTTGCACGCAACAACTCAGACGAGAGGCGCGGCGCGAATAACCGTCGCCGTTGAAGCTGCCTGCGTGGGGGATGCAGGAAAATAGTTTTCCGTCGCAGCCATCAAGATGCGGACATTTTCCGAAGCCGCTGGAGGCAACGTGCATGGTATTGAAGCGCGTTCGATACAGTCCGCTCTTTGCATAAGAACGGCGGCCCCGCGTCATCGCGCCCTCAAACAGCGAGCGCGTACATACCGCAGCATATAGCGGAAATTGACAAATCCCGCGCACAAAAGCGGAGCCGCCGCCTCGGAGGACTTCCCGCCCCTCTCCGCGCATGAAGCGCAATTTCCGCCGCTTCTGTTGTAGCCCTACCGCTCCCGCAATACAACCGCTTCTTCCGCGTTGCTATTCGCGTCTCGGATATGTCCGGCGCACGTCAGCGTACCGTCAGAAGCGCGAGCGAGGGTAACGCGCAATATTCCAAAGCCCATTGCGCAGTTCTGACAGAGGTGCCGATAGTGCAAGTCGAAGGTGTCCTTTCCGCCAATCGCGCCGCCGACCGAACCGATAAACGCTCCTTTTACAATTCGGCCGCCGGAATAGTCGCCCCAGACTGCCGTTTCCGTTTGGCGGAATGCAAATACGGCTCCTGCAAAGGTTCCCGCCTCATCGGAAGCGGTTAAATAGAGCCCGTCAAGCGCGAATGCATCCGGCGCGGCATCAAAAAGCGTTTTGCCTTTTTCATACGCGGCGGCCAGATGCGCGTCCCAGTTTTCCGTTCTGGAATCAAACTCCCGCGTCATGCCGTCCAGAACCATGAATTCGCTTGCCTTCACTCTGCCGAACAGCCGATCGCCGAGCATGACCTTTTTCATTGCGGCCAAAAGCCCGAACGATTCCAAATGCGCTCGCGCGTTTCCCGCCGTGCATAAGACGAGCGCCTTTTCCGGCTGCTTCATGCGTTGCGGCGCGTAGGCAAAACCGCACGTCCACACGCGGTCAAACCAGCCGACCAGCTTTGCAGGCGCCTCCGTCCAAAAAACCGGATAGATAAACGCAACGGCATCAGATGCATTGATTTTCCGCTGTTCCGCAATAACATCAGGAGCAAGCGCATCGCAATCCCGATAGTGCGCATCGCGCGCATATTCAGCTTCCGTCATATCCGATTGAAAGCGCATCCGGTACAAATCCGAAACAACGCACGTATGCCCCGCATCGCGCGCGCCCTGCAAGAAATGGTCGCGCACATGGCGCGTAAACGAATCTTTAGACGGATGGCAATACACAATAAAAACGTTCATCTTTCCCCCAACACATTCCGCTTGAATCTTGTAAATCTCGCATTTCAATAAAAGAGATTGATGCATTCGGACGGCCGCACAAATCCCATCCGGCAGATAAAGCTCCTCCGTCCATAGCCTGCACGAGCATCAACTAGTTTTCCGCAAGGAAAACTTGTCGCGGACGGCCGAGCAAATCCCATCCGGCAGCTAAAGCTCCGCCGTCCGCCTTGTTACATCAAACCGCTGATCAAGCCTGCGTCATCAACATCAATCGAAAGCGCCGCCGGAGCCTTCGGCAGACCCGGCATCGTCAAAATATCTCCGGCAAACGCCGTTACAAAGCCCGCTCCCGCATACGCTTGCACATCGCGCACCGGAAAAACGTAGCCGCTCGGCGCCCCCAGCTTCTTCGGATCGTGGCTGACCGAATTCTGCGTCTTCGCGATGCACACCGGAAAGCGCCCGTAGCCTTCATCCTCGTACCGGCGGAGTTTTTTGAGCGCCGTCCCCTGAAACTCGACCGCCGCCGCGCGATATATCTCATGCGCGATTTTTTCGATTTTTTGCTCAAGAGACAGTTCCGGTTTATACAAACAGCGGAAATCGGACGCTTCGGCGCATAAATGGGCAGCAGTTTCGGCAAGAGCTGCGGCGCCTATGCCTCCTTCCTCCCAGCTGTTGCACACAACCGCCTCCGCCCCCGCCTGAGCGCAGAGCCGCTTCAAAAGCCCAAGTTCTTCCTCCGTGTCAGAGACGAACCGGTTTACAGCAACGGCGGCGCGCACCCCGAATTTCGCTATGTTTTCAATATGAACGTGCAGATTTGCAAACCCTTTCTCAAGAGCGGCCGAATCCGGCTGCGCAAGGCGGCTTTTGTCAACGCCCCCGTGCATTTTAAGCGCACGGATAGTTGCGACAATCACAACGGCATCCGGCGCAATGCCCGCCGCCCGGCACTTGATGTCCATAAATTTTTCCGCGCCCAAATCCGCAGCAAACCCTGCTTCCGTTACCGCGTAATCGCTGCATCCAAGCGCACAGAGCGTCGCGTTCAGGCTGTTGCAGCCGTGCGCGATGTTGGCAAATGGGCCGCCGTGCACAAAAGCGGGCGTTCCTTCAAGCGTCTGCACCAGATTCGGCCGAATCGCGTCCTTGAGCAACGCCGCGACCGCGCCCGTGCAGGCAAGGCGGCCAAACGGTACGGTCTGCTTTTCAAAATCTTCCCCGATTATAATATTCGAAATCCGCTCCTTTAATTCCCGAATCGAGCGAGACAGGCACACAATCGCCATAATTTCCGATGCGGCGGTAATCGTAAAGTGCGCCTCGCGCGGCGCGCCGTCCGCCCTGCCGCCCAGCCCGCAGACGATGTTGCGGAGGCTCCGGTCATTGACATCGAGGCAACGCTTCCACGATACGGCGCGGGGATCGAGCGAAAGCGCATTGCCTTGTTGAATGTGATTGTCTATCAACGCCGCAATTAGGTTGTTCGCAATCGAAATGGCGTGCAGGTCGCCCGTAAAATGCAGATTAATGTCCTCCATCGGAACAATCTGCGCCCGCCCGCCGCCGCAGGCCCCGCCTTTCATCCCAAAGCACGGCCCCAGCGACGGCTCTCGTAAGGCAACGGCGGCCTTTTTCCCGATGCGGCAAAGCCCGTCGGCAAGCCCGATTGCAACCGTCGATTTTCCTTCCCCCGCAGGCGTCGGCGTGATCGCCGTTACTAAAATCAGTTTGCCCCGTTTTTCAGGCTTTTCCGCCTGCTCCAGCAATGCCGAAAGCGTTTCCGCCGTCAGCTTCGCCTTGTATCGCCCATAGCATTCCAGAGCGTCCTCGCCAATGCCGATTTTCCGTGCAACCTCCGTAACCGGCTCCATCCGGCACGAATGCGCAATCTCAATGTCAGTCACTCAAATCCTCCATTAGTAATCGATTCGGAACGTCCCTCTCGAAACAGGCCTATTATATCGGCCGCCCTGAATATGGGAAGGGGCGGAAATTTGCTTTTACAAAATGGAGCCCTCCCAAGCGCGCTGACGCGGCATTCAAAGCGCTTCGCGCACTTGCAGTGTTGGCTCTGTAGTGCTTTAATGGCGTTGAGGTATCAGAATGAAAAAAACATGGTTTATTTTATCGGGTTTGCTTGCGCTTCTGCCTGTATTGCGGGGGAATGGAGCGGCGTTATCCGCGGAGGCAACAATTTCAGGCGCAAAAAAAGACGCCAAAATTATAGTCGCGTATTTTTCCCGCGCGGACGAAAATTACGGCGTTGGTGTTATTGAAAAGGGGAACACGCAGATTCTTGCCGAATTTATTGCCGATTACGTGAATGCCGACCAATTCCACATCAAAACGGTGTCGGCGTATCCGAAAACGTACAAGGAATGTGTCGAAAAAGCAACGCAGGAACGGAATCAGAAGGCGCGCCCCGAACTTGCGGGGCCGCTCCCCGATTTGAGCGGGTATGACATTGTGTTTCTCGGCTACCCGATTTGGTGGGGCGATATGCCGATGGCGCTCTACACCTTCTTGGAAAACGGAGATTTTGCAGGAAAAACGATTATTCCGTTTTGTACGCATGAAGGCAGCGGCGCAGCGAAGACGGCAAAAAGCATTCAAAGCGCGTGCCCAAAAGCGAAGGTGCAGAAGGCGTTTGCAATGCGCGGAAAAACAGCGCAAAACGCACGAGATGCCGCCAAAAAAGAAGTCCTCAAGTGGATTGACAGCATTAAGCTGCAATGACTGGGAGCAGGCGGCAGAACAGGCGCTTAAAGGATGTAAGGGCGCTACCGCCTGCTTTAAGTGTGCCTGATGCAAACTTGCGAGAGGGGATTCTGGCGTCGGCGGGGAAACTTTATCGGGTGGGTATAACTTTGCCTACGCCCGCTTTAAGTGTGCCTGTTGCAAACTGCGAGGGGGATTTCAGGTGTTGACGGCAGAACTGGCAGTTGAAGGGTGTAAGGGCCCTACCACCTGCTTCAAGTGTGCCTGTGGGCAAACTCGCGAGGAGAATTCCAGCTGCTGGCGGGGAAAAATTATCGGGTGGCTACAAATTTGCCTGCCGCCTGCTTTAAGTTTGTTTGTGGCAACCTTACGAGGGGGATTCTAGCGTCGGTTGAGAAAAATTATCGGGTGGCTATAAATTTTGCCTGCCGCCCTCTTCAAGTGTGCCTGTGAGCAACTTGCAAGAGGGGATTCTAACTGTTGGCGGCAGAGCGAGCATTTGCAGGATGTAAGGGCTCTACTGCCCTCTTCAAGTGTGCCTGTGGGCAAACTCGCGAGAGAGGATTTCAGCTGTTGGCGGGGAAAAATTATCGGGTGGCTATAGCTTTGCCTGCCGCCTGCTTTAAGTGAGCCTGTTGCAAACTTGCAAGGGGGATTCTAGCAGTTAGCGACAGAATGCACGGATCTCAGTTTTTGAATCGCTTCTAGCTATTACTCACTTATTAAACTAGGTTTCAGCCATTATTAAGGGTTTTAAAGTTAAAAACATTTCTAAAATACTCAAAAAACTGATTTTTTTTCTAAAAATGCCATTGCCCATTCAACGACAATACTAATTTTTGCAAAAACTGAGTTCCGTGGACAGAATGCATTTGAAGGATGCAAAAGCTCTACTGCCCGCTTCAAGTTTATTTGAGGCAACCTTACGAGGGGGATTTCAGCTGTTGGCGGGGAAGCTTTATCGGGTGGCTATAACTTTGCCTGCCGCCCGCTTTAAGTTTACCGGAGGCAAAACCCGAGGGGGAATTTCAGTTGTTAGCAGCAGAACAGGCATTTGCAGGATGTAAGGGCTCTACTGCCCGCTTCAAGTGTGCCTGTGAGCAAACTTGCAAGAGGGATTTCAGCTGCTGGCGGCAGAGCGGGCATTTGCAGGATGTAAGGGGGCTACCGCCCGCTTCAAGTGTGCATGTATAGCTAATTGCCTTTTAAAACGGCATCCAGAGCCTGAGAAACGGAGCCATAAAGATGAACACAGCCAGCA
>CAUTOX010000086.1:0-10385 GCA_963539665.1 uncultured Treponema sp.
CGTTGCTGGCGTTGCCGTCTGCTCGTCAGATGAATCGCTTGCTGGCGGCGGGGCTGCCGCGGCAGAACCTGCCGCCGCATCCGCGTTCTCACTGACCGGTGCCGCGCCGCTGGCGGTCATGCCGTCGCTTTCTGCGTCCGCTTCCTGCGTAAGTCCGCTGCTCGTTGCTGGCGTTGTCGTCTGCTCGCTGGGTGAATCGCTTGCTGGCGGCGGGGCTGCAGCCTCAGCTCCGCCCGCCGCATCCGCGTTCTCACTGACCGGAGCCGCGCCGCTGGCGGCTATGCCCTCGCTTGCTGCGGCCGCTTCCTGCACAAGTCCGCTACTCGTTACTGGCGTTGCCGTCTGCTCGTCAGATGAATCGCTTGCTGGCGGTTGGGCTGCCGCGGTGGAACCTGCCGCCACATCATTGCCCGCCGTGCCCGCGTTCCCGCTGACCGGATCCGTACCGCTGGCGGTCATGTTGCCGCTTTCTGCGGCCGCTTCCTGCATACGTCCGCTGCTCGTTGCTGGCGTTGCCGTCTGCTCGTCAGATGAATCGCTTGCTGGCGGCGGGGCTACCGCAGCATCATTGCCCGCCGTGCCCGCGTTCCCGCTGACCGGAGCCGCGCCTCTGGCGGCCATGCCGTCGCTTTCTGCGTCAGCTTCCTGCGTAAGTCCGCTGCTCGTTGCTGGCGGTTGGACTGACGCGGCAGAACCTGCCGCCGCATCATTGCCCGCCGTGCCCGCGTTCCCGCTGACCGGTGCCGTACCGCTGGCGGCTATGCCGTCGCTTTCTGTTGCGGGGCGCTGCGTTGCGGCGTTGTCGGTTATGTTGTTTTCTGTAGACATTACCGTTCTCCCAATTCAAGGAACCTGCTTCGAATCGGAAGGGTCCGGGCAGGTTTGATATAAATACGGAAAATCCTGCGGCTTTATCCGCTTATTCCGGCTTGGCGGTTTCGGGCGGCGCGGATTTTTTGCGGCCTTTTCGTGCGTTCTTGCCTGCCGCCGCTTCTTTTTGCTTTCCGGCCTTCTTTGTTTCCGGTGCGTTGTCTTGCAGCTTGTTTGCCGGTTCTGCCGCATCGTCTGCGCTGGCATCTGCGTCGTCTTTTGCCGCCGGTGCATCGGTCTTTTCTCTCGGAGCGGCGGATTTTTCATCCGGCTGCGCGGCATTCGCCTTCTTTGCATCCGCGCCGCCAGTCTTGCCGTCCGTCTTTCCGGCATCCTGCCCCGCCTCTCCTTTGTTCACGGTTTTTGCCTCCAACGCATCCTCGTTTTTCCCCGCGTCGCGCTGCGTTCCGGCTTTTTCGCCAGCCGTGCCATCCGCCTTTTCCGCATCCTTTTCTGAATCGGAATCGGTCTTCCGCTCGTCAATGACCGAACCTTTCACATGGCCGTCGAGCGTTATTTCCTGCGTATCAAGATTGAGCGTAATCTCCTGCGCGCGGAACGTGTCGTCGCCCTGTTTAATCTGCGCATTGCCGCTCAAATCGAGCAACTGCTCCTTCTTCCGGTAGACGGCATAGGCTCCGTTGCAAATATTATCCTTTTGTTTGAGTTCAAGATTAATCTGAATGATGGCAATGTCCGTGTTCTGCCGGTATTCAATCATCTGAGCCGTCGCATTGACGTTGTTTTTTACATCGGTGAGATTTACATTATCGAACAGTTCCGCGACTTTGGTTTCCCGATCGTAGCGGATCCTGCCGCATTCAAACTCCAGCTCCGATTCGGAATTCTTGCCCTTTACCGCGCCGGACGCTTCGATGTAGCGGAACTCCTTGCCTGTCATTTTGATAGAATCTGCGGAAATCTCCATGCTTTCCGTCAGCACGTAGGCGTTTCCGCGCAATTCCGTGCTGTCAGACTTGTCTCCAACCACGCCGCTCATGCTGTCGGCTGAAAAAGAAATCTTTTCGGCAAATGCGCCGCCCGCCGCGCACACAAGGCTCAGGCAGACGCATAAAAATCTCAAGCGTTTCGCGTTCTTCATCGGCTCCTCATTGTTCGGTCGCATTTTCTGCGGCCGCATCAGTTTCCGGATTCTTTTGAGGATCGGAATCGGCGGCATCAGGAACGGATGAGGCTCCGGCATCCGGCTCTTCGTCTTCCTGTCCATCCTGCGTTTGCACTTCGCCGGTAACCAGCCCGGTAAAAGAAAAACGTCGGCTTACCCCGCTTGCCGAAAATCCGCTGCCCTGCAAGACCGTTCCGCCTTTTTTAAGCGTTACCAAACCGTCCCGCCCTGACGTAAGCTGCTCAGACTTGCCGTTCCAGCGGATGGTTGCGGCGTTCACTTCAATATCATCCTTGATGCTATGCACCTTAATCTTATCGTAGAGCACGTATTTTTCCGCATCCGTATCGGCAGAAAGTAAGCCGCATTCGCCTTCGGTATCAAGCGTTCCATCCGATTCATATAACTTGAATGCAACGTCCTTTGCGCACGTGGTCTTTCCGTCCTTATACTGCTCAAGACGCGCGGCCGTCAGCGAGAGCGTACGGGTATTGTCTTCGTACCGGTTGAATACCGCATCGGCAAACGAAAACTCCGGCGCAGACTGCTCATCATACGAAGCAAGCCCATATTTGAGCGAGCAGCCCGCAAGCAATACGGCTAAAATGAAGGCTCCGGCAGTTTTCATCTATTTAATATCCCCAGCGCCGGCAACTCCAAGATTGAGCGCCGCGCCGATAAAGGCCGTAAACAACGGATGCGGGGTTGCCGGGCGCGATGTAAATTCGGGGTGATACTGTACGCCGACGCCCCATTTGTGCGCCGCCCACTCAAAAGCCTCCGCGTGCGTGTCCGTTTCGGAAATTGCCGTCATGAGCAAGCCCTGTTCTTCCATATCCGCAACATACCGGCGGTCAAACGTATACTTGTTGCGCCGCCGCTCGATGACGGACAGTTTTTGGTATGCCTCGTGCAGGCGGCTTCCCCGCACAATTTTTACCGTTCCCGCGCCAAGCTGCATTATGCTTGCCGCAGAAAGCCCCGCCTGCTCCTCCGGCAAGCTGATGAGCGCATGACGCGGATTTTGAATGAATTCCGTGCTGTCGGCATCCTCCCACCCTAAAATGGAACGCGCCGTTTCAATCGCCATCAACTGCATTCCGAGGTCGATGCCGAGATACGGGATATTTTTTTCGCGCGCATAGCGGACGGTCGCAAGCAAGCCCAAAAAGCCGCGCTGCCCGTGGTTGCCCGGAATGATGATGCCGTCCGCGCCGTCGAAGAACGCATCGCAGCTTTCCGCCGCTTCAAGCGCCTCCGCATCAATTTTTTTAATAACCAGCTCCGCATTGAACGCTGTAACCGCCGCATGTAAAAGCGATTCCTGCACGGATTTGTAAGATTCGTCCAGATAATCTTTTTTGCCGACCATCGCAATCGTTACTTTATGCAGCGGATTATTCAGTTTTTCGAGAAAGGCAGTCCAGTGGCAGATCGAAAGTTTTTCCGCCTTGAGCGCAAGTTCTTTGAGAATCCGCGCGCACACGCCTTGCTTCTGGAAAAGCACCGGCAGCTCGTACACAGATTTTTCGACATCGGCTGTCGTAAATACCGCGTCCTCCGACACGTTGCAAAAGAGCGCAAGTTTTTTGCACATATCCGCATCGATGTTCTTCGCGGAGCGGCACAGCAAAATGTCCGGCTGAATGCCTGCTTCCTGCAACTGCTTTACCGAATGCTGCGTCGGTTTTGACTTCAATTCGCCGCCGGCGATTGCCGGCACGAGCGTCAGATGTACTGCGCAAATATCATTTTTCCCAAGCTCGTGAATGAGCTGCCGCGCCGCCTCCAAAAACGGAATCGACTCAATGTCGCCGACAGTCCCGCCGACTTCGATAATCACGACATCCGCGCCGGTTTTTGAGCCGACATACAGAATCTTGCGTTTGATTTCGTCCGTGATATGCGGAATGACTTGAACGGTACGCCCGTTGTAACGCCCTGCGCGTTCGTTGCGAATCACCTGCTCATACACCTGCCCGATGGTAATGCAGTTGTCGCCGGTGATGTTCACGCTGGTAAAACGGGAGAAATTCCCCAAATCGAGGTCGGTTTCCGCGCCGTCCGCCGTTACATACACTTCCCCATGCTGAAAGGGACTGATATTGCCCGCGTCAACATTGATATACGGATCGCACTTTATCATCGAAACCTTAAAACCGCAGCCTTCCAACAGACTGCCGATTGCCGCTGCCGCAACGCCCTTCCCCAAACTGGAGCACACTCCGCTTGTTACCAAAATGTATTTGCTCATGGTGCGGCATTTTTCCATTATAAAAAGTTTTAGTCAAGAATTAGACCTGTTCGATAACTCCGTTGTCGAACAGATGACGAGTTCTAAATTGCACAGATAGCGCGATTGAGAACATCGCTTTTCAAGGAGCTAGTTCTGACGCTAAAGTGGTCCGAACTGGTTTATTCGTGCGGAGGGTTTAATACCCCGAAGCGAGCGTCGGGGGCGTTGATCAAAAAAGGCAGAATTATATAGAAGGAAAACGAGCATTTTGCAAAAAACGCCGGAATGCCCTGTAGATAAGTTTTTACGCTGTTTTGTAAGTATGGGGTTTTTTGCAGATTGCCGAAGTTTTAATCCATCTCCTAGCAGAATTGAACTGCTGTTGTCGGGATGAAAACCCGATGTCCTAACCACTAGACGAAGGAGACATACACATTAAAGAATGGCCGTAATATATTCGATGCCTTCATTTTAGTCAAGCCGTTTGTTACAGATTTTTCGGCAGCCAGCACACCAACGCTCGCGGTGTTTGCAGTTGCGAAAGTCGTGAATCGAGCGCAAGGGACGGCGCGGAACGGAGATATGAACGTGCGGCACGCCCCGCTCCTGTAGAAAACGCAGCGGAAAAACAAGATGAACAGAGGGCTGCGGCAGGGCTATCGAGCATCATTCTGCCTGCCTGTCCCTCGCGTACTTTTTTCAATTTCTTTGCCGTGCTATACTTCTGCCATGACGAATACGACGACTGCGCCGGACAAAAACGCATTTGCGGCAGAAATGCTTGCGTTTATCGAAAAATGTCCGTGCAATTTTTACGCGGTAAAAAATCTTGCCGATGAATTGAGCGCGGCAGGCTTTACCCGCCTTTACGAAAATCACGCGTGGCCGCTTGAGCGCGGCAAAAATTATTTTGTAACGCGCAATTCTTCTTCCATTATATCGTTTAAGCTGCCGGAAAAACCCTTTAAGGGCTTTTTACTTTGCGCATCTCACAGCGATTCTCCGTGTTTTAAGGTAAAAGAAGGCGGGGGCATTGCGGCGGAAAAGCGTTACGTAAAGCTGAATGCCGAAAAATACGGCGGAATGATTATGGCTCCGTGGTTTGACCGTCCGCTTTCCGTTGCAGGAAGGCTTATCTGCAAAGCGCAGGGCAGACACGACGGGCAAGGCGGAAACGCCGGAAACGCAGTCGAACTGGAGCAGCGCCTTGTCAACATTGAGCGCGACCTTGTGATGATTCCGAATCTTGCCATTCACATGAGTAAGGACGCGCCGTCTGCAAACGGATATAACGTTCAGGAGAATATGCTGCCGATTTTTTCGTGCGGCGGCGCGGAGCGGGCGGATTTAAATGCGCGCGGCGGACTTTTACATCTTGCGGCGGAGAACGCAGGAGTTGCGGAAGACGACGTTCTTTCATTCGACTTGTACGTGTATAACCGCGACAAGGGGACGTTTTGGGGCGCGGAAAACGAGTTTATCGCAAGTCCGCGATTGGACGACCTTGAGTGCGCGTATACGACTTTCAAGGCGTTTTTGGACGCGCAAAACGACGAATATGCAGTCGTCCATTGCGTTTTTGATAACGAGGAAGTCGGAAGTTTGACGCAGCAGGGCGCGGATTCTACATTTTTGCGCGATACGCTTGAACGATTGTGCGCCTCTTTCAACATGGGATGCGGAGCATTGAACCGGCTGCTTGTCGACAGTTTTATGGTCAGCGCGGACAACGCTCATGCAGTCCACCCGAATTATGCGCAGGTTGCCGATCCCGTAAATCGTCCCTTTGTAAACGGAGGCCCCGTCATCAAATTCAATGCGGCGCAAAAATATACGTCGGACGCGGTGAGCGCTGCGCTGTTCAAAACCGCCTGCCGGAATGCGGGCGTGCCGTTTCAAATATTTACCAACCGCTCCGACATGGCAGGCGGTTCGACGCTCGGCAATATCAGCGCGCGGCACGTTTCCATTCCTTCCGTTGATATCGGCATTGCGCAATGGGCGATGCACTCACCGTTCGAAAGCGCGGGCGCAAAAGACCCCGAATTGATGCGCAAGGCAATAAAAGAATATTATGAAATACACTGGAGGCTGTATGAATGACTGCATTTTTTGCAAAATCTTGAAAGGCGAACTGCCGTGCATGAAAATCTATGAGGACGAGCACACAATGGCGTTTTTGGACATCGCAAAAGACGTTGACGGGCATATTCTCGTCATTCCCAAAAAGCACGTTACGAACATCCTCGATGCCGACGGCGAAACGCTTTCGCACGTCATGAACACCGTCAAAAAAATCGGCGTGCACCTTACGGAAAACTGCGGCTACGAGGGCATGAACATCTTGAACGCCAACAACGAATGCTCAGGTCAAACCGTTTTCCACCTGCACATTCACCTCATTCCCCGTAAACGCGGCGACGGCCTTGCAGGCTTCCCGAAATTTGCCGGAGCCAAGCTCCCGCTTGAAGAAATGTGCGAACGGCTGCGGTTGGATAAAACGGAGGCTTGAGGGAAGGCCTGCCGGCGCGTAACCGGCTTTGCGCGGCTCCGGTCTGGTTGTAGATCTCCGCGCGGGGCAATATCCGTAAGGCGAGCTACAAGACGGCGGATATGTCTTCGAGCGAGCGGCAGATTTTCCATAGCAGCGGGAGGATTTCGTCGGAGGGGGGGATTAAATCTGGTATCATGATAGTGCGAAGGCCGGCGGCGTAGGCGCTTTTGATTCCGTTTGGGCTGTCTTCGATTGCGGCGCAGGCTTCGGGCGAAAGGGAGAGCGAACGGCAGGCAAGCTGGTATATTTCTGGCGAAGGTTTTGCATGGACAACGTCGTCGCCGCAAGTTAGGGTTTCAAAAAATTGTATAACGCCTGCATTGGTAAGCTGGCGCTGCACGGTCTTTCGCTTGGTAGAAGATGCGAGCGCAAGGGCGTATTTTCCGGAAAGATATTTGAGCGCGGGCCGCACGTGCGGCATGAGCGGAATCCCGTCCTCCGTCTCAATTATATGGAAGAGATTTGCCGTTCGTTCTAAAAAACGCTCCGTGTCAAACGCCGCTCCATACAAGGAATGCAAAATTGCTTTTGTGTCCGTCAGATTCGTTCCAATGCAGCGGCGGTATGCTCCAGCAGGATCAGGAAGCGCCATTTCCGCTCCGGCTGCAAGCCACGTTTTTAGGCATATTTTTTCCGTGTCGAGAATGACCCCATCCATGTCAAAAATAACTGCTTTTATCGATGTATTCAGATTCATGGCGTAACTGTAGCGTATGCGGAAAAAAATGAAAATCTCCGGCAGCTTCAATTTTTCTCCCGCCATACCGTTTGAATCGACAGAAAACTTGCATCTGAGTTACAAAAGTGCGATACTGCGCCCGCTCAATATGCAAATACGAATGGAAATAGGAAGAAAATGAACGAAAAAATTACAGTAGGCGTGCTCGGAGCCACAGGGATGGTCGGGCAGCGTTATATTCGCCTTTTGGAAAATCACCCGTGGTTTGAGGTAACATTTGTCGCGGCAAGTCCGCGTTCGGCAGGCAAGGCGTATCGAGATGCCGTTCAAAATCGCTGGCTCATCGGTTCGGATATTCCGAAAGCGGTCGCCGATTTGACGGTCTTTGACGCAAGCGATGTCAAAAGCGCTGCGGGCAAGTGCAAGTTTGTCTTCAGTGCGCTTGAAATGGAAAAAGATGCGATAAAAGCGCTCGAAGCCTCGTATGCTGCGGCGGGAATTCCCGTCGTTTCAAATGCGAGCGCAAACCGTTGGACGGAAGATGTGCCGATGCTGATTCCGGAAATAAACAGTGCGCACCTCGATGTCATTGCGGCGCAGAAAAAACACAACGGCTGGGACAAGGGCTTTGTCGCCGTCAAGCCGAATTGTTCGCTGCAAACGTACATGATGCCGATTTTCGCACTCCAGCAGGCAGGCTATCCGGTAAAGCGGATGGTTGTTACCACGCTGCAAGCCACGAGCGGCGCGGGATACCCCGGCGTTCCATCGTTCGACATGATTGACAACATCGTGCCGTTCATCGGCGGCGAAGAGGAAAAGACGGAACGGGAGTGCCTGAAAATTTTGGGAAAAGTACAGGATGGAAAGATTATAAACGCCGCAGCTCCGCTTGTGTCGGCGACTTGTACGCGCGTTCCGGTTATCGACGGCCACACGGCAGCCGTCAGCCTCGAATTTGACCTTTCGGCGGATAAAAAGCCGTCGCTTGAAGCAATCGAAAAAACTTGGCTCGACTTTCAAGCCGCACCGCAGGAATTAAAGCTTCCGAGCGCGCCGGCTCATCCGATTGTAGTGCGCCATGAAGAAAACCGCCCGCAACCGCGCCGCGACCGGGAAGCAGAAAAAGGCATGGCGTGCGTTGTCGGTCGCTTACGGAAATGTTCCGTGTTCGACATAAAATTTGTCGCGCTGAGCCACAACACCAAACGGGGAGCGGCGCTCGGCGGCATCTTAAACGCAGAACTGCTCAAAGCCAAAGGCTTTTTCGACAATTTGTAAGCGCATTCGGCCGGAACTCTGCAAACGGCTGCGGCACAAGTATAGCTAATTGCCTTGAAACATAACTAAAAATTTCATATAATTTTTGTATGGCGTATGACAGAGATTTAAGATTGAGAGCAATCAAATATACAGAAGAGGGCCACACGTTGGCACAGGCTGCGGCGGTATTCAAAGTAAATATCGGTACACTCATTGGCTGGAGAAAAAGCTACAGGGTAACCGGAGAGGTGAAAATGAATATCCGTCGTCCGGTCAACAAGAAAATCTTTGCTGAAAAACACGACCTTTTCTACAGCACCGAACAGGTCAACGAGTTCTAAAATGCACAAATAGCACGATTTAGAACATCCATTGCAAGGTAACCAATTCAGAAATCTAACTTTCCGAACTGGATTAATCATCAAATCGGGAGAAGTGCCTCCGGATGCTATTTCAAAGAAATTGCGGAATTTTTCGACTGTCATTCATTTTCTGTGCTGAATCGACTGAGAAAACTCAGGTTACGCAAAAAAAAAAGAGCGCGTTTTACAAAGAACACGCCCCCAGACAAGTAAAGGTACATATTTAGAAAAATCAAAGACATTCCCAAAGAATGACTCTTATGTATCGATGAGCCTCGCATTCAGACGCAAATGTACCGCCAATATGCACGCAGTAAACGAGGAAAACGAGGCAATATCGCATCCGCGGCAAACGGCATAGGCGAATTGGACTTGTCGTGGCGTTATGTACGGGTAAGTTGATGGTTCCTTTTCAGTATAAAGGGATGATGAAGGGCGTTTTGTTCGAGCGCTGGTTTAAAACGACGCTGTTGCAAAACCTGCTCAAAAAGCATGTTATCATCATGGATATAGCTAATTGCCTTGAAATGCAAGTAAAAACCCATTATACTCAAGCTATGTCGTATGATAGAGATTTAAGACTGCGGGCACTTGAATATGCAAAAGAACACGGAACTCAGTTTTTGCAAAAATTAGTATTGTCGTTGAATGGGCAATGGCATTTTTAGAAAAAAAATCAGTTTTTTGAGTATTTTAGAAATGTTTTTAACTTTAAAACCCTTAATAATGGCTGAAACCTAGTTTAATAAGTGAGTAATAGCTAGAAGCGATTCAAAAACTGAGTTCCGTGACAGAAGAAGGCCTCTCATTGACACAGACTGCGAGCGTGTTCAAAGTAAATATCGGGACACTCATTAGCTGTAGAAAACGATACAAGGGAACCGGCGACGTAAAAATAAAACTCCGTTGTCCGGTCAACAAGAAAATCATTCCCGACAAACACGACCTGTTCGACGACATCGAACAGGAGCTACGAGTTCTAAATCGTACAAATAGCACGATTTAGAACATCGCATTTCAAGGGAACCAGTTCAGAAACCGAAGTTTCCGAACTGGCTTAATCGCAAATCTGTGGAAGCGCACCCCAATGTATACTTAAAAAAATTGAGGAATCTTTCGGCCGCCATCTATCTTCAGTGCTGAAACAGTTGAGAAAACTCAGGTTACGCAAAAAAAAGAGTACCTTTTATAAAGGACAAGCCCCCAAACAAGTAGAGGCGTATTTAGAAAAAATCAAAGGCATTCCCAAAGAAAAGCTCGTATATATCGATGAAACTGGCATACAGACGCAAATG
>CAUTOX010000087.1:0-10280 GCA_963539665.1 uncultured Treponema sp.
TGCAGGAAGCGGCCGCAGCAAGCGACGGCATGACCGCCTGCGGTACGGCTCCGGTCAGCGGGAACGCGGGCACGGCGGGCAGAGATGCGGCGGCAAGTTCCGCCGCTGCAGCCCAACCGCCAGCAAGCGATTCATCTGGCGAGCAGACAGCAACCCCAGCAACGAGCGGCGGACTTACGCAGGAAGCTGACGCAGAAAGCGACGGCATGGCCGCCAGAGGCGCGGCACCGGTCAGCGGGAACGCGGACACGGCGGCAGGTTCCACCGCGGTAGCCCCGCCGCCAGCAAGCGATTCACCCAGCGAGCAGACGGCAATGCCAGCAACGAGCGGCGGACGTATGCAGGAAGCGGCCGCAGCAAGCGACGGCATGACCGCCTGCGGTACGGCTCCGGTCAGCGGGAACGCGGGCACGGCGGGCAGAGATGCGGCGGCAAGTTCCGCCGCTGCAGCCCAACCGCCAGCAAGCGATTCATCTGGCGAGCAGACAGCAACCCCAGCAACGAGCGGCGGACTTACGCAGGAAGCTGACGCAGAAAGCGACGGCATGGCCGCCAGAGGCGCGGCACCGGTCAGCGGGAACGCGGACACGGCGGCAGGTTCCACCGCGGTAGCCCCGCCGCCAGCAAGCGATTCACCCAGCGAGCAGACGGCAATGCCAGCAACGAGCGGCGGACGTATGCAGGAAGCGGATGCAGCAAGCGACGGCATGGCCGCTAGCGGCGCGGCTCCCGTCAGTGAGAACGCAGACACGGCGGGCAATGGTACGGCGACAAGTTCCTCAGCTAAGACAGCCCCGCCGCCAGCAAACGATTCAACCGGCGAGCAGACGGCAACGCCAGCAACGAGCGGCGGACGTATGCAGGAAGCGGCCGCAGCAAGCGACGGCATGACCGCCAGCGGCGCGGCACCGGTCAGCGGGAACGCAGACACGGCGGGCGGAGATTCGGCGGCAAGTTCAGCTGCGGCAGCCCTACCGCCAGCAAGCGATTCATCTGACAAGCAGACGGCAACGCCAGCAACGAGCAGCAGACGTATGCAGGAAGCGGATGCAGCAAGCGGCGGCATAGCCGCCAGCGGCGCGGCACCGGTCAGCGGGAACGCAGATATGGCGGGCGGAGATGCGGCGGCAGGTTCTGCCGCGGCAGTCCAGCCGCCAGCAAGCGATTCAACCAACGAGCAGACGGCAACGCCAGCAACAAGCAGCGGACGTATGCAGGAAGCGGCCGCAGCAAGCGACGGCATAGCCGCCAGCGGCGCGGCTCAGGTCAGTGAGAACGCGAACACGGCGGGCAATGATGCGGCGGCAGCCCAACCGCCAGCAAGCGATTCATCTGACGAGCAGACGGCAACGCCAGCAACGAGCGGCGGACGTATGCAGGAAGCGGCGGGCGGAGCTGCGGCGGCAAGTTCCGCCGATAGCGCGTCCGCCAATACTGCAACTCATGCAGAGAGCGCCGCGCTTGCTGTTTCAGGCGGCATTCATACGCTCAGGGCGGCAAGTTTGTTTAAGCGGTTCGGGCATAAGAGTGTGGTGCAGGGCATTGATTTTAAGATGCACACGGGCGAAGTGCTGGGGCTTTTGGGGCCGAACGGGGCGGGAAAGACAACGACGTTTTATATGATTGTCGGGTTTTACCGGCCGACGGCGGGCGAGATTTTTTTGGATGAGGAGCGCATTACTGCGTTGCCGATGTACCGCCGTGCGCGGCAGGGGATTTCGTATTTGCCGCAGGAGCCATCGGTATTCAAAAAGCTGACGGTTGAGGAGAATATTTGGGCGATTCTTGAAACGCGCAAGGATTTGACGCGCGCACAGAAGCTAGAGCGGCTTGAGGAGCTGATTGAAG
Source organism: uncultured Treponema sp. (assembly GCA_963539665.1). Lineage (GTDB taxonomy): Bacteria > Spirochaetota > Spirochaetia > Treponematales > Treponemataceae > Treponema_D. Next base: position 1,849 of record CAUTOX010000087.1, read on the forward strand.
AGTTTGCAATCGGCAGAATTAGAAAGCAGATGGCCTTTACGCTTTCCGGCGGCGAGCGGCGGCGGACGGAAATTGCGCGTTCGCTTGCGATTGAGCCGAAATTCCTGCTTTTGGACGAGCCATTTGCGGGTATCGACCCGATTGCGGTAGCGGACATCAAAAATATGATCGGACTTCTGTCAAAACGCGGCATCGGCATTCTGATTACTGATCACAACGTGCGCGACACGCTGGAAATTACTACCCGCGCCATCATCATCAGTTCCGGCCAAATTATGATTCAGGGGTCCAAGCAAGAAATTCTCGATTCTCCGCTGGCCAGAGAAGTGTATTTGGGAAAAGATTTTTCGATGTAGGAAAAACAGAGGAGCCGATGTACCGATACCCGCTGCAAGCCCCCAAAATCTTGCGGTTTTACGAATGCGGGCGCAACCGGTTAAGTCAAATCTGCACCGCTCCGCTCGTCTCGCCTCTTACGGCTAAGCGAGCAAAATGAGAAGCGGCCTGCGGCAAAACGATTCGGCTCATTTTCTTGAAAAAGCACATTGAATCGCTCCAAACTAAACTGACGAAAAAAATTCCCGATGTTCAAATAATTTGAAAGTTACTATAATGCGCCCCGTTTCAAGGAGATTCCTTTATGGCAAACCACAAGTATTTGGGGACGGCGCAATTTTATATGCGCGCGCTTTCGATTGCGCTGCCGGTAATGGCGCAGCTGCTTATTCAGAATTTCGTTTCGCTGATTGATAATTTTATGGTTGCGGGGCTAGGCGATATAAAGATGTCCGGCGTGAACGTAACCGGTATGTTTGTGTTTGTTTTCATGATTTTTGTGGGAACTATTTGTTCTGCCGGCGGTATTTTTATGTCGCAGTTTAACGGCGCAAAGGACACGGAGGGGATGCAGCAAAGTCTGCGCTTTAAGCTGCTGTTTGCCGGTTTGGCGGGAATCGCGTTTACTGCGCTGGGATTATGCGCGCCGCGCCAGCTGTTCGGCATGATGGTAACGGTCAACACCGATGCGGAAGCGATTATCGATCAGGCGGTGCGGTATTCGCGTGCGGTTGCTGCGTCCGGCGTGTTTATGGTTTTTTCGCAGGCGCTTGCCTCTTCGCTGCGGGAGATAGAAATTGTACGGCCGCCGCTGGTTATTTCGATTATTGCGACGCTTATCAACACGCTATTCAACTACATTTTGATTTACGGGCATTTCGGCGCGCCGCGCCTTGAGGTAGCGGGCGCGGGCATTGCGACCGTTATTGCGCGGGCGGCGGAGTTGGCGATGTTTATCGCGTATGTTGCCGTCAAAAAGCCGCCGTTTATATTCGCCCTGCACAAACTTTTTTGCATTAAAATGCGCTTGTTTGCAGAGATTATTAGAAAATCGACGATGATTTTGTATTCAGAAATGACGTGGGCGATTGCCGAAACGGTAACGAGCGCGATGTACAATAGCCGCGGAGGCGCGGAGGTTCCGGCGGGCGTTTCAGCCGGCTTTGCGATTGCCAATTTGTTTTTCATTTGTTTTTCGGGAGTGGTAACCGCAACGTCGGTGATTTTGGGGCAGGAGCTGGGCGCAGGAAAGCTTGAAGAAGCGCGGAAGTACAAAAACTGGATACTTTCAGGCTCCATCGTGTTCGGAGCCATCTTTATGGGCATCGGATTTTTTACGGTGCCGCTTATTCCGATCATTTTCCGGAATTTAAGTTCCGCCTCTCAAGCGATTGCGCACGGCATTGTAATTACGGCCGCCGTATACCTTCCGCTGTGGGCATATTTGAATGGACAGTACGCCATTTCGCGGATGGGCGGCGATACGCTGATGGGCGTTGTCTGCGATACGGTTGCAAATATTTTGTTTGTCGGCGGACTGTTCCTGCTCATTTTTTTTACCCAGCTCGGCCCTGTTGCGATGTATGCAATCGTCAAGCTGTCCGATTTTGCAAAAGCGCTCATCGCCCATTTCTGGCTCAAGAAAAATCGCTGGCTGATGAATCTGACGCTTGCCAAAAAAGAATGAGCCGATGACGTTTTCGGCGGCTTCAAATTCTCACGTTTTAAAAGTGCAGGTTTCCGAGCCGGCTGCTCGTCTTGTCAGGTTGCCTTGCGCTATCCGCGGCAATAGGCGTACGCTCAGAAGGCGTACCGGAAGCAAGCAAGACGAGCAATGCGCAGAAGCGGTAACAAAAACACCTGTTCGGCTACAGCTGCACTCGCCCTCAACCGCGCGGCATAGGCGAATGGGGCTTGTTGCGGCGTTAGGTGCGGAAATTGATTGCTCCTTATTAAGTATGCAAGAACGATGAATACCGTTTGGTTCGAGAGCTGGTTTGAAGCGGGTTTATTGAAAAACCTCCGCAAAAAGCGCGGCATCATGGACAATGCAGTTTTTCACAAGAAAGAGGTTCTTGTGGGAACCTCTAAAAACTTCAGTTTTTAGAGGTAACTTTGAAAATGCGATGTTGTAACTCGCGATAATCCAGCGAGTTATAACTCGCCGCAATCTCGAAAAAAATCGCAAAAAGCGAGTTTTTCGAGATGCCTTGTATCAAATCGCAAAAAAATACTTGCAAACTTTGATCTTTTTGCCGCCGTATTTGCCGGAATATAATCTCATCGAACATACATGGAGCGCTCTAAAGCGGAATATTGCAAGTCAAAGCATCGTTACAGCTCTGCCGCAGAGGCGCTCAATGTCATTTTTGCAAGGCAATGCGCTATAAACGCAAACGGGAACCCATCGGTTCCCGTTTGCATTTGCCGCTGAATGGTTAGAGTCTCCTGCTCGTTACAACTGGTCGCTGTTTGCGCCAGCTGGAATTGTAGTAATAGTCAGAGAGGAAGATGTCTGACGCAATGCGGCGGCCTTCATCTTTGCCTCTGTTTTCCAGTATTCTTCCGGAGAATACTCTTGCAGCACGGAATAAAGTTGATTTGCAAATACGGCGTTCCCGTTTTCTGCGCAGACATCGGCAAGAAAATTAAATCCTTTCCACACATTATTTTCCGCGCCCCATGCAACAATGTCGCTGTAGACGGACGCTTCCGTCAGCAAAGACGGGAGACCGGTAAAAACAAATTCGGGATTGCGCTTTTGCACAATTGAATAAATGCGCGAAAAACCGGTAAGCGAGCACAACGCCGCAGTCCGGAGCGTTTTATCTTTTGCGCCAGCTCGTTTGTAAAAATCGGCAAGTTCGTAATATGCCTTCAAAAGCCGGTAGTTGCCGCCGCGGTACAAGGTAAAAAACTTGTCCAAGCAGTCGGACTTTGAGCCTTTGATGGTCGCAATCATTGCCGAAAGGAGCGTTTCATTTTTGTAATCCGTTCCTAATCCAATCACCATGAGCAGATACTTTTCGTATTGCTCATAATCCTGTTTTGTCAAACTTGTTTCGGCGAGCGCATAGAGAATGTCGTATTTTTCGTCGGGAACGTCGAGAACGGCACACTCCTTGTACGCTTGCGTGTAAAAACGGCAGGCAAAATCGTATTCTCCTTCAAGCCGGTAAATGTGTCCGGCCATAAAATCCGCTTCTGGGTAGGGAGAGAGCGTTTCAATAAAGCCGAGCAGCTTCTTCGCCGAATCTTCAAACTTTTCCGTTCCGTAGAAACGCTCATACGCATTGATGATGTCGATAGCATCATAATCTTGCTTGTCCTTCAGCACCGTCTTAATGGCGGCAAGCGAATCGCCTGCGTGTTTGACACCGGCCGGTTTAAATGAGTTTTTCAGCGTCGTCAGCTCCCACGCAATCTTGTCTTTGCGCGACTTCCGCGCAAGATCTACCAATTTGAGCGCCTGCCCGTAGTCCTGCGCGTCAAACGCAATCTGCGCTTTCATAAACAGCCGACGGAAATCTTCCTGAACGTCAGCGGAACGAGAAAAAACTGCCGGCGGCAGCAGCAATAGCAGGGATAAAAAAAATATGTTCTTCATGGAGCACACCTATAAAGATTCCAATTCTTGTTTGAATACTTTATCGGCATCTTTGACATCAATCGTTCGGACAATCTGCCCTTTTTTGAAAATAATTGCCTTGTCGCCTGTGCCCGCAATGCCCAAATCCGCATGGCGCCCCTCTCCCGGCCCGTTTACAGCGCAGCCCATCACCGCGACCGTAATATTTTTTTTCATTGCGGCAAGTTCATGCTGCCAGCGTGCAACAAACGAATGGACGTCAAAGCCGAGCCGCCCGCAGCGCGGACAAGAAACAAGGGTAACGCCGCCGGTACGTTTTCCGCACGCGCGCAAAATCTCATTGGCAGTCAGCACTTCGTTTTCAGGCGTTGACGACAGACTGACGCGGATCGTGCTGCCGATTCCTTCGCAGAGCAGCGTACTGAACGCAAGCGTGGATTTTACGATTCCCGTAATAAGCGGCCCCGCTTCGGTAACGCCGATGTGGAGCGGAATGTCATATTTTGCCGCAAACGCTTCGTTGGCGCGGACGGTTTCTTCGACATTTGACGCCTTCATGCTCACGACAACCTGATCGAAATGCAGCGCGTCAAACACAGCGGCTTCCCGCGCGGCCGCTTCGCATAACGCATCGGAACGGGGCATCGCGCCGCTTGCAACTTGCGCCTCCAAATCACGCGGCAGACTGCCGCTATTAACGCCGATGCGGATTGCAGCTCCGCTCCTCCGGCACGCTTCAACCACCTTTTCTACGCGCTCGCGGCTGCCGATGTTCCCCGGATTGATGCGGATTGCCGCGACCTTCCCTTTGAGGCATTCGAGCGCGAGCCGGTAATCAAAATGAATATCGGCAACCAGCGGCATTGCAGCGCGCTCCTGAATCTTGATTAACGCGGCGGCGCTTTGAATATCGGGAACGGCAAAACGCAGAATGTCGCACCCAATCGCGCCGAGCGCCTCAATTTTATCCGTAAGCGCGGCCAATCCCGCTTCATCCGCTGCAAGACCGGCGATGCTTTCCTTCCACATTGTCTGAACGGTAACCGGCGCATCCCCGCCAATTTCGATTTTTCTGATATTCCCCATCCCGCCGACCGCCGCCGTCCGCGGCCTTTTGAATTCGTTGCGCATAAGGCGATTATATACAATTCGTAATTGAAGCGAAAGTTGCACTCTCCCTCATACGCAAAGCGGGCGCAGGCATCCTTACTATCGCGAACGGGCTGACCGGTTAGAATGAACCGGCGCCGTTCCTTCCGGTCGCTTGTCTGCGCTGCGGGATTTTTGGTAAGCTGTATTATGACGTTTTCATTTAATAAAATGCTTGGCGGCATTCTTTTAGCGCTCGTTACGGCGATAGGCGCGCTGACCGGTATTCTTTTTTTGACGGGGCGCATTCCAGATCGCGGGGAGTCATCTTCGGCTGGCGCGTCGCGCGCTTCGGATGCGGGTGCGACGTTTACGGGGCTTGGTCGGCTCCGTGCGCGTACGGCTCCGCAATCGGATGACGATGCGGGCGCGACGGTGGTTTTGCGGCCGTGGTTTTCGTATTCGGATGAAGGCAGGGACTTTTACGAGGAGCTTTCCCGCAAGAGCGCAGCGATTAAGGATGAAATTTTGTCTTATTTTTCGTTGCATACCGAACCGGAGCTGCGTACGCTCGGCGAGGAATCCGTAAAAGCGGAATTGACGACGCTCATAAATGAGCAGTTGGTACTCGGACAAATCGATACGCTCTATTTTTCAGAATACCTATTTATTCAGTAGCGGCCGCTTCCGCATTTTCGATAAGCTGCACCTGCGCGGAAAAGCGCGCATTCTGCTTAAAAAGTTGTATCGCGGCAAGCGATTTGCGGTTTTATCCTCATAAAGCTGGCAGGGCCTCCGTTGTTCCGCGCATTGCTTTAATAAAAAATTTAGTGAGGATATAGATGAATATTCGTGCAAAAATTATCGCCGGTTTTGGCGCATCACTGCTGCTTGTTCTGGCAATTACGGTTATCGGAATTAGTAGAATCAAAAGAATCAACATGAATTTGACGGAAATTAACGACGTAAATACCGTCAAACAGCGGGACGCAATCAATTTCCGCGGAAGCGTCCATGACCGATCCATCCGGATTCGGGATTTTGTGCTGTTGACCGATGCGCGGGAACGGGCAGATGCGCTTTCCGATATTCGCGCGCTTGAAGATTTTTACACAAAGGCGGAAAATGCCATCAATGAAATTTTTGCCGCGAACATCAATAACACGCCCAAAGAGGTGGAGCTGCTCGGCGAAATCAAGAAAAGCAAGGCGGAAACGATGCCGCTCATCGAACAGATTATTGCATTCGAAAATGAGGGGAAGGCGGACGCGGCGGAAAACCTGCTTTTGACAAAGGCGCGGCCGGCCTTTCAGCTGTGGCTCGACCGGATTAACGCCTTCATCGACTACAAGGAGCTGCAAAATCAGAAGCTGACCGACGCAACTCGTTCCATTGCAAAGCTCTTTCAAACGCTCATGATTATCGTGTGTACGCTGACGGTTGCGCTTGCCTGCATTATTCCGCTGTGGGTACTTAAATCGGTTATGCTGCTCGATGAGCTTGCGGCAAAGTTGACGGATATCAGCAGCGGCGACGGCGATTTGACATCGCGCCTTGTTGTCAGAAGTAACGATGAAATTGGAAAGGTCGCCGGAAGTTTTAACGGCTTTGTGGAAACGCTCCACACTATTATGAAGACCGTCCGCGGCTCGGTTGAGGGGCTTTCGCATTCAAGCGAAGGGCTTTCCGGAAGCGTATCTGCGACGCAAACTGCGCTGCAAAGCATTAATTCCGACGTAAATCGGGTCGTCTCTCAAATGGATATGCAGGCAACCGAGATTTCCGATGTCTCCCGCACAATGGAGCGGATTGGCTCGAACATATCGGCGCTGAATACCATCATTGGGCGGCAGACGGACAGCGTAAACCGGAGCTTTCAGGCAGTGGAGCAGATGCTTTCAAGCATTCAGTCTGTTACGGATACTCTGGAAAAGAATTCGGAGCGATTTTCGCACCTTACCGAATCATCTGAAATCGGCTTCAAAAATATTTCCGATATTCGCACAAAAATTCTCGACATATCCGCAAAGTCGGAGCGAATGTCAGAGGCGAACGCCGTTATACAGAGCATCGCGGCGCAAACAAACCTGCTGGCAATGAACGCGGCGATAGAGGCGGCTCATGCAGGAGAGGCGGGAAAGGGATTTGCCGTTGTCTCTGACGAGATTCGGAAACTTGCCGAAGATTCCGCCGGACAGTCGAAGTTTATTTCTGCCGCGTTGAAGGAGCTGGTTGCTGCAATCGATTCGGTTGTGCAAACGTCGGAGACGGCAGGACATTCATTTGAAGACGTCCGCCACGCGATTGAAAATGTTACGAAAGAGCAAAATTCGATTCAAACGGCAATGGATAAGCAGCGGGATAAAAGCATACAAGTCAGCGAAGCGTTCAAGACGATCCGCAGTCTTACGGAAGAGGTACGCACCGGCGCGATGGAAATGAACGAAGATAACAAAAACATCATCAAAAAGACGGAAGCGCTGGTTGAAATTACGGCAGGCATCGGAAAATCAATGAAGAACATGACGTGCAATTCCGAAAATATCCAGCATGCCGTAGAAACCGTCGCTGAACTGCAAGGCGATACGGTAAAAGGCGTTCGAACCGTAAAGGCGGAAATAGACCGTTTTATTTTGTAGCAGTTCCTCTGTACGGGTGCGGCGGAGATGTCGCATCCGTGTGGGGATTATGAGTCTAAATGCCGAGTTTTTTATTTTGAGGGGGAACGTTGAAAGCTCGATGTTGTAACTCTCGATAATCCCGCGCGTTACAACTCGTCGCCATCTCGAAAAAAAATCGCAAAAAGCAAATTTTTCGAGATGGCCTTGCATACATACGGTATATGCATTGCCTTGTAAAGCCTAATTGAGAGCCTTTACGACGGAGCTGTAGCGATGGATTTGACTTGCAATATTCCAGCTCCAAGGTGTTCAGGGGGGGGCGAAGTATACGACGGCAAAAAGATCAAAGGTTCGAAACTGAACCCGCCAAAGAAAAATCGCGATTTTTTCTACGAAAAGAAAAAGCTTAAAAATTGCACTACGTGCAAGGTAATTGCATATAGTGCAAGTGTTTTAGACTTTAATTCCGTCCAAGCATTATAAGTTCTGGTCTGAGCAGTCGTGTATTCGGCTCTATCGGCGGCTCCCATGCGGCAAGGCTCTCGTCCTGCGGCGTTACTGAATACCTGCCGTCCTCTATCATTTTCAAGGTTTCAAGTATCAGCTGTACGCCGAGCGGAAACAATGCTTCCCGCCACAGTTCCTTGTAAGTCCATTCTACATGGAATAAAATACTGAAAAAGTAAAAGCATAGTTGAAAGCTATCAAAGACGATCCGAAGGAAAAACTACGATGAAGGTACGCGCCGTCTTTCAGGCGCGTGTCGTTGACCGCCCTGTAGTTGTATTTACTGCTGC
>CAUTOX010000088.1:0-10147 GCA_963539665.1 uncultured Treponema sp.
TCCCCTTTCTTTATTTTTCGGGTTTTTGAGACTGCACTTTTATGATAACGGTTCAGTTATCGTTTGCGATGGGCATCGCGGTCATCTTGTGCGGAGGTGTCTGCGCTGATTTTCAGCCGTGCGGCGAGTGGGCTTAACGCGCTGCGGATATGTTTCGTCTGCGGGAGCTGCATACGATGCCGCGCTACGTTCCGAAGGCTGCAAGGTGCAGGTTTTCGGGGATGAGCGGTGCTGCGTTCCGTGCGTATAGCTAGTTGCCTTCTAAAACGGCATCCAGAGCCTGTGAAAGGGAGTCATAGAGACGAACACAGCCAGCAACCTTTCGCTTCAAAGCGACTCCACTTGTGATGGATTCAGGTGAATACGGCAGCAGAAAAATCAGTTTCTGCGAGTATTTCCCTGCAAGGTTCTGCAAAACCTCTTTTTTATGAAAGGCTGCATTGTCCATGATGATATAGCTTTTTGCGTCCGCTAAGTCTTACTCAGTCTAATCCGCTAAAGCGGATTGCGGCTAAACATTGGAAGGCATTGATTGCCGCACTTTTTTAATGAGAAACCAGAAATATACATATAATCTCGCGTTGGAGGGGTGCTGTGCGCCGCCCCGAATTTGCATTGCGGTAAACTTGAAATTAAATAGAGACTCACTATTTGTGCCCCTATTTAAAATTGATTCTGTGTGCAGGCATAACCAGCCCGACGCTGCAAAAAAAAGCGCCCTGCAAATGCAAAGCGCTTTTTGCGGTATCTCCCATTTTTGATGCGGCTTACGCACTGAATGGGAGCTTACATACACATAAGCAATGTTTTTGAATCCAGCCGGATGCTTGAGCCGGAAGCAATCATTGCGCCGTCTTTTTTCAGGATCGTAAGCGCGACGCCGCCTGCAATGGAATCAAGGCGGCCGATAATATCGAAGAGTTCAAGCAAATCCGCGCTGAACGTATCCTCGATTTTTGCACTTTCGCTCGTCGCGCTAAACCATGCGCTTATATTTTCTTCCGCAATAAAATCGGCGACAGCTTTTACGTCCGCCGCGGCGATTTTCGTCATGTCCGCGCCGTCGATAATCAAAGAAGACACCTTTATGCCGCCTTCTCCAAGCGCCTTGATGGTGTTCACCACTTTCGGAAGCGTAAATGTTTCCTGATTGAAGTTCAGAATCGTCCGGCCGCGTACAATCGTTTCTTTGATTTCGCTCATGTCGCCGATGTTTTTTTTCTTGCCGATTTCAGCGAGGATGCTGTCGTACCATGAAATAACATTCGGCGAATGCTGATCGAATGAAACGTGCGACAGCTGCTTGTCGTGCAGCAGGGCATCGATGCCGAACTGCACCAGCACAGACGTTTTTCCAAGTCCTTTTTTTGACGTGATGAGCCCGAGCTTTCCGGCTTTTAGGCCGCCGTCGGTTATTTTTTCAAAAAACCGGACAGGGCTGTGATCGATAAGATCTTGTTTTACCATGTAAAATCTCCTACTGACGGCCCTTATTTGCCGCTCGCTTTTTTCTCTTCCTGATACTTTTTGATAAGTTCTTCCGCAACCGCATTCGGAACTTTTCCGTACCGTTCGAATTCCATCGTAAACTCGCCTTTGCCCTGCGTTGAGGAGCGGAGAATTGTCGAAAAGCCGAACATTTCGCTCAGCGGAACTTCCGCGTTGACGGTTGACGCATTGTTTTCATCGGTAGATTCGCCGATTATGCCGCGCCGCTGGTTGATAAGTCCGAACACGTTGCCCTGAAATTCCGTCGGAGCGGAAATCTGGACTTTCATAATCGGTTCAAGGATAACCGGCTTGGCTTTTGCGTAGCCTTCGCGGAACGCGCCGATTGCAGCCGTCTGGAATGCAATGTCGGAGGAGTCAACCGGATGGTACTGACCGTCGTTTATCGTCAATTTTACGCCGACAATCGGGAATCCGATAAGCGTTCCCTTTTCGACCGCTTTTTTGAATCCCTTATCGCAGGACGGAATAAACTCATTCGGAATAGCGCCGCCCTTAATCGCATCGACAAATTCGTAATCTTTGTCGGCAACCGGCTCCATAAAGCCTGCAACGCGCCCGTACTGACCGGAACCGCCGGTCTGCTTTTTGTGCGTGTAGTTGAATTCTCCGCGCTGCGTAATGGATTCGCGGTAGGCCACCTGCGGCGCGCCCGTTTCGACTTCGCACTTGTATTCGCGCTTCATGCGCTCAACGTAAACGGCAAGGTGAAGCTCTCCCATTCCCTTGATAATCGTTTCATTCGACTCAGGATCAATGGCGACTTGGAATGTTGGGTCTTCTTTCGTAAAGCGGTTGAGCGCCTTTGACATCTGCATTGCCGCCGCCTTGTCTTTTGGCTTTACGGAAAGCGAAATAACAGGATTCGGAACGAACATCGATGCCATTGCGTAGTTTAAACCGCCGCCGGTAAAGGTATCGCCGGAGGCGCAATCAACGCCGAACAGCGCAACAATGTCGCCCGGAACGCCTTCGTTGATGTCTTCCATCGACGCAGCATTCATGCGGACAAGCCGCCCAACCTTAAAGCGCTTCTTTGCGCGGGTGTTGTACAACTCTTCCCCTTTAGCCAACTTTCCCTGATAAATGCGCGTGTAGGTGAGCTGACCGTACTGGCCGTCGTCTAATTTGAATGCAAGCGCCACGCACGGCTTGTTGTTTACCGGCTCAAGTTTTACCGGAGCTTCGTTGTTGTCTACATCGAATGCGGTGTTTTCAATTTCCGTCGGGTTCGGCAGATAGCGCGCAACGCCGTCAAGGAGCGGCTGAACGCCCTTATTCATGTGCGCCGAACCGCAGAAAACGCCGACAAACTGCTCGGAAATCGTCCCCTTGCGAATCGCGGCAATAACCATATCCGAAGACGCATTGTCATAGCCGTTATCTTCCATTAAAGCTTCCATCAAGGCATCGTCGAACATTGACGCCGCATCAAGAAGCTGATTGCGGTATTTCTTTGCGTCTTCAATCATGTGCGAAGGAATTTCTGCTGTGCGGACATCGGAACCGTCGGCGCCTTCAAAGTAGATGGCCTTCATCGCGATAAGATCGACAACGCCTTCAAGTTTATCTTCAAGACCAATCGGAAGCTCAAGCATGTGCGCGTTGAGTCCGAGTTTCTCGCGGAGCTGACTGCATACTCGTAACGGATTTGCGCCTTGCCGGTCGCACTTGTTTACGAATGCAATGCGCGGAACATGGTAGCGCTTGAGCTGGCGGTCAACCGTAATCGACTGCGACTGTACGCCTGCAACGGCGCACAAAACAAGAATCGCGCCGTCAAGAACGCGCAGCGAACGTTCAACTTCAATCGTAAAGTCAACGTGTCCCGGCGTGTCAATCAAATTGATTGTATAATCCTTCCATTGAACCTGAGTTGCTGCAGACTGAATCGTAATGCCGCGCTCGCGCTCCAAATCCATCGAATCCATCACGGCTCCGACACCGTCTTTGCCGCGAACTTCATGAATTTGATGAATCCTGTTGCAATAGAACAGGATTCGTTCCGACAAGGTGGTTTTACCGGAGTCAATGTGGGCGCTGATACCGATATTCCTCATTTTAGAAATATCAAAGTCCATATTGGTACCTCTTTAAAATAAATTGCAGATAAAATTTCGGCGAGTTTATATTAAAAAAAACACTTATTCAACCGCCAATAAATTACGAAGCAAGCGGGATGCTTTTTGTTTTTCGTCTGCTGAACTTGTTGCAAACGGCAAAAAAATTAAAAAAATACGCGCAAGATGCGCTTTTTATTGCGTTTTCCGGCGCGTTTTGTGATTTTCAGCATGAACGACATTGAAAATATCGATTATTTACGTGTATAATCCTGCTCGTGGATACTAAAAATACTTACACTCAAGTCGATATTGGCGATTTTTACGATTCCGAACAGGATTTTGCGCTCGAAAAAGACGAAGGCCTTATCGTTCTTACGGCGAATGAGCAAACGATATATACGGATTTTTTGGCGATTCTGAGAGAACAAGCGCCTGCAACTGCAAAGGTGATTGCGAACCGGATGGATGATTTGACAAAACTTGCCGCAGGGATTGCAAAGTTTCCGTCCCTTTTGGAGCGGCACGATGTAACCGGAGGCGGCGTTCGCACGCCGCAGTTGCTCATTGATTCATTGATTAAGCATCAAGACAAAGGCGACACGACCCTTCAGCTCCCTTCAAAGGCAATACTTGGAAAAGCGTATATCGTATCAAAAATTCATACGTTCGCTTCAATGTACCGGCTCTGCGGGCGTTTTAATGTACCTGAGCGTATTACGCAGGCGATGCATTCCAGCACGATGGCGATGACGTTTACGCTGATGGCCGAAGACGTTTATCTAAATCTGATAAACGACAACGATCTTCCAATGGATTTTAGGCGGCAGTGGGCAATTTCTCTTCTATTAATATGGGAACACCGCAATGATCAGTCGATTGAAAGCATTGCGCCGGTACTCCAGTCGGTATGGACAGCCCGCAGAAAACTTGCTCCGGCATTCGGCACGATGATGGGGACAAGCGAGCTGCTGCTTATGTCGATTCAAATGGATGAACAGTGGATTCAATTTGTTAAAGAGAAGCTGGGCGATCCGGGGGTTGCGCAGGCGATGGAGGAATTCCTGTTTGGCATTTCGTCTGAGCAATTGCTCCACTTGCGCTCTATTTTGAAAGAGCAGTCAATTCCTGCGATCAACCGCGACGAGGTTTCTCACTTTTTAGGAGAACATGTTAAAGCCGATGCGGGGCTTGATTACCGCGATTTTTATTCGCTTTATACGGTTCGGCGCGACAATGCGCGGGCGCGTAGCCGCATGAAGCTGCTCGGACCTACGAAAACGCTCGAAGATTACTTCATTCAATTTATAACGGAACAAAATCAAGCAATGCAGCGTAACGATTCGTTTGCAAAATAATCGGCGCGGGAAAAATGAAAAAGTCTTTTATTATATATTCGTTTTTTTGCCTCTTGGCGGCATTTTCGTCATGCGGAAAACCCCGGAAGAATCTTGCTTTTGCAGGCGGCCTCCATTCCTCTTATATTCCGGATGCCGCTGATGAAACGTGCGCCCCGACTCAGCTCTGGCATCCGTCAACAGAGCGGCTCTGCATCTTGTTCGGCTACGGCTATAATAATGAAGATTTTGTGAAAAATATGACTGCCGAACTTGAATTTCGCTACGGCAGCTATCTCAACGGCGGGCTTATTTTGCCGCTTACCTTTCCCGATGATTTTAAGCGCGGCGGCAAGGCGTACATCTCGTTGCTTGCTTCTATTTTATCCGAACAAGAATTGCGCGGAATCGTGCTGCTTGGTGCGCCGGACGGAACGCATCGGGCGATTGCGCAGCTGCAAGATTCGTTCGGGGGGAAGCTGCCGTGTCCGGTATTTTCGTTTTTTTCGCAGGATGATGTGATTGCAATGGAGGATTCTGCGGACTTTGTGCTCGACAAATTACACATGGCGGAACGAGACAGCGATGATTCTCAGGAGCATGAACCGGAATTTGTCAAAGAAATTCCTTTGATTCTCAAAAGCGCCGTGCATATTATCGAAATGTCTCGTCTGCCGTTTGAAAAAAACGAAGATCTTTTCGACGTCGTAAAAAAAATTGTCGGCGATTTGAAAATTATCCGCTATATCGATCCTGCAACCGGTCTTGCGTCGATTAATCATTTTAATTTGGAATAACCGTGAACGCGCTCAAACAACTTGAAGACGGAATTATCGGATCGCCGGAGGCGCATCTTGCGCTTTCAACGCAAAGGCGCGCGCGCATTCTGCTGATTTCCGATTCGCACGGCAGAGGCGACATCATGCAGCGTATTATCGAAGAATTCGGCGCGTCATGCAGCGCGCTCATTTTTACCGGCGACGGAATAAGCGACCTTGTCGCGTGTCTTGAAAAGGCTGCAAAAAACGAGCGCTTTATGGCCGCGCTGCCTGCAACAATTGCCGCCGTGCAGGGAAACAACGATGCTGCGCGTTATTCATCTACCGTTATGCCGCCCATTCAGATTCCGTCCCATGCGCTTTTACGCGCCGCCGGACACACAATCTATGCCGTACATGGTCATGAACAGTTCGTTTACTACGGTACGTCCATGCTGGAAAGGGCTGCAGCCAACGCGGGGGCGGATATTGCGGTCTTCGGGCACACCCATTATCCGGAAGATCGGCAGGGCAGCGTTTACGTCGTCAATGCAGGCAGTTGCGCCCTGCCGCGGAATCTTTCCCCGCAGAGCTTTGCAGTGCTCAATTTGGAAGAAAAGCAAGCGTATGCCGTTTTTTACAAAATGAGCGGCAACGCGCCGGTCTTTACGCCGTATATTCCGGAGGCGCTCTTTTAGCGTCGGCGATGAAGCAAACCGAACCGGCGCGCTTGCAGCCGATAGCGATACAAGATAGAATGCCGTCAAATCTGCATCCTGCAAGGAAATGCAGACTTACAGACGCACAGAGCGCTGGCGAAAGGCGCATTATGTTACATAAACTTGAGGAGTATGCACATGAACTTTATTTTTTTAGGCCCGCCGGGAGCGGGGAAAGGCTCATTAGCGGTAAAGGCCGCAGCCGAATATGGGATTCCGCACATATCGACGGGAGATATTTTCCGCGCGGCAATTAAAAATGAAACGCCGCTTGGTCTGAAGGTCAAGGCGATTATCGATGCAGGGTCTCTGGTAAGCGATGAAATTACGTGCGCATTGGTGAAGGAGCGGCTTGAGGAACCGGATGCAAAAAACGGCTTTATCCTCGATGGTTTTCCCCGCACCATTCCGCAGGCGGAAGCGTTTTCCGCAATTTGCACCGATGTTGCAGTCGTAAATTTCCAAATTAGCGATGAAGCGGTAATTAAACGGCTGAGCACGCGCAGGGTTTGTAAAAAATGCGGCGCGAATTTTAATATACTCACTCTGCCTCCGAAGAAAGAGGGCGTTTGCGACGCTTGCAGCGGAGAGCTCTTTCAGCGCGATGATGATAAACAGGATTCGATTCTCCACCGCATGAATGTGTATCGGGAGCAAACTGAGCCGCTCATTGACTTTTACCGGCAGAAGGGGCAGCTTACTGATATTGACGGCTCAACGCAAACGCCGCAGCTTTTGGATACGTTCAAGCAGCTTTTCCCGAAAAACTAAAAACGCACGGCAAATAGGCGCGGGCGGAATGCCCTTGCGCTCAGGCCGCTTTGTTTAAGCAGCCCTGTTCGATAACTTTATGCTCGAACGGGGCTTACGAGTTCCAAATCGCACGATTTAGAAGATCGCATTTCACAACTGGTTTAATCAATCGAATTATTATTTGAAAAAGATGGAAAATGATACGCTTAGCCGGTTTACCGATGCGCCCGATTATGCGAAGTTTCAGCAGGAAATTTTGGCATTCTACCGCAAGAAGGGGCGAAGGTTTCCGTGGCGCACGACCGATGATCCGTATGCGATTTTGGTGTCGGAGTTTATGCTTCAGCAAACGCAAACGGAGCGCGTTGTAGAAAAATATACAAACTGGCTCACTGCCTTTCCGTCGATACCTGCGCTTGCGGCAGCTTCTTTTGCGGATGTTTTGGCATACTGGGTAGGCTTGGGGTATAACCGCCGGGCGCGTTTTTTGCACGAGTGCGCAAAAACAATTGCCAAGCAGCATGGCGGCGTTGTCCCTGCGGATCCGGCGACGCTGCAAAAGCTTTCAGGAATCGGGCCGTATACGGCGGCGGCCGTCGCAGCCTTTGCGTACAATCAGCCAACGGTTTTTATCGAAACCAATATCCGCGCGGTTTTTATTCATCGATTTTTTCCGCAGGCAAGCGCAGTCGGCGATAAAGAGATTTTACCGCACGTGCAGGCAAGCTTGTACAAAGAAAATCCCCGCTTGTGGTATTACGCGCTGATGGATTATGGCGCGGAATTAAAAAAAACAGTCCAAAATCCCAATCGCAAGAGCCGACACTATACGCGACAGTCGAAATTTGCAGGTTCCGTGCGGCAAGCGCGGGGCGCAGTTGTGCGCTCTCTCACAATGCACCCGAATCAAACCTATGCGGAACTGCTTACACACACAAAAATAGAAGAAAAACTATTCACGCAAGGTTTAACCGCCCTGCTCAAAGAAGGATTTATTGCAGAAAAATCCGGCATCTACGCCATCGGAACGCCCAATTAACATTACGGAGAGCGAGGAATATTTACGTGGCGGGTATAGTATTGCGCTGTTCGCTTTAGTTTTGACCCGCTCGGCAAAAATGGGCAGCAAAGGAATCGCTTGCAAACCGGCAAGATGCCCAGACCACGTTCCCGCTCGCCAGTTTCGCTCTTGCGGAACTGCAAGCGGGCGGCAATGCTCTCCCATCATACAAGTGCCCATTTCTCCGCCCGCCGATTACGGCTCCACCAGCACGTTTTGCATAAGCAAAACGTGAAGCTGGCGGCCAAGCCCTTCTATCCTAAAAGCGCTTTTTTCCCGCACGCCCGCCACGTTCCCGCTCGCCAGTTTCGCACTTGCGAAACTGCAAGCGGACGGCAAAGCCCTTCTATCATAAAGGCGTTTTTTTCCCGCCCGCCCTGCACGTTTTATTATCACTTAAACGATGCCATTCTTTCAGTTCGCCCCGCCGCCTCCTCGTCTTTATAAAAATCCAAAAAGAGTGTATAAAAGCCTATATTTTGAATGGTGGAAAAAATGAAAGCTCGCTACCAAATCTTGGCGATGGTTACGGATAAAAAGGCGTTGGGACTTTCGCTCAATAATGGGCGACCGATAAGCGTAGAGGGGAACCCGCATATGTATTAAACCTGTTCGGAAGCTTCCGTTTCTGAACAGGTTACCTTGAAATGCGATGCTCTAAATCGTGCTATTTGAGCGATTTAGAACTCGTCTACCTATTCGAAAACGCAGTTATCGAATAGGTCTATTACGAAGGCCCCGAGGACATGGAGCGGTTTGCCCAGTACATAAAAAACGAGTACAGCATCAACGATTTTGATGATGACGACTTTGCGTTCATCATTGTTGACTGCGGAGCCGACTTCGCGGCTGCCAAAAGCCTACACGCAAAGACGCTGACCGCAAAGTGCAGCAGCCTTATTGAAGCGGAGTACGTGCTGCCGTTTATTGCAGCAAAAAAACGCGCAATCAAAAAGGGCGAGGAATTTGCCGTTACCATTGCGGATGCCGCATACACGCTCCGTGCCGATGACAAAGGCCGCATAGACTGCGTACGCTGCACGGCTGATGCGCCGCCGGAAAACGCCCTCTCCCTTGAGCTTGCAGACTTTACCGCGCTCTTTTTTGCCGATGCAAGCGTGTTCGGCCGCGATGAAGATGCCTTAAAGCAAAAGGACGCGGAAATTGCAGAGCTGAAAGCAGATGCAGAACGCCAGATTGCGGAGATAGAAACTCAGCATAAGCAGGAAAATAAACTGAATATGGCAGTCTGCGGTCTTTGGGACGCAGTAGAAGCAGTAACCGACCTCGTCAACATCATACCCTCCGAAGACTTCTCAGACCTCGCAAATGTTGCCAACTTATCATCTCATGTTGCATTCTTGCTTTCATTGCTGACTGCCGACCTTACCAATGAGTTCAGCATAAGCCCCGATGATATTGATGACTTCATCAGCGGCTTGGATGATAATGATGACGAGATTACCGAGCTTATCAACAACGCAACTTCTACCAACGAACGCGCTGTTTTTAGCAATTGCCTCGCCGACATCGATGTCTTACGTAAGGCAAATGCCCTTTCCGCCGACGAACTTGCCAACGCTGCTATTGTTGCCGCTAAGCATGCCGAAGCAGCTCTTGATATAGCCCGAGCCGAAGAGCAAGATTCGTCAGACTCAGACAAATTAATTGACGTCTTCTATAATGCCCTGACTCGCCTTTCCGAAAATGTCGTCAACCTTGCCGAGTGTGTTTTGCAGGAGAAGAATGAACTGCGGCATTGCTAAGCGCCATACCAATTTTGCCTAAAAACAGCGTTTTTCTAGTCAAAAAAGCCGTTTTAGAATAGCAAATTTCGAGATTTGACTAAATTGGTACTTACAGTGAATCACGGAACTCAGTTTTTGCAAAAATTAGTAGGCTCTTGACTAGCATCTCAAAGAATGAGAGGTTATAAGTCATTATGTATCAT
>CAUTOX010000089.1:0-9759 GCA_963539665.1 uncultured Treponema sp.
CAAACGGATTTGTCATATTAATGGAAAAGTAACGAGGCGGGCGGGAGTGGAATGCCCTAAAAACAGGGCAGTTCCAACCGTCCGCTTATGTGTTGCTGGTAGCGCAATTCGCACAGAACGTCGCCCTATCTCATCCCCGTGAAATAGCCAGAGAAAAGAAATAAAAAAGCCCACGAAAAGGCGGGAAATATCGGGAAAATAATGAAATGAAGATTGCACAATATGCAATAAAAAGGCGGGAAGTTTTCGGCGGTTTTGCTGATTTTCCCACCTTTTTTAATTCCGTTTACAACACATCGAGAGAAATAAAACGCTATCCTTACGAGGTAAATTACTCAAAAAGGAGATGATGTGGGCGGAACAATACAGTTTAAAAGATATAACTAATTCTCCGCCGGCACGAGTATTGCTGCGCAAAACTCGCAATAAATGACACAGAAGAGAGTAACAGCTACAAAATATCCAAGTGCCCAAACAAGCAACCGGTTTGCCTTTTGCAAAGCGGGGCGGACCGCAAAACCAGTATGCAGTTTAAATACTCTTGATGTAGTCTGTGAGGGGACACGGTTCGGGCTGGCGGTTTTACGGTGAAATGCTTTGTCCCGCCGCGCACGTTTCATGGGGAAATCCACGCAATCACAAAAACGCGAGACCTTGACGGTCAAGAAATTGACCGGAACGCAATGCAGACAACAAAAGACGGCTATCAAAACGGACGCTGGCTTATCCACGATAAATATTCATTTTCAAAAGGCTGCGACACAAACTACGCATGGAGCGCGGGCTGCTTCATCCTGTCGTCAAAAGACCTTGAAGCATTCAATCGAGTGTTGAAATCACACGGCATTAAAGCGGGAGACGCAGTCGACGGCGTTTTACAGGAGGAAGCATGAAATCAACAGGATTATTGCATGATGTTCAAAAAGTCGTCAGACACGAACTGGAGAGGATAAATGCCGATCGAGCGCCTCTGCATTCGCCGCGTGAAGCGTATGCGATACTAAAAGAAAAGAGTGAAGATGCAAGAGATAAATGTAATCAGACGGAACACTTTATCCAAATTTTCCGGGAACGCATAAGCACAAGGACTGACGCTTATTATGTGGAGGCGTTAATGTTCGCCAGAGATTGCGCGATTGAGTGCGCCGTAGAAGCAATACGAGTTGCGATTGCGGCTCAGAACACAGCCGATTGTATCGAAAAAGCAAGCAAACAGGAGGAAGTATGAAAGAAATGAGCATGAAAACGGTGAGTAACGTGATGGCGGGCGTGGGTATTGCCATTGTCATGGGGTCATTCATTTTGAATGCGGCGGGACTGACGCATATTGCAATGACAGATACGCTTAGACAGACGGTTTTGCAAGGGCGTATTTTTGCCAGTAGATTGCGGGCAGCAGAGAACTCTGTTTTACAGAGATAACGGAGTTATCGTCGCTACAAGTTTGTTTCCAACAAACTTGCGGTAAAAATTGCTTTGAGCAAAACAAGAATATCGCGACATAGCAAATCCCAACAACCGGTTTGCCGCTAAGCAAAGCGAGGCGAACTGCAAGAGCAGTATGCATTTTCAAATCCAGTTTGTACAGTCCGTCAATTAGCCATAACTGATTCACAGCTGCTTGGCTGCTTTTTTCACTCCTAGCTTATCTGACAGAAGCAGCGCCTGTTCCTTAAATTCTTTACTGTATTTGACCTTATTTTCCCTTCCTTTATTTTTCGGGGTTGGGAGATCCGAGGGAGGGGGCTGCACTTTTATGATAATGGTTCATATCGGAATATTCAAAACTTGTACTGTCGTTGCGGTATATTTGATATTCATACCGTATTTTGGCAGTTATGATAAAATTATGATACAATTTTTTATTTTGCATATAATAAGAAACTTTATAATCATATTTTTTACCATCCAGCTTGCTTATATTTTCGGCATCATCCATTTCGGCCAGAATACTGTCTCCAGATTGTAAATTGCTAATGGAAGTAGATTTTACTTCAAAAGATATTGTATCGGGCGTGGCATTGGTAATACGCCATGTACTATTTTCAGGAGTAATAAATGGACTGCAAGCACTAAGTAGAAAGGCGAGGGCAACAGACAATATAAAATATCGTTTCATATTTATATTCTATTTTAGTTTTTGATAAAAATCAAATGCAAACAGGCGGTCGCGGTAGAACTTGCCGATAAGGGGTGTTTATCCGCAATAGCGAAATCGCCATAGAAAATAAGGGATGGAAAGGTATTTTGCGCCTTTGCGCCAATGGCGAGGAACTTGCTATACTCGGCGACGATGGAGGCAATATGCCGAAAAAACAGTTATGGACGTACATTTCAGGCGGCATTTTGAATGAATCTTTTTGCATTAGAATCTGTCCGCAAACATCCTTATCGAACAACTTGACGAGTTCAAAACCGCACAGATAGTACGATTTTTGAGCATCGTATTTCGAGGTAACTCGTTCAGAAACAAACATTTCCGAACAGGTTTATTTTTTCTGCCGTATGCGCCAGAATATAATCCCATTATAGCTCTCACTCGGAGACGCTTGATGTAGTTTAATATCGGTTACGCTTAGCAGGTCGCCGCCTATTATTTTCCAAACCGTTTATCCGTGCGCCGAGGTTTGTTTGGTGCATTAGACCTGTTTGATAACTGTGCTTTCGAACAGGTCGACGAGTTCTAAATCGCGCAAATAACACGATTTAGAACATCCATTTCAAGGGAACCTGTTCTGAAACGGAAGTTTCCGAACAGGCTTATTTATAAAAAATCAAGCTAAGGCTAGACCTTTTTCAGCAGTAAGCAACGTGTTTTCAAAAACAGACAAATAGGTATAATCTCCGTATGCTTACAAAATACATTACCGTTTTTTTTATTTCGATGGTTCCGCTTATTGAGCTGCGGGGGGCAATTCCGTTTTCGCAATTACAAAATCTGCCGGTCATTCCGTCGTATATCGTCTGCATCATCGGGAATATGGTGCCGACGCCGATCATTTATCTTTTCGCCCGCCGCTTTTTGTTGTGGGGGGAGAAGACAAAAGCGCTCGGGCCGCTGTGCCGGTTTTGTTTGGTGAAGGGGGAAGCGGCCGGTAAACGGCTTTCGGCAACGGCAGGGCGCACAGTTTTTGTAGCGCTCATGCTTTTTGTAGGGATTCCGCTGCCGGGTACAGGTGCGTGGACGGGTACGCTTGCAGCAAGCATACTCGGCATGAATTTTAAGCAGACGACCATTGCGGTTATTTGCGGTGTTTTATTGGCCGGCATAATTATGATGGCCGCAAGTTTCGGGGTTTTTAGCATGATCGGCGCACTGCTTGCGCGCTAATGCAGCCTAATTGCGCTGCCTTATATATGGAAGGAATCGGATTTATTTGGGATATGCAAAATAAAACGGCCTGCGCCAGCGGGGTATTCGTACTTCCGCCAGTGCAGGCCGCCCATGAGCGCAACCTTATTTTTCCTTTGCGCGAGTAAGCTTTTTAAGACGCCAAATATCTTTGACGTAATCTTCGATCGTGCGGTCGGAAGAGAATTTTCCGCTGTTTGCGATGTTTGTCAGGCACATTTTTGCCCACTGCATCTTATCGCGGTACAGCGCGTCAATTTTCTCTTGCGCCTTGCAATACGCATCAAAGTCGGCAAGCACATAGAAAATATCCGCGCGCTGCCCTTCCACGCCGTACACCAGCGAATCATGCAGCTCCTTAAACAGTTGGTGAGTCGGATCGTAGGTGCCGTCAACAAGCTGCGCAACGACCTTTGCCAACGCAGGATTGCGGTCAAGGTATTCTTGCGCATTGTACGAATGATTTTTTTCGATTTCAATAATCTGATCCGCATTCAAACCAAAAATCACCGCATTGTCTTTACCCGCTTCTTCAACAATCTCGATGTTCGCGCCGTCCATCGTGCCGAGCGTCAATGCGCCGTTCACCATGAATTTCATGTTAGACGTGCCGGACGCTTCCAGTCCCGCAGTCGAAATCTGCTCGGAAACATCCGCCGCCGGGAAAATTCGTTCGGCAAGGCTGACGCGGTAATTTTCCACAAACACAACGCGGATTTTCCCCTTCACGCGGCGATCATTATTTACCCGATCCGCCACCGTATTAATGAGCTTGATAATAGACTTTGCGCGGCGGTAGCCGGATGCCGACTTCGCGCCGAAAATAAAGGTACGCGGCGCCGGATTGTAGGACGAATCCGTCAAAAGCCGGTTGTACACGTACATAATATGCAGAATATTCATCAGCTGGCGTTTGTATTCATGCAGGCGCTTTACCTGCACATCGAAAATGCTGTCAGGATCCAAAAACTCATTCTGCGCATGTTTGAGGTATTCGGCAAGTTTGAGCTTATTGTTCTTTTTGATTTCAATAAGCTCCTTCAAGCTCTTTTCATCGTCTACAAACTTTTCAAGCCCCTTAAGCTTCGACAAGTCCTTTTCCCAGCCGTGTCCGAGCCGCTCCGTGATAAATGCGGAAAGCTCGCGGTTTGCGCACAAAAGCCAGCGGCGCTGCGTAATGCCGTTCGTCTTGTTGTTGAATTTTTTCGGGTACAACTCAAACCAATCTTTGAGTTCCTTCGTTTTGAGCAGTTTGGTGTGCAACTCCGCAACGCCGTTTACGCTGAAACACGCATGAATTGCAAGCCACGCCATGTAAATCTTGCCGTTGTTGATGATGGACATTCTGCCGTACCGCTCGTAATCGTTCGGGAACAGCTGGCGCAAGTCGATAAGGAAGCGGCGGTTAATTTCTTCAACAATCTGGTAGATGCGCGGCAAAAGCCCTTGGAAGATGTCAATCGGCCACTTTTCAAGCGCTTCCGCCATAATCGTGTGGTTCGTGTAGGCGAATGTCTTTGTTGCGACCGCCCATGCCTCGTCCCAGCCGATGTTGTAATCGTCCATCAAAATGCGCATCAACTCAGGGATTGCGACAACCGGATGCGTATCGTTGAGCTGAATTACGTGCAGCGCGGCGAATTTAGAAAAATCCGTGCCGTAATCGGAAACATAATGGCGAACCAAGTCCTGCAAGCTCGCGGAGGAGAAGAAATACTGCTGCTTGAGGCGGAGCGCCTTACCGCTCGGGCCGGAATCGTTCGGATAGAGGACGCGGCTGATATTCTCCGCGCTGTTTTGCCGTTCGACGGCGCGGTTGTAATCCATGTTGTTGAAAAGCTGCAAATCAAAGCCGTTCGGCGAGGATGCCTGCCACAGGCGCAGCGTGTTGACCGTGCCGGTGTCAAAGCCGACAATCGGCATATCGTAAGGGATTGCAGTAATTTCCTCCGCATTTTCAATATAAAAACGCGGGCGGCCGTCCGGCGTTGTCCCGTATGCAATGTTACCGCCGAATTTGACGGTTACCGCAAGGTCGCTGCGCTTCATTTCCCACGGGTCGCGGTGCGCCAGCCAGTTGTCCGGATATTCAACCTGATTGCCGTTTTCAATCCGCTGCTCGAACATTCCGTACTGGTAGCGAATGCCGTAGCCGTGCCCCGGATAGTCGAGCGTCGCAAGGCTGTCCATAAAACAGGCCGCAAGTCTGCCAAGTCCGCCGTTGCCAAGCCCCGCGTCCGGCTCTTCGTCTTCAATCATGTTGAAGTCGATGTTCATTTCTTTGAGGATATCTTTAACCTGATCGGCAATGCCTGCGTTGATAAGATTATTGCTCAACGCCCGTCCCATAAGGAATTCCGCTGACAAATAATACAGCTGCCGTACGGAACCTTTTTCATATTCATGGCGGGTTTTCATCCAATTTTCCATGATGAGTTCCATTGCAGAAGCGGAAACGGCATCGAAAAGGTCGTGTTTATTTGCCTGCGAAATGTCTTTACCGTACTGCCGTCTTAAACGGGCGGAAAGACTTTCCTTAAATTTTTCCGAATCAAATTTCATCTAATCACCTCCACGCTGATTATTACGATACACTACAAAACATTCCGATGTTTTGCAACCTGTTGAAACGAGAGGGAAACTGTTGCCCGCATTCAATGGTAGATAGCCCAACCATAAGCCGTTTCTCGCCGGCAAACATAAAACGGCAGCCGCATTACTCCTGCATTCATGCCCCCCATTCATACTGCTCCACGCACGACGCGCAAAAAAACGGATTTGTCTGACGTACTGTGCATACAAAAAGTCAGTTTTGACGACAAGGGCAAGTCAGTTACCGGCTGCGGAGTGTTGGCGATACGCAGGGCTGCAGGTATTCGATTAAGATATAGCTAATTGCCTTCAAATCAATCAAAAACAGTATACTCATGGTATGCCGTATGATAGAGATTTAAGACTGAGAGCGATTAAATATACAAAAGAAGACCGCTCATTGATGCAAACTGCGGTAGTATTCAATGTAAATATTAGGTTGAATTCGAATTTTGGAAAATGATATTGCAATCTAATCATTTCTATGATGTTTTTGGAAAAAGTAGGCGCTTTTTTAGTATTTTTCCGGTAACTTCGGCCTCAAGACCTATGAAAATGGCAAAACTAAGTTCAATGCCCCCTCTGCCCTTTTTTCTTTACATCTTCAATTTGAAATTGTATATTTTCGGCACGGCGGATGGATTCTGGAAGTGGGAGCTTTTCGCTGCTGGATGCTGCGTTTTTTGAGGATGCGCGGGTATTATTGGCAATTTTGAGGAGTGTTGCGATGACTGAACGAACTGACTTTTCCGGTGAAATTACCGGGCTTTCTGAAAAGAACAAGTTTTTAGCGCGTGTGTATGGGTGGATGGCGTTGGCGCTGGTTATTAGCGGCGTAACGGCTTATTACACCGTTACAAATCAGGCCTTGCTGCGCATACTGTTCGCAGGGCGCGGTTATTTGGTCTTGTTCATTGCGGAAATTGCGCTGGTCTGGATGCTTTCCGCTTCAATTAGAAGAATTAGTGCAGCGACGGCAACGGCGGCATTCCTTGCGTATTCCGTTTTGAACGGGCTGACGCTTTCATCAATATTTTTAGTCTATAGATTGGGCACGATTTACCGCGTATTCTTCATTAGCGCGGCGCTTTTTGCTGCAATGACTGTATACGGAATGCGAACGCGCTCCGATATCCGTTCGGCAGGCCGCTATCTTATAATGGGCGCCATCGGAGTTTTTATTGCATCGCTAGTGAACATTTTCCTGCGTTCATCTACTTTTGATTGGCTGATTTCCGTTGCAACCGTCATTGTATTCACCGGATTGACCGCATACGATTCAAACAAGATGCTTGCAGTCGCAAACCGGGCGAACGAAACTGAAGTTTTCAAGAAAGCTTCGATAATCGGTGCGCTTGAGCTATATCTAGATTTCATAAATATTTTCCTTTCGTTGCTGCGGCTGTTTGGTCGGCGGCGTGGCTGATTCGAATTTTGCAAAAGGCGCATTGTTCTTGACGGCATCTGCGTGTAGCTTTGCCGTCATGGGACTGTTTGTGCGCTTGAGCGGCCCCATTCCTTTTATCGAAAAAACATTTTTCAGAAATCTTATTGCGCTCCTGATTGCAGGAATTGCGCTTGGACGGCAGATTCTCCGGAACGGTCTGTCTGCTATTTTACCCCCGAAGGACGCAGCTCCATATCTTTTGCTGCGGCTTACGGCAGGGACGGCAGGAATATTCGGGAATTTTTACGCCATCGACCATCTAATTCTCAGCGATGCCGCGTTACTCAACAAAATATCGCCATTTTTTGCGCTGCTGTTCAGTTTTATCCTGCTTGGCGAACGCCTGAACCGCACGGCAATTATCTGCATAACGGCCGCGTTTGCCGGATCTCTTTTGGTTATAAAGCCCGGCTTGCATTTTCAGAGTCTGCTTCCGGCTCTTGCAGGACTTTGCGGCGGCATCGGGGCAGGGCTTGCGCACGCTTCCGTCAGAAAATTGCGCGTGCTCGGATGCAATGGCGCAGTGATTGTCTTTCTTTTTTCTGCGTTTTCTCTTTTATGTGCGGCGCCGTATCAAATTCTGCATTTTGCACCGTTTACGCCGCGCCAATTTATTTTCATGCTGGGAATCGGTGCTGCGGCAGCCGGCGGACAGTTTGGCATGACAGCAGCATATTACAATGCTCCCGCTTCAAAAATATCAATTTTCGATTTTTCGCAAATTATATTTTCCGCATTGCTCGGATTTCTATTTTTTGGCCAAACGCCCGACTTGCTGAGCATCGTGGGGTATGCAGTTATTATTGCAGCCGCTGCGGTAAATCTTGTCTACAATCAAGCGGTACAAAAGAACGCATAATTGCCATTCGGAATTTTGAATGGAGCGTACCCAAACTGCTGGAATGTTGTTGCAGCAGGTAGGAGACAGCAGAGCGTATTCGAATGCTGCAAAAAATTACACGGAGGCATAACGAGCATCTCCATTCCTTTGCTGCGGCTCAAAAAATCCCCTTCGACGCGGAGTATCGGGGGATTAACCCTCCGCACAAATAAAAAAGCCGCCTCTTTGGGCGGCAAGCATCAACAAGCGATATAGTTTATTTTTTGTCCTGAAATTTTTCCTTTTCTTTCCGAATCTTGTTATCCAGCGCATCCATCATCAGATTGACGGCCTCAGCAAAATCCCGGCCCTCTCCGCACACATGCGCCTGCGCACCCCATCGGAAATTAACCGTCGCTTCGATTTTATATTCCTTTTCGTGCTTAATGCTGACATGCAAATCGACAACCAAATCTTCCGCATACGAAATCCGCTTCATTTTAGAATGGAGCAACTCCGACTGTTTTTCTTCAAGTACTAGATCAACCGCTTGTATGGTAGTAGTCATATTTTCTCCTCAATTTAACAGTATCTTCCGCCGCACTGGCCTCTCCACTATACACCGTGAACAGGCAAAACGCAAACTGCAATGGCGGAGCGAAGGGCAACCTGCTGGAGTTATTGCCGTGCGCTGATGAATGCGCTTATTTTTGCGCCAAATAGTACTTGGCCATTACTTTATCCGTCATCAGGATGTGGTTAAAAAGCCAGTCGCGGAGAAAGAATGCAAAATTGTCAGGTACGAACTTTTGTCCTTCTTTGAAATCGTTTACTGCGGTTAGAATCTCTTTGACAAATTGTTCGTGCTTTTGTTTGTGTTCCTTAAAATCCGGATAATTAACTTCCTGCATGATTCGTTCCTCATCTTTGAAATGGAACATAACGTAATCGACTAATTCCTTCATCACCGAGCGAAACTCGTTTGCAAGCGCATATTGTTCTCCCGTGCAGGCGCGGTACAGCTGATTTGTCAAATCGACCAAATGTTTGTGCTGCGCATCAACGCTATAAATCCCGACTTCGTAGCTGGAATTCCATGTAATAAAATTGTCCATAGCAAACTCCTGTACAAACTAGCTCCGTTTTTTCATGCCGTGTTGCCGTTGCTGCTTGTATTAAACCCGCTCAGAACTTTCCGTTTCGGAACAGGTTCGCCTGAAATGCAATGTCTAAATCGTGCTATTTATGCGACTTAGAACTTGCAGCCCCATTCAAGAACAAAGTTTTCGAACGAGTTTATTATATAGGAATTGCCGGGCTGTTGCTAGAGGCGGAATGAATGGCGCAAAAATAAAGGAAGTGCTGTACCCGCCTGTTGCACATTTCGCAAGAAGAAAAACATATTTGTCAAAACAGCTTATTCCTCTTGCAGCGGGAGCTGAGATTTTTTTTATAAGGCTCTTGACTAGTATCTATAAAATATTTGCTTAATTATTTTGAATAAATCATCATTACGATGATTATATCGAAACTCGCACTCCTTTAAAT
>CAUTOX010000090.1:0-9536 GCA_963539665.1 uncultured Treponema sp.
TGATTTTTTCTAAATACGCCTCTACTTGTTTGGAGGCTTGTTCTTTGTAAAATGTACTCTTTTTTTTCGCGAGACCTGAGCTTTCGCAGCCGCTTCAGCGCTGAAGCTGGATGCCAGCCGAAGACTTCTGCGATTTCTTTGAGGTAGGCATCAGAATGATCTTCTACGAAATGCGATGTTCTAAATCGGCTAGTTGTGCGATTTAGAACTCGTAGACCTGTTCGATGTTGTCGGACAGGTCGTGTTTTTCAGGAATGATTTTCTTGTTAACCGGACGGCGAATTTTTATTTTTACGTCTCCGGTTGCTCTGTATCGTTTTCTCCAGCCAATGAGTGTACCGATATTTACTTTGAATACCGCCGCAGCCTGTGTCAATGAGTAGCCTTCTTTTACATATTCAAGCGCCCGCAGTCTTAAATCTCTATCACACGACACAGCTTGAGTATAATGGATTTTTACTTATATTTCAAGGCAATTAGCTATATTTATTGGTATTTTTTCAAAATAACAGAGAGCTGCCCGCCGCTCTCTTTGCAACGAGCGAAGGCGGCAGGCGTTTTCTCCGCTCCGTTCCGGGTTACAGCCTGCAAGAAACGAGCGAAGACGGGGTTTCGATGGTCTTTGAAACGCTCCTGCCTGCAAAACTTCCCGATTATATGGAAGTCGAATACAACGGCAATCGTCTGCCGCTCAGCCGTTTTATGTTCCAGACGGATGACTGCGTTGAAATCATTTGGCGTTTTATTCCGAACATGGAACAAGCCGGAGACGGACTGGTTGATGGGCAAACGCCGGTAGACGCGTACACCATCGATAATGCGGAGCTAAAATTCTACATCGCCCGCCGCGAACAAAATTACACGCGCATCACGGCCGCACTTGAAAAGCAGGGATATGAAATAACCCGAGCATTCCGCGGTTCAGAAGACGGCGAGGCGATTCTTTACAGAAAGCAAAATAGCCGTAATTGGCATTTTTTGATGCACATGGATCCGCCCTTTACCGAAGACGTTCCGCAAGAAGACGACACGCTTAGAGACTGGTTAGATGAATGGTTACAAAACGGAGAGTAGCATGGAGGAAAAAGTCAAAGGCATCGTTGCAGCTCCGTAGCCTATAGGGGGGATGCGGTTCTACAAGGCAATTCGCTATAAACAGACAGAAAAACTACGGATGCAGCGAACAAGCAAAATCTCTTTTGCGCATCCGGCAGGCGCATGATGCCGAAAAAAGGCGACACACCTCTCTTTATTCGTGCGGAAGATTTTAAATAGTACATAGCTCTGCATCGAGTTTGTTGCTTAAAAACAAGATGCGCGAGCGGCATCTAACCGATTCATTGAAATTCGCCTGCATATACGCTATTATGCAGCATGGATTTGCTGAAAAAACTCAACGATTGCGCGGCACGGTATGAAGAAGTGCAAAAGCTTGTCATGGATCCGGAACTAATCAAGGATCCGAAAAAATATAAAGAAACCATGAGAGAAAACGGATATCTTTCGGAAATCGCAGAACTGTATAGCGAATATAAAAAAGTGTTGCAAGGCATCCGCGATGATACGGAACTGATCACTGCAGAAGACGATCAAGATATGAAGGAGATGGCGCGGGAAGAATTAAAAGAATTGGAAGAACGGAAGCCAAAACTAGAAGAGCAGATTAAGCTCAAATTAATTCCGCCGGATCCGCTGGATGAGAAAAATATTATCGTTGAAATACGCGGCGGCGTCGGCGGAGACGAAGCGTCGCTGTTTGTTGCCGATTTATTCGAAATGTATTCAAGGCTTTCGCAAATGCGCGGATGGAAATATGAGCTGCTCAACTCAAGCCCGACGGAAGTCGGCGGCTACAAGGAAATATCGTTTTCAATCAGCGGAAAATTTGTGTACGGTACGCTCCGGTGGGAAGGCGGGGTGCATCGGGTTCAGCGGGTGCCGACAACGGAAGCGCAGGGACGCATCCATACCAGTACCGTTACCGTTGCCATCCTTCCGGAAGCGGAGGAAACGGAAATCGACATAAAGCCCGATGATGTACGTATTGATGTAATGCGCGCAGGCGGCCCCGGCGGCCAGTGTGTCAACACAACGGATTCCGCCGTCCGGCTCACGCACATTCCGACCGGCATTGTCGTTATTCAACAAGATGAAAAAAGTCAGATTAAAAATAAGGCAAAGGCATTCCGCGTGCTGCGCGCTCGTTTATTCGATCTTGAAGAAAGCAAGCGCAATGCGGAACGTTCTGCCGTGCGAAAAAACATGGTCGGAAGCGGAGACCGGAGCGAGCGCATCCGGACGTACAATTTTCCGCAAAACCGCGTTACCGATCACCGCATAAACCTTACCCTGTATAAGCTCGATCAATTTATCATGGGCTACATGGACGAAATGCTTGACGCGCTCAACGTATATGCAAAAGAAGAACAGCTGCGGGCGGCAATAACCGCTTAGCGCTCTAAATCCGATGCGGGAGATATTCCGCAATCAACGCCCCCGACAGAGAGCGGGGAGATTCCCCCGCTGCATGAATAAAAAGCCCCCGTCATCAGTTTCGGGGACTTTTTATTTTTAAAAGCTGAATACGGCTTCAAGG
Organism: uncultured Treponema sp.; assembly: GCA_963539665.1. GTDB lineage: Bacteria > Spirochaetota > Spirochaetia > Treponematales > Treponemataceae > Treponema_D. The sequence goes on from CAUTOX010000090.1 coordinate 2,597, forward strand.
CGGACGTTGCTGAGCGCTGCAATTGAGCCGTACCTGCCGTTCCGTTTTACGCCGTTAAAATACCCATCGGCGCCAGCAGTCAATTTTAGCTGGTCGGTTAAGGCGTAGGCTGCAGAAAGTCCTGCATAGCTGTCAAGGTCATTCCAATCAGCCGCCGCCGATAGCGTGATTTTAAGCGTTTCGCCGATAAACGAGCGGGCAATACTGAGCGTCGAGCCGTGATCATAGGGATGGCGGTTCATCGCTTCATCGGGGATGAACACAAGATCGCCGTAATATTGCGCGTTTATTATCCAATCGCCTTTAAACCAATCAATTCCGGCGAGCACTTTAATCTGGTGCATCGTCAAATGCGTCCGTCCGTCGGTAAAAATTTTATCTTTATGCAATTCAAAGGCGCGGTTTGGAAAAAACGCCGTTTCCGCGCGGAGGACAAATTCGCCAAGCGGAATTGCCGCATCGAACGCTGCCATAGCCATGCGGAAGTACTTACCCGTCATCAACGTGAGCAACGCATTATCCGAATCCCATCCGTAAAAACCGTAAAACGAAAAATCTGCGGCAGGAAGATGGAAATCAAGGCGAGCTGCATACGAACCGTTTTCAAGGTTCATTTCCGGCGTTTTCACCTGCGGAAGTGCAGGCAGATTTTCCGGAAGCAGTACGGAGCGAACCGGATTACCCGGCGCAAGCGGCAGCGCCGACGGACGGAATACCGGAATCCAGTACGCTTCTGCCGAAAACAATTCTCCGGAAAGCGCCAATTTTAAAGCGTCAATGCCGAGCCGCGCTTCGCTGTAATTTGAGGCGGATAGAATTCCCATATCCTTCGGGCAGAGCACATCCGAAACGGTAATACCGTCTGCCTTTCCCCATGCGCGAATCTGCCGCCCCGCCGTCATTGAGAAGTTTAAGTTTGCCGCAGAAAAAGACGGGCTTGTCCAATCGAACCATGCTTCGCGCAGTGCGCCGCCGATGCCGTTTGCTACGGAAAACGGCTGCTCTAAAGCAGCGGTGCGCGCATCAAAGTGCACGGCCCCTTCGGTAAACAGCGAACAGCCGAAGCCGTGCGCATCCAGCGAAAGCGTAAGCGTCTCCTTTGCCGCAGCAATTTTCCCCGCATTATCGCCGTACACAAACGAACCGATTTGCGTTTTCGCATTGCCGGAAAATAAAACGTCCGCCGGATACGCCGGAATGCACAAAAAAGCCATTGCCGCCCCAAGCAGCAGGGGCACCGCGCGCCGCATCATTTCACCGCTCCCCGTTCAAGCGCGGAAACCGTAAAGAGCGCATCGTCAATCGGCTTGTTGTAGGAAATGTCGGCCGTTTCGATAACCGTACTGTGCCCGCTCATCATATTTTTCATCGTCATCGTTTCCGCCGTCCAAATGCCGTCAATCTGCGTTACCCCACTTATGGTCAGCACCCGTTCAAGCGCATTCTGCCGGTTATAATATTCGCTTTTTAAAACCATCGCGTTATCTTTCCGAATCCAGCAAACCCGGCGGCTGTTTTTTTCCGTGTTACTGTGCGGAATGCACTCAATTTTCCAACAGGCTTCTCCATCGATTTCTTCTTCACCGATAAGATTAAAATCGTCTTTCGATAAATCCCGGTCGCCCATATCGTCATAGGTAAAATCCGTGCCCATAAAATATCCGTCCTTTCCGGAACCGGAGATGCGGCGCACCTTCTTCATCGCCGGCATGTAAAGCCACGTATTATCGTCCTTGTCCTTTTCAGCATAACTCCAGACAAGATAGCCGACGCCCGCAACATCCTTCGGCGTTTGAAAAACCATAACGGATTTTTTTTCGTTTCCGTAATCCTTTGAATAATAACTGACCTGCCGCTCCCGCGCCGACCCTTTTGCCGAACGGAGCGTCAGCTTCATTTTATAAACCGCCGTCTCCCCCTGATAGCGCTCTTTTACCGCCTTCATAATATCGTATGCGCTCTCTGCATGGAGCGCGCCCAAAAAGAAAGCCGCAAGCGCAGCCCCCGCAATGCATTTTTTCTTCATATTATAATGCCTCCAAAATATAGTTTTCCCTTCTTCGCATTCTGTATCTGCAAAGCGTATCTATTTTAAAAATGTGACGAATGTTTTGCAATATCGCCTCTTCCGCCTCACGCGCCGTCTATTTTCCGCCGGCCGACTGCTTTTCCTTCGGCTTCTCCCTTCCAAACGGCTTTGTAATGAGTAGTAATACCGGCGTCATCAGATAGTCGGCTAAGAGCGCAGCAAATAAACCGATAATCGCAAGAATGCCGATCCTCTGCATCGTCGTCATAATGCTGAACGTGTAGACGAAAAACATCGCGCAGATAATCGTTGTCGTCATGCTCATTGTTTTGCCGACTTCGCGGTAGGTGCGGATGATCGATTCTTTGTAGTTGCCGCTTATTTCATACAAATATTTTGTGTGGTTGATAAAATGGATGGTATCGTCGACCGCAATCCCTAAAATCATGGGAATAATTGTCATCGTCATCATGTCAAGCTGGAAATTGAGGTAGCCCATGAGTCCTGAAAGAATAATAACCGGCGTAACATTCGGAATCATGCCGATTAAGCCCGTTCGGACGCTAGAAAAAACAATGATGAGCATCAAGACGATGATAAAAAGCGAACCGCCGAACGATTTTATTTCCCCCTGAACGATTTTCCCATTCAAGTCGGCAAATTCCGCAATGATGCCGATCACCGACACCTCCGCATCAGGAAAAAACTCCTTGCCGAGCCGTTCGGCCTCCGCAACATTTTGCGTGATCATGGCGCTCTCATACCCCCGTAAATCAACAGAAAGATACGTGCTCGCATAATCTTCGCTCAGCCAGCTGAACAAATATTCGCTGTCCGACAGTTCGTATTGAAACAATTCTTCCGTAAGCGTCGCCCGCTCATCCGGAATGGTATAAAACGCAGGATCATCGCCGTTGAGCATCCGGTTCATCTCTCTAACAAGGTCAAGCGCCGATTGCACGCGCGGCGTTCCGTTTGAAATCCGCGTTTCGCTTAATCTGCCGAGCGCCTTTTCAAGCTGTTCGAGCGCCTGCATCCGCTCCGGCTCCTTAAATGCATCCGGTTCTGCGCATTCAATCATCACCTTGTACGAATACTGCGTTCCAAGCTGCATATCGGCAAGTTTTGCAAGACGCGCGATATACGGAATCTTTGTGCCGAACATTTTAACGTAGTCCATATTCACTTCGATGCGCGGAATGCCCGGTATGAATGCTGCAATAATCAGAAATCCTAAAATGATAAGCGGAACCTTCGCCGTCATAACCGCGCGGCCAAATCGTTCAAAATCGCGATCGATGCGCGGCGTATGAGCGGCTGTTGCCGTTTGTTCAGGCGTTTTGTCTTTGCCGAACGACAACAGCACGGGAATTAAAATAATGACGTACAAAAAAACGGTAAACACCGTCGCCGAAGCCGTTATGCCAAGCCATTTGAGCGGCCCAATGTCGATTAAAATGAAAGAGATGAGCGATGCAATGGTCGTCAGCGCCGTAAAAAGAATCGGCCAGCCGGTTTCTTCCACCGCCTTAATGACAGAAGACTTGCGCTCTCCCGTCATTCTGAAATTGAGTTTGAACGCATTGATGTAATGAATGGAATAGCCGACGGCAAGCGCCATGCCGAGAATAATCGGAATGGTCATCATGTTTGAATCGGCGATTTGCCCCGCGTACGCCATAAAGCCGAACACCACCCCAATGCCGCCGACCGTCGTAAACATCGGCACGATAAGCCCCCGCAGCGAGCGCACAAACACAATCAGGCACACAAGCATAACGACAAAGCCCTCAAGGAGATTCCGCGTAACTTCGCTGTTGACCACATCGCGCTCTTCGCATTCGGTATACGGGCCGCCGGCTTGGAAAAGCTCCCACCTATCGCTTTGCCACTTCGGATCATCGAGCAGTTTATGAGCGGCATCCCCTACTTCATAGTAGCGCGCCGTGTCGGTATTCTTTTTTTCATCGCCGTAATTATACAGCTGTAAGATAATCCATGTTTCCGTCGCATCGGCAGAAATCAGCTTATTAACAATCGATTGGCGCGAAAGCATAAAGCGTTTAATTTCGGCAAGGCGCCGCCGCCCCTCTTCCGTCGTACTATCGGGAATGCCGTCTTCAAACGGTTTGACGATTTGAATTTCATCTTCGCTTCCGGTAACAAGCGAAAGCGTCGTAAGCGAATTCACCTTTTTCGCGAACGGAATTTCTTGAAGCATTTCACGTCCCATCGCGTCAATCATGCGTAGGACATCCGGCGAAAACACATCGTCTGCGCGCACCAGAACGCCGATAATGTCCTCGCTGCCGAATGCTTTTTCAAAGCGGTCCGTTGCAATCTTTATCTTTTCGTTTTCATCGAACCAATCCGCCTGATTGTCGCGGATAACCAGCTTCCGGAGCCCCGACAGCCCAATCACCGTAACGGCAAGCATCGCCGCAATAAAAAACCAGCGGCGCCGCACTTGAATCTCTCCAAATTTCCGGAAAAACTTATTTATCCGTAAGACTTTCATCCAAACTCCTTACCGAAAAAGACGCGCCCGAAAGCGCCGCTATGCTTTACACGCGGAATTTTTCTACAGCATTCACCGCATTTTCAATGCTTATCCGGTTTTCCTGAGTCATTTCATTTACTTCCCGAACCGCCTGATTAATCTGTAGCGCGCCGCTTGCCATTTCATCCATGCTGTCAGTAATCAGTTTCGTTACGTTATCAAGTTTTTCTATTTCTTCAGAAACGGTTTCGCTGTTTTTAAGCATCTCCGCAGCCTCGTTACCCACCTTAACTGCAACGCCGGTAATCGATTCCATTGCCGTTAAAATCTCTCGGCTTCCGGCCGACTGTTTTCGCATCGCGTTGGTAATAGAGTCTTCCTTTGCAGCCGCTTCTTTTACCAGCTCATATACTTCATCAAAAATCGCGCCTGCTTTATCGCCGGCATCCATCAATTCATTGATCCGCTCCGTCGATTCTTTGAGTTCCATGCCGATTTTCTTTCCCTGCGCATTCGACTCTACCGCCAATTTCCGAATCTCATCCGCAACAACGGCAAAGCCCTTCCCCGTCTCTCCCGCATGAGCGGCCTCAATCGCCGCATTCATCGCCAAAAGATTCGTCTGACTTGCAATATTGCGGATAATAAAACTCGCTTCCAAAAGCGAATCGGATTTTTCCGCAATTTGACGGACAACGGCATTCGCGCTCGCGCTGCCTTCCTTTCCGATGACCGTTTTTTCCGCCAAGGTTTGCATTAAGACGTTATTTTGTTCAAGCGTTTCGGTAATGGATGCAATATTTGCAACCATCGCCTCGATTGCTGCCGAGGAGCGATTTACGCTTTGGGTTTGCTGTTCAATGCTTTTATTCAAACTTTGAATCCGGCTGATAATATCTTCAACAGCCGCAGTGGTTTTTGAAACGCTGCCCGCTTGATCCCCCGCCTGCTCTTTGACTCTTTCAACGGCTCCGCTGATTTGCGTAATGGAGGCGGCAGTTTCGGTCATATTGCTTGCAAGCGTTTCTCCGATGCGTTTCATAACTTTCGCTTCTTCGATTAATGAGCCGATCATGCCGCCGACATTATCGAGCGTTTGATTCAAGTGCGCCGTTAAATTGCCGATTTCATCCTGATTCCGATATTCAAGCCGATTCCGTAAATCTCCCGCCGCAATCTTTTCAAACAGTCCCGTAACCTTCCGAAAAAGCGTTGAAAACTGCGCGGATAAATAAAACCCGATGATAAACACCAGCACGAACAAGATAACGGTAATAATCGCCATGTGCATGACAATCCGGTGGAATGACGAAAGTATTTCATTCCTTTCGATAAACATAATGACGCGCCAGTCAAAACCGTCGAGCGCAAACATCCGCACATACCACCTCGTTCCATCCATCCCGATACGCATGAGCGCATTGTTCATTGTTTCAAAACTTCGGTATGACGGAATCCCGCTGTCTTTGAGCAACTTGAAGTTCGCCCCAGAATGCTTCGGATCGGCAAGAATAGTGCCGTCGTTTTGCACCAGCATGGCATAGCCCGTCTCCCCAATGCGGAGCGCGCCCATAAACGATGTCAGATATTCCAAATTCGTATCGATACCGGCAGATCCGACTTGCTGCCCGCTTGCGTTTTGAACGGTACGAGCGAACGTAACCGTCGGCTTGTTATCGCTCGACACATACGCGGGTGTTACGACAATATTTCCCGCAGAAGCCTGCGACTGCTGATACCATGAGCGCTTACGCGGATCGTAGCCGCCGGAAAAAACATCGCGCGATGTCGCGTGCCCGCCCCATTTTGTACCGAGATATGCAACGTCAATCGAATCGTAACAGGCTACAATGTGCCGACAATGCGTTACAAGAGCGCTTTCTTCCGGTGACTTTACCGTATCCTTTACGGTAACTTGCCCGCTGTCTTTTGAATAATCGTGTAAGGATTCATCGGCATTCTGCGCCGCCTGAGAGTCTGCTAAAAGTTTGAGCGCATTGCAGTTATTCTGAAAAAAGAGCTTGAACGCCGCATTGACGGTTAAAAACTGCTGGCCGCTCGTTTGATCGAACGCCTGTACTTGGTGCCGGTACAAATGAATGCCGATAACAAGACAGGTCGATAGCGACAAGAACAATACCAAAACGCTCAAAAAAAGAATACATTTCGTTTTAAGCGACACGGCAGCACGGCCGGGCATTGTCTTTCCGGAATAAAAAGTATGGTCTTCCATAGCGGTAGCTCCATTATGTAATATGATAGGAAAATAAAACGATTCAGTGCTTCAGTGGATGAGGCATGAATTTTAAATCTTTTGTAAGCTAGCATATAAATTGAAGATAAACAAGGCGGGGATCACGGAACTCAGTTTTTGCAAAGGCTGCCCAAAAAATAAAAAATAAGCAATAATA
>CAUTOX010000091.1:0-9516 GCA_963539665.1 uncultured Treponema sp.
GCTCCATCGTGGCCATGCGAGTGCGGGGCATCGTGCTCCGCCGCGTGTGCGTTGTTCGTGCGGGCGCAGCCGTCGTGTTCGTGCCGGTGCGCTTCATCGTGGCCATGCGAGTGTGCGGCATCGTGCGCCGCCGCGTGTGCGTTGTTGTGGTTGCGGTCATCTGATTCTGTCATGGAAATACTCCTTACTTTGTTATTGGGCATCTCGAAAAACTCTCTTTTTTGCGATTTTTTTCGAGATTGCGGTAAGTTGTAACTCGCTGGATTATCGCGAGTTACAACATTGCATTTTCAAAGTTACCTCTAAAAACTGAGGTTTTTAGCGGTTCTCTATTCTCTCCGTGCGGGCTGGGCAAGTCGCGTTCTCCCTTGATCCGCCGCTATATCAAAGGCCGCTTGTGCAGCCTCGCATCCAGTTAGGCCGCCTGCGTGAATACGGCAATAGGCGGCGGCCGACCTATAAAAACGGTGCGTGGGACTTATCCCGCTTGCTCACGCCATCCCCATTTACAGTTTGCTTACAGCAACCTGAAAGGCGGCGGCCGATCCATAAAATCTATGCGCGGAACTTCACCCGCCGTGCTCACGCCATCCCCATTTACAGTTTGCTTGCAGCAACCTGAAAGGCGGCGGCCGATCCATAAAAACTATACGTGGAATTTATTCCGTCTTGCTCACGCCATCCCCATTTGCAGTTTGCTTACAGCAAACTGAGAGGCGGCGGCCGACCCATAAAAACGGTGCGTGGAACTTATCCCGCTTGCTCACGCCGCTCCCATTTGCAGTTTGCTTACAGCAAACTGTAAGGCGGCGGCCGATCCATAAAAATCTATACGTGGAATTTATTCCGCCGCCCACCGCCCGCATCCTTTCATTCTGCAATATGGTTCAGCCCTTGATTCAAGATTGAATTGACATGGTCGTCGGTGAGCGAATAAATGAGCGACTTGCCGTCCCGCCGGAATTTGACCAGCCCGTTTGTTTTCAGGATGCGCAGCTGGTGACTGACGGCCGATTGCGTCATGCCGAGCGTACTTGCAATCCCGCCGACGGCCATTTCCTGTTCCAGCAGCACAAACAAAATCCGAATCCGCGTTGAATCGCCAAAAATCTTAAACAGTTCGGCAAGATCAAAGAGCGTATCCTCATCCGGCATATTTTCAAAAACATCGTTTTCCATTGCGCTTCCCTTCCTGTTTTCTGCGGGCGTTACCACAGCGATTTTTTCAATTCGATGGAATCCGATTCGCTGAGCGTGCGAATCGCCCGACACGGAACGCCGCCTGCAAGCGAGTTCGGCGGGATGTTTCCCGTTACGACGCTGCCGGCCGCAATGACTGAGCCGCTGCCGATAACCGCGCCGCCGCAGACGGTAACATTGGTCGCAAGCCAGCAGTTATCGCCGATGACAATCGGTTTTGCGTATTCGGGGACGAAAACGCTGCCGTCCGCCTGTACGCGCGCATTCCGTTCGCCGCTTAACAGCGGATGTATCGGCGTAACCAGTGCGCAATTCGGCCCGATGAAGACGTTGTTGCCGACTTTGACCGGCGCGCAATCCAACACCGTAAAATTGAAGTTTGCGTAAAAGTTTTCTCCAAGTTCAGTGAAGATGCCGTAATCGAATTGAATCGGCCCTTGCAGATAGGCGCTTTGCGCGGCGTTTGGCAAAAGCTCCCGCATGATTTTTTTGCGGGCATCTCCTGCGCCTTCATCAAGTTGGTTGTATGCGCGGGAGCGCCGGTGCGCCTGTTCGCGGAGCGCTTTTAATGTTGCATCGGCCGGATTATAAATCTTTCCGGCAAGCATCTTTTCTTGTTCCGTCATATTTTCTTCCTTTTATATAAAACCATTTTCGGCAAAATTGAAGATTCGCCGATTGAACGATTTAATATATGAATAACTGTTCATATATTAGAGAGGACAGAGACGGCTGTCAAGCAGGCTTTTAGAACAGTTTACGCGCAGACGAAGTTGCACGCTGGCGGACTGCAAATGTTTTTCCGTAGATTCATAGGCTATCGTGCAGGCCGCGACAGTTTGCCTATGGCAAACTTACGGGAGGCCGTCTGCGTTCCATCTACACGGCAAAGTTTCTCCGCCCGCCCCACTCCGTGCCTCCCGCAGTTTTTGTGGCAAACAAAAACTGTAAGCGGACGGCCGACTAAATTAAATCTATACGGCAAAGTATTTCCGTCCGCCCCGCTCCGATCCTAGTCTTTTGCAGTTTTTGTAACAAACAAAAACTGCAAGCGGACGGCCGACCAAGTTAAGTCCATCCGACAAAGTTTATCCGTCCGCCCGCCTCTCCACGGCTGTCTTGCAGTTTTTGTTGCTAAACAAAACTGCAAGCGGACGGCCGACCGAGTTAAATCTATACGGCAAAGTTTCTCCGTCCATCTTTTTACGACCCTCCCGCAGTTTTTGTTGCTAAACAAAAACTGTACGCGGGCGGTCGACCAGTTATATCTTTCACATCCCTTTTTCCTGCCCGCCCGTCCGCGGCAGTTTGCCTGCGGCAAACTTACGAGAGGTCGTGGAATGCGGGGGGCTGCACATAATTTTCAGTAGGCTAATAGACTATCGTGCAGGCCGCGACAGTTTGCCTATGGCAAACTTACGGGAGGCCGCCTGCGTTTCATCTACACGGCAAAGTTTCTCCGTCCGCCTCGCCCCGATCCGTGCCTCCCGCAGTTTTTGTTGCTAAGCAAAACTGCACGCTGGCGGACTGCAAATGTTTTTCTGTAGGTTAATAGGCTATCCGTGCAGTCCGCGACAGTTTGCTTATGGCAAACTTACGAGAGGCCGCCTGCGTTCCATCTATACGGCAAAGTATCTCCGTCTGCCCGCCATGCTCCGTGTCTCTTGCAGTTTTGTTGCTAAACAAAACTGCACGCGGACGGCCGACCAAGTTAAATCTACACGATAAAGTATTTCCGTCCGCCCCGCCCCGATCCCTGCATTTTCCAACGGGCGCGATTCTGCTAGGATGGGCGCATGAATACCGAAATGACGATTACGGTTTTGCCGCAGGAAGAAGGCGATGTACGCCGCATAGAAAAGCGGCTTGCCGCGCAACTTGCCGAAAAAAATATCAGCGCGGAAGGAAAGACATTTGCGCTCGTAAAGCGTTCCGTTGATGCCCGGCACGGAAGGGTAAAAATCCGCCTGCGCTATGCAGTGCGCGATGCCCAAACGGCGGCGGACAGGGGCGCTGCTGCCATTCCGCATTGGAAAGCTGCCGACAGTAACAAACGTGCGCTCATTATCGGTTCGGGGCCGGCGGGGCTGTTCGGAGCGTTCAAGCTGCTGGAACACGGAATCAAGCCGGTTATTTTGGAGCGGGGAGAGGAAACTGCGGAACGCAAACGCTCCATTGCGGCCATCAGTACGCGCGGAATGCTTAATCCGGATTCAAATTACTGCTTTGGAGAAGGCGGCGCGGGGACTTTTTCTGACGGCAAGCTGTTCACTCGCAGCAATAAACGCGGCGATGTCGGAAAGATTTTGCAGATATTCGTCCATTTCGGCGCGCATCCGGCAATCTTGACTGACGCTCATCCGCACATCGGGACAGATCGCTTGCCGCTCATCATCAATGCCATGAAGCGGGAGATTATTCGGTTGGGCGGCGAGTTCCATTTCAACACGCGCTGCACGGAGCTGCTTACTGACGGCGGACAGGTTTGGGGCGTAAATGCGCAAAATGTCCGCACTGGAGAACGCACGGAGTTTTCAGCGGATGCCGTTTTGCTTGCGGCGGGGCATTCGGCGGACGATGTGTATAAAATGATCGCTTGCGTTGCGCCTGCCGCGTTGGAAGCGAAAACCTTTGCAGCGGGAGTTCGCATTGAGCATCCGCGTTCTTTAATCGATGCGATTCAATACCATCGTGCTGCCGGAAGTGCGCTCGGCGCGGCGGAATACCGGCTGACCGCTCAGGTTAATGGGCGCGGCGTATACACGTTCTGTATGTGCCCGGGCGGTTTTGTCGTTCCTGCGTCTACCGAAGATGACGGCATCGTCGTTAATGGGATGTCGGCAGCGTCCCGCAATTCAAAGTGGTCGAACGCGGCAGTTGTTGTTGAGCTGCGGCCGGAGGATGTTCCCGAATCTTTTAAAACGCAGGCGGAAGCGGACGGTTGTTCCGCGCTGGCCGGTTTGTATTTCAGAAAGCATATCGAACGGCTGACGAAATTGCACGGCAGCGCGCAAAAGGCTCCTGCACAGCTGATGACGGATTTTCTTGGTGCACGGAGCAGCGGCGCTTTAATTCCGTCGAGCTATACGCCGGGCCTTGCGCCTTCCCGCTTAGATAACTGGCTCCCGCCGCACATCGCTGAGCGCATTGCCGCCGCCCTGCCGATTTTCGATACATCCATGCGCGGCTATATCAGTCCGCAGGCGTTGCTGATTGCTTCGGAAACGCGCACCAGTACGCCGGTACGCATCCTCCGCAACAAGGACACGCTTGAATGCATCGCGCTTGGAGCCTTGTATCCTGCCGGAGAGTGTTCAGGCTATTCAGGAGGCATCGTGTCATCGGCAATGGACGGCGAAAAAGCTGCCGCTGCAATTGTACGTGCATTGACGCAGCCTGCGCGATGATCTGCTGCAACAAGGTTTGGGGAATAAAAAAACAGGAACTCTGAAAAAGTTCCAGAGTTCCTGCCGTCCAGCTTTCGCTGAACATCGGAGAGAGTTTATCAGCTTATTTACAAGCTGGCCGTAATCTACAATAAACAAATGAACGTGTCAATAATGGATAATGATTTTTTTGTTCATTTCCCGCTTTTAAGAATCAACCTGTTCAACAACACTGTAATTGAACGAGTTAAATCCTCCGCACGTTCGTCTTGCACCATCATATAAAGAAGCCTGCTTCGCGCTCCGGATCTTATGCTGCACGTTACGCCGGTTGTCTTTCTCTGCTTGAATGCTTTGCGTTCCGGCCCCGCCGCTGGTTTTTCCCTTGGTAAAACAGGTTTTCTTCTATTATAGCCCCCCCCCCCCCCTATGATTCTCTTGACTTTGTTTTAGGGAGAGCGTTAATATGGCGCCGGTTGTTTTCCGCCATAGGCATGGGAAGCAATCTCTATACCATACACTAAGGAGAAATTGTATGAAAAAAACTACGATTCGTACTGTAGTTTCTGTATTCGCAGCCGCATCTATTGCGTTGCTGGCGGCTTGTAAGCAGCCGGACACACCGGAAACGCCGAAGCCAACGCCGAAGCCGGACGGGGCGCCTTCATTGCAGGGTGTTTGGAAAGTTGAGTCATGGGGTTCCACGACTATCGATAAGAAAGAAGGACATTTCCTTCACTTTGACGATAAGAACGTTCTTAAACTCGCCTATGATGCCGATACCACGGATAAAACCGACGCAAGCACAAGAGATGCGAAGGTAGCTTATACAGTCGATACGGCTAAAAAGACGATCGAAAGCGCGGAATTGCAGATTCCTGCGGCATCAACCTTTGAGCTGACGGCGGACAAAATGACCATCACTGCCGGTAGCAAGAAGATGGTTTTGGTAAAGCAGACGGGTACAACGCTCGACTTTAGCAAAAACAAGAACGATGCAGCCGTAGTCGGCGCGTTCAACAAGCTGAACAATGTTATGTTCGGCGGCAGCGCGGAAAAAGGCAAAGTCTGGCAGGTAACGGACATTGAAGGCACCGATGTTTCTGCAAAGAAACTGTACTGGAACTTTAGCGATGACGGCAAAATCACGCTGGCGGCGGATAGCGGCGCCAATCTGAAAAAGAATGCCGACGCGGCAAGCGCATACAGCAGCGCGGCCGACAAGTGCTTAGGCGCTCCGGCGCTCACGCTTGCGGACTTGTCGCTTACCAACGCAAAAATTGAGGTTATGGGCGACGCCGGTAAAAGAAAGGCTACCATCACGCTGGCAGACGGCAAAGTCTGGAAGATTGCAGAGTGCGACGATGCGACCGCGACGGCGGTAAAAGCCTTTAGCAATACCATTAAGTTGGATGACATGAAAAAACTGTTTTCCAAGAGCGCAACTCCGTCTCCAACACCGCAGCCGGGTCCAACGCCAACCCCACAGCCAGGCCCAACTCCGAACCCGCCAAAGCCCTCGAAAGATGAGCTTGGTATACAGAGCGACGTAGAAAAATCGCTTAAGGAGGCAGTTGCTTCGCTTGGTACCAAAAAGGTCACGCTCGATGCTACCGCTAAGAAGTTCACCATCGAAGCAGATTCAACCGTAACAGAGCTGTCTGCAAAAGACATTTTCAAAGATGCTAAATTTGCCGGCATGACACAGGTATTTACGCTTAACCCTGCAGGCGGTTCCGTAACAGTTGCCAGCGATGCATCGAAACTTGCAGTTGGATATGCAAAGATCGCCGAGGGCGATACCTTTATGGTAACACTTGCCTTTGCAAAGGGTGGAAAGACAAGTACCTTTAATTTCACCGTTGTAAACAAGAAAAAGAATTCGCAGCCGCAGCCTGCCCCGACTCCCTCAACGGATCCGCTTAACCTAAAAGACAAAATAGTACCCGCGCTTAAAGCAGCGGTTTCTAAGCTTAGTGCTAAAAAGATCACGATTGATGCTGACGCTAAGAAGTTCACCATCGAAGCAGATTCAAAAGAAACAACGCTGTCTGCAACAGAGATTTTCTCAGGTACTGACTTTACCGGTATGACACAAGTATTTACGCTTAACCCTGCAAGCGGTTCCGTAACGGTTGCCAATCCTGCATCGAATCTTACTATTGGGTATGCAGCAAAAGCTGACGGCGAAACCTATACGGCAACACTTACCTTTACAAAGGATGGGAAGTCAAGTAAGTTTGATTTTACTGTCATAAACAAGAAGCAGCAGCCTCCAAAGGATGAGCTTTCCTTGAAAGACAAAGTAGCAAAAGCGCTTGCAAATGCTGTTGAAGACTTTAAAAAGAAAGAAATCAACATTGTGGCAGCCGAGAATAAGTTTGTTATTGGTCCGGATTCAGCAATAACAGAGCTGTCTGCAAAAGAGATTTTCAAAGATGGTGACTTTACCGGCATGGAACAGGAATTTAAGATTCTCACTGCAGTTCCTTCCGTAACGCTTGCCAGTGATAAATCAAAGCTTGCTATTAAGGTTGCGGGCAAGCCTGAGGGATGTCGCGCTGAGGTACAGCTTACCTTTAAAAAGGGTGGTCAAGTAAGTGAATTTAAGTTTACCATCATAAACAAGAAGCAGAATGCTTTAAGAGATGATTTTATGATGAAAGATACTGTGAAAAAGGCACTGAGTGATAAGATAGATACGCTTAAAGGAAAAGGTATCCTCTTTGACGCAGTTGAAAAGAAGTTTGTCATTCAGCCGACATCGGAAGAAGTCGAGTTCTTTTTTAAAGACTATTTTCCTCCAAATAACGATCCGTATAAAGGCAAGGAGCGAAAACTTACAGTTACCCCTAATCAAGGTTCTATCACTGGAACAATCGGTGGTTTTGACGAGGAAGGAAAGCTCGATATTGGCTTAGCAAAAGACGCTAAGAACGGCGATACCTTTACGGTCATGTATACCTTCACCAAGGACAATAAAGTAAGTGAATTTAAATTTACCTTTGTAAACATGAGAAAAAAGGTATACGATAAACGCCAGATAAAAGGGCAGATAGACAAACTCGTACAGAAGGTGAACGGTGATGATCAGATATGGACGAATACACGTAAATACGTGTACCAATACCAACAAAAAGGCAAAGCCATTCTCCTGCCCGAAATGGGAGATGAACACGATATAAAGGATATTAAGCTCACATGGGGACTCAAAAAAGGTCGCGAAAACAAAGCTGAAATTAAGAAGAATAAGGAAGGTAAAACTGTCCTTGATATTGACAAATCAGAGGCAGGTCAAAAAGTTGTTCTTACCGTTACGGTTGCACTACCGGGTGAAAACTTAGTATTCGATGAGCTGCCGGATTCCACGAACCAGAATGCTTGGATGGCATTCGTTCTTAATATCGAGAGCTAATAGGTTGATCGTTTCTTTCTAAGAAACTGATAAGACTGTCCATACCGTTCCGGTATGGGCGGTCTTTTTTTTGTATGTACGGTTTCTTGCTGTACCCTGTTTTACTAACGGCAAAATAGAATGTAATGGGAACCTCTAGATTTATTTTGCGATGTTGGGATGACAAATGTACCTCCGTGTACATTTGTCATCAGCGAGTTTCGGCTTCGCCGAAACATCGCCACTGCGTAGAACCACCGCCCTCCGTGGCGGTTTTTACGGTAAAGGACTCCTCAAACAATCCTATCACTGTAGCGGGCTTCAAGTGGGAGAACTTACGGGTTCAGTTTTCTGCCAAAGGATTCAACGACACAAACATAAACGGCGATAAGGTTCAATTGTCATTGAAAGGCGACTTCAACAAACGTGTCGACCAATGGTACGCTGATATCATGAAACTTAAAGACGACAAGGAAGACGATAAAGCCGCGATGGATGCTTTGAATTCCTACGCCGAAAACGCAAAATAACGCCGTAACGGAAGATAGCCCAATCTTCCATTATGCGTGATAACAAATGCGGACGCATTACCGTGCGTCCGCATTTTTTTTGCCCGCCGCGCCTGCCTTTGCAAGGGAGGAAAACAGCTCAGAGTTCGAAGCCCGCAGTTTTCCTCCCTTGCCCCTCCTCCCTTGGGCACGACCAAAGTAGTTGTTATGCAATTTTGCTGCATAGCAAACTTGCAGCGGACGGCCGAACAGTTACACTCTTTACGTCCGGCTCTCCGCCGTCCGCCCGTCCGCTTCAAGTTTCGAGTTCTCGAAACTTGTACAACGTGCCGGTCTCTGGCGGCGTACGGGGTAGCTGCGGGCGGGGAGGCTGGGAGGAGCGCGGATGACTATTGTGCGAGCGGTAGTATGGTGATGTGGAGGGTGGATAGGGTACCGCAGCCGCTCCGGTTTGTCGGGCAAACTAGCGGGCGCGCGGCGGGGCGTGGCGGACGGAGATATTTTATCGTATAGATAGAACTTGGTCGGCCGTCCGCGCGCAGTTTTTGTTTGACAACAAAAACTGCGGGATGGTCGTAGAGTGGCGGGCGGGAAGGCAGGGAGGTGCGCGGATGACTATTGTGCGAGCGGAATAGGCACGGGGAAGGTGGATAGGGCACCGCAGCCGCCGAAGTTTGCACGCGGATGACGGAAGGGCAACGTGGCGGGGCGCGGCAGACGGGAAAACTGGATGTGAAAGACATAACTGGCCGGCATTTCGTAAGTTTGCTGTATGGCAAACTGTTGCGGACGGGCGGGCGGGAATATTTTGTCGTATGGATGGAAGTCGGTCGGCATTTCGTAAGTTTGCCGCAGGCAAACTGTTGCGGACCGCACGGAAAATTAACAGCAGGCGGCAAATTATTTGCAGTCCGCCCGCGTACAGTTTTTGTTTGACAACAAAAACTGCGGGAGGTTCGTAGAGAGGCGGACGGGAAGGCAGGGAGGAGCGCGAAATGTTGGCTGGCGCGGCAGACGGGAAAACTAG
>CAUTOX010000092.1:0-9414 GCA_963539665.1 uncultured Treponema sp.
CTTTGATTTTTTCTAAATACGCCTCTACTTGTTTGGGGGCTTGTTCTTTGTAAAAGGTACTCTTTTTTTTCGCGTGATACCGAGCTTTCGCAACCGCTTCAGCACTGAAGATGGATGACAGCCGAAGACTTCTGCGATTTCTTTGAGGTAGGCATCAGGATGCTCTTCTATGTATTTGCGATTAAACCAGTTCGGAAACTTCGGTTTCTGAACTGGTTACCTTGAAATGCGATGTTCTAAATCGTGCTATTTGTGCGATTTAGAACTCGTAGCCCTGTTCGCAGTTGTCGAACAGGGCGTATTTTTCAGGAATGATTTTCTTGTTGACCGGACAACGGATTTTTATTTTTACGTAGCCGGTTGCCTCATATCGCCTTCTCCCGCAATGATTATACCGATACTGTTGCAGCCTATGCCAACGTGCTGCCTGCTTCTTGTATATTTGATTGCGCACGATCTTAAGCCTCTGCATGCGCCATGCGATATAAGATTTTCACTTGCATTTCATGGCAATTAGCTATATCCCCGCGCGTCTCCTCGGCTTCCGCTGCTTGTCCATGAAGCTGGTAACTTCGGTAGAAAAATGATATGGTGTGCGCACTATGGGGAAAAATAAGTTTGAGGAGCGGGCGCAGAACGCTTCTGATTCGATAAAAAGCGGAGGCAGTGCGTCTGATTTGCAAAACGACGGCGGAAAGCTTGTGCGGCTGGTTGTGTGCGCGGTGTTTGTGATGCTGTTCTTTGCGTGCGCAGTGTTTTTTGTGCAGGTGCGCGGGGCGGAAGAGGTGCTCGTGCCGGAAGTTCGCGGCAAACCGCTTACCGAAGCGCTTATCGAGATGCAGGACAAGGAGTTGTATCCGAAAATTACGCTGCGCTACTCGGATTCGCCGGATGACGCGGGTACCGTGCTCGATCAAAATCCGACGGCCGGATCAATTATTAAGGGGTTCAGCCGCGTTTCGCTCGTCGTTAGCCGCGGCGTTATTGTTGATCATATCGAATCTTACGTCGGCATGAATATCGATGATTTGAAGCTTCGGCTGCAATCGCTGTTCGCAGGCTCCAGCCGCCCGCTTATCACGCTTGCCGCTCCGCTGTATAAGACGGATGCATCCCCCGCCGGTACGATCATCGCGCAAAACCCGCCGGAAAATACGGAAATCGCTGAACCGGTTACGGTGCAGCTCGTAGTCAGCAAGGGCCCAAATGTCGAAACGGTAACGGTTCCCGACCTCGTTGGTATGTCCATTGCCGATGCGCTCCGCGCCGTTGCGCAAACCCGTCTCGTCTTTGACTTTTCCGCTCAGTTTGCGGAAGACGGAACTCAGAGCATCGTAATAAGCCAGCAGCCGAATAATCCGACGGCGCTGCCGCATTATTCGCGAGTCAGCGTTGATATTGCTCTTCCGGCGGAGCCTGATAGGAAGCGCTCCGTTGGGATTTTCAGCGCGGCGGTTACCGACCTGCCGTATCCGGTTTCTATGCGTCTTGATGCAGAACAGGAGGACGGAACTGTCCGGACAATCGTCAAATTTATGCACACCGGCGGCTCCATTACGCTCCCATATTCGGTTCGGAAAAACACGACGCTCATTTTGTCTGTCATGGAGCGGGAAGTAAAACGCCTGACCGTATATTAACTGTTCCAAACAGGTTTATTGACTTTCATTTGGTATATCTATGGATAAGAATACAAAACGCCCGCTTCTTTGCCTAACATTGACTGGAAAAACATTGCAGGAAGATGCGGCTCTCGTACAAAAGTATGCGCCGCATATCGATGTTGCGGAATTGCGCGTCGATTATTTGACCGAAGACGAACAGCTTTACGCGCGGCGGTTTCCGTCGATGATAAATGTTCCGTGTATTTTGACGATCCGGCGCGGCATTGACGGCGGCAAGTTTGACAGCACGGAGTTTGCGCGGACTGCCTTGTTCAGCCGGGCGATGGCCTTTGCCGATCAAAATCCTGAAAAAAACTTCGCCTATGTCGATTTTGAAGATTACTTCCACGTACCAAGTCTTCAGGATGCCGCGCTTGCGTTCGGCGTAAAAATTATCAGAAGCTGCCATGACTTTGAGCATTCTATTCCTGATTTACGCAAAAAGCTGGAATCGATTCGGCACACCGTCTTCGAAATCCCGAAAATCGCGTTTATGCCGAAAACGCTTGGCGAGGTAACGCAACTGTTTAAGCAGGCGGCGGAGATTAAAGGCTTCGACCGGATTTTATGCGCTATGGGGCCGCTCGGCATCCCGTCCCGGATTCTTTCGCATAAACTCGATTCGTATATGGCCTATACGTCTCCGCCTGAATGCGCTGCGAATACTACCGCAATCGGCCACATCGATCCGCTGACGCTCGATGAACTGTACAACTTTCATCATTTAAATGCGGATACGAACATCTGCGCTGTTACCGGCTACCCGCTGAAAGTTACGCTTAGCCCGCTCCTCCACAACAACGGCTATCGTAAACACGGCATGAATCGGGTTTTTATTCCGCTGCCTTCAACGTCTTTTGCCGAATCGCTGGATTTTGCCGAAGCTGCGGGCCTTGACGGGATGGCAGTTACCGTGCCGTACAAGGCGGACGCGCTTGACTGCGTTGCAGAAATTGACCGAGAGGCGGGGGAAATCGGCGCAAGCAACACCGTTTTACGCATCGAAGACGGCACGTGGATCGGATTAAACACTGACGCATACGGTTTTCAGCGCGCGCTGATGGAATTTCTGGGCGTAAAAAAATTACGCCGCCGCCGCGTTGCCATCATCGGAGCCGGAGGCGCAGCTCATGCAGTCGCGTATGTTATCAAGCAGATGGGCGGGCGCGCCTGCGTATTCAACCGGACGCTGCCGCGCGCGCGCATTCTTGCCGAACGCTTCGGGTTCAGTTACACGGAGCTTTCGGAAGAAAACCGAGAAACGCTTGAGCGCTACGCCGACATTATTATTCAAACGACAAATGTCGGTATGCATTCCGACGGTACGCCTTCAAAAGAGGCGAATCCGCTGTGGTTCTATCAATTTCAGGGCACGGAATGGCTGTTCGACATCATTTATGATCCGGAGGAAACGCCGATTATGGCTGCTGCGCGAAAAGCCGGCTGTCCGGTTACAAACGGCCTTGCAATGCTCAAATATCAAGCCTACCGGCAATTTAAGTATTTTACGGGAGTCGATTATGAAAGCGCTGAGTCAGAATGAACAAAAAGAACGCGCCGCGCGTACGGCTGTCGATACGCTCCTTGAAAAAGGCCTGCTCCATAGCGGGATGAAGATCGGGCTTGGCACCGGTTCAACGGCGCTTCCGGCGGTCAAACGCCTTGCCGAACACCTTGCAGACGGAACGCTTACCGGCATCAAGGCGGTTGTAACGAGCTTTCAGACGGAAAACGCCTGTGCGGATTGGGGCATTCCCGTTTATTCCCTGAACGACCGCGTTATCGGCGGGCATCTGGAGCTTTCGATTGACGGCGCGGACGAAATCGACGGGGACTGCAACCTGATTAAGGGAGGCGGGGCTGCCCTGCTGCGCGAAAAGATTGTCGAATACAATTCCGACCGTCTTGTTATCGTCGCCGACGCGCAGAAGGCCGTTCCTGATATGGGGACGCGCTTTCCGCTGCCGGTAGAAATCATCGGCGCGGCCTTTGTGCCGGTCAAATATGCGCTTGAAAAACTCGGCGCGGCGGTAACGCTCCGCGAGGGCGTTCGGAAATGCGGGCCGGTTGTTACCGACAACGGCAACCAGATTGCCGACTGCCTGTGGAAGTCGCCGGTCAATCCGGCTGAAATGGAAGATGAGATTCTTAAAATTGTCGGCGTAGTTGAAGTCGGTTTTTTTACGAAGAATAAACCGGCCGTTTTTATTGCTAAACCGGACGGCAGCGTAGAAATCCGCAACCTGTAGCCTATGTTTCCGCCTTTTCCCGAAGATGAAGCGGCTGCGCTGTGCCGCTCGATGATTGCCGCGCTCAATGCAGGAAGGATTCGCCTTGTGCGGAATGCGCCGGAAAGCGTTGAGCGCGCGGGACAGGGCATCATGCTCGGCGCGATGGTGTGCGCAGATGCTGCGGGCAGGCGGCTTGTGCTGAAAACCGTTTCCGGCATACGGTGCGCGCTGCATTCCAGCTCGGATGATGCGGAAGCGGAGAACGAGGTTTTCGTGCCGCCAGTCGTTGCCGCCGAACGCATCGATGCCGCGCTTGCCGAAAATGACGCAGAGATTCACCGCATCACGGATAAAATTAACGCATTGAAGGCGGCGCGGAAGAAAGCTGACGGCCGATTCAATGAACCGGATGCCGAAGAGCGGGCCTTGATTGCAGCTCGCGCAGCTTTAACGCGCACTTCGCTTGAAAAAGTCTATGCGCTCTACTCTTTTTGCTGCGCCGACGGCGTTTTGCGCCCCTTGCGCTCCCTCTGCACGACTTTGCCGCCGACTGGAACGGGCGACTGCTGTGCGCCGAAATTGTTGCATTACGCCTTTTTGCACGGATATACGCCGCTGAGCATGGCGGAAGTTTTTTACGGCAGTCCAACGGCGCAAAAGCAGTCGAATGCTGTGTATGCGCCTTGCAACGAACGGTGCGCCCTCATTTTGCCGCAGATGCTGGGGCTCCGGATTGTCTATCGGGACGAAAGCATCATCGTGGTGGATAAGCAAAGCGGCATTCTTTCCGTTCCCGGACGCGGCCCTGACAAGCAGGATTGCATCGTCAACCGTGTACGTCGCCTTTTTCCCTCCTGCATTGCGCAACCGGCCGTTCACCGCTTGGACATGGAAACGTCCGGCCTCATGGCGCTCGCCTTTACCGCGGACGCTCACCGGAACCTCTCCCAACAGTTTGAAAACGGCCTTGTCGAAAAGCAGTACGTCGCGCTCTTGAACGGCGTTATCTCCGGCTCCGGCGGGAAGATGGAACTGTATTTCCGTCTTGATGTCGAAAACCGACCGCATCAAATATGGGATGCCGCGCACGGCAAAAAAGCAATTACCGAATGGAAAAACGCGGGGACGGAAACCTATACCGCTCCTGACGGCAGATGCAAGAACGTCAGCCGCATTCTGTTTACGCCGCATACCGGCCGCACGCACCAGCTCCGTCTTGCCAGCGCCGATCAGCACGGTCTTGGCGTCCCTATCATCGGCGATTCGCTCTACGGCTCCTGCGCACCCGGCGAACGGCTCATGCTCCACGCAAAAGGCTTGAGTTTTACCCATCCTGCCACTGGAGAGCGGATGCGCTTTGAGCTGCCGGAGGAGTTCCGGCAGACGGTTTAGCGGCGCCGCCTGTTTTTATGCGCGCATCGGGGGCGTGATTTATTTGCCGGCAGCAAACGCGCCCGCAGATTATTTGCGCAGGCTGAGGCGGAAAATGGGCATATAAAGATTCAACGGCTTGCCGCTGCGCCTTTAAATATTTATTGCTTGACAATACAGCAATTTATAACGGATTATATAGTACTGCTATTGCAGGCGGATGGCTGCAATAGAGTATTACAAATTTATTTTCCTATGGGGGATAAGATGAAAAAAAATATTTCTTTCATCTCGTTTTTCCTGTTGCTTGCTGCGGCGCTATCCGCAGAAGTTACAGTAAAAAAGCTGGACAACGGGAAGGCGGAAGTCCGATTTTTTTACGCCAACCCGCGCGCCCAGGAAGTCTTGCTTGCAGGTTCATTTACCAACTGGCAAGACGGCGCCCTGCTTATGACAAAGATTGAGGAGAAGGGATGGGAGTATGTCGGTGAATTTAGTCTTGCCGATGAACTGAAATACAAGTTTATTTCGGACGGTTCATGGACAACCGATTTGCGCGCGCCTGATCTGGTCGATGACGGATTCGGCGGCAAAAACGGCTTGGTAGTTGTTTCGGATCTTGTCGAAGACGAGGCTGCCGACGCGGGAGCGGGAAAAACGCCGGAAAAGAAGGCGAAGATTGCATTTTCTACATGGACGATGCTTGGTATGCAGTCGAAATTTGACTTGCAATCGTATCGGGACCCAAGGAAGAAGGGCTTTGACTTCGATAATGCAACAGTCGGCGTAAAATCTTACAACCACTTTGCCGGAACTTTTATTCCAAATAGCCCATTTTTCATCGAAGTCGCGCTTGCTGAAAAAGAAATGGACAGCTACGGCGGAGACAGAAGCGGCGCAAACAACTTGATTTATCTTGCGCGGAAATCCCCATCCAATAGATGGCTTGTAAAGCCTGAAGACGGTTTTTTGAATTTCATAAACAGCGTATTCGTCGATCCTGTTATGTATTTTGCGCAGGCAAACGATAATACTTCAGGCAGTGCGGGGCCGGGGTCAAACCCGTTCTTGGGACACCTCAAATTCGGATTCAACACTCCGTATGTCAACTATGTTACTGGGTTCAACTACGCAAAGCCGGATGCGCGTAAAGCTATCATTTGGAAGACGGTAGATGACGGCTGGGATGCGGGCTTTCAACACGTCGGCGGCTTTAGCCAATTCTCTTTGGGCGAAAAAGTTTCGAAAATCGGAGACCTGACGCTTGATATAGGATTTGCGCCAAACAAAACAGCTGACCGCAAGGGTACGAAATTCGGTTATTGGGGCTGGGCTGGTATTAAATACAACGATTTAGTTGTTGACTTCCAAACGAACGGAATGTACGACGGCAAATATATGTTCTTGGATGCGGTTGAGCATGATTTTATTCTCGGAGCAAAAGATGCAATCGCACTTGGAGAGGGCAAACTCAAAGTCGCAGGGCAGCTGCTGCTTGCAACGCATCAAATGAGTTCCAAAAAAATCGCCAAAATAAGCGAAACAAACACGACCGACTATTTCGGCTACTCTACTGACGTGTTCTACCGGACGGGCAATTTTAATGCAAAAAATATTGCCGCAAATGTGCAGGCCGGTTATGAAACGGAGATTTTCGGCGTAAATCTTGAGTATCGGCTTCGCGGCGCGCAAGCGTCCATGCTCTACGTTCGCCAAAATCATGACGGCGGCACATTTGACCTGTCCGCTCAGCTCGGAAAGCTCAACAGTCAGCGCGTTGCATTTAAGGGATTCGTAAAACCGATAGAGCCGCTCAAGATTAGTCTCGGAATGAAGATGGATATGCCGTTTGAACGGATGAAGGAATCGAATGCTTTTGCGCAACGATACATGAACAACGGCTGGCCGAAGCGCGATGGGCCGGAAGGTATGCAGGGCTGGTATACGGATCGGTTCGGGAAAAAGCCGCTGTTCGGCATCATGGGCGGCACGGAAGGTTCGATAAATCCGTCGGCCGAATATGCGTTCGATGAAAATATGACGCTCAGCGGTTACGCAAATATGCGCTTTAAAGCCTATACGTATGAAGCCGGAAAAGATGCGACTGCAAAAAATAGATACGGTGCGTCGGATTCCGCGTTCCATTTCCAGAACTTTGGACTGGTATTCGGTATGAAGGAAGTTACAAGCGTTATCGATGCGGTCAATGTGTACTACGGATTGGATAACGGTAACAGCGAACGGATGTTTAATACGCTTGCCGGAACGGTAGGCTTGCCGGGCGATTTGACGGTCAGCGCATCCATCGGCGTAAAAACGATAAAAGATACAAAGAAAGCGCAGGCAAAGTTTAAACGGAAGGAATCTTTGAACAATCCTTTCGGATTTGCTGTCGGCGCTTCCAAGAAACTTGCAACATTCAAAAAGCCGATTGTGTATACGCAGTTTGTGTTCAACATGGATCCGTACAAGCACTTTGGCAGCGGACAGGAAGGGCTGAATCTGAATGGGGCGAACCTAAACGGCAGTTGGCAAAGCGAAATTGATCCGAAGGAAGGTTCGGCCAATGTTGATCCGGTCGATTGGTATGACGGGCAGGCGGCATTTAGAATCGGAATCCGTTGGGATTTCTAGGCATCCGGATGTACCAGAATGGTCAGAGCGGTTTTTAGCGGCTGACCGGCATAGAGTTACAATTTAATAGCGAAAACTTGTGAGGAGACATACATGAAAAAATTGCTTTCATTGTTATTTATAGGAGCAGCGTTGCAAATTCTTTTCGGATGCACCAATTTGCACGACGAAATAGAAACGGCACGGGGATTGTCCGCTGGCGGCATTGCTGGCAGTATGCAAACCCCAAACCCATGGAACGCAAATGCGGTGAAATGGACAAATGCGGATGTCGATCAAGGAATCTACGAATATGAGTTTACGGCTTCTGATTCTGCGATTGAATGGAAAGTGCTTATTAAAAGAGGGGTATGGGATCCTGCGTATGCGGTAGAGGGAATTGCGCTCAACGGCAATCAAGTAAAGCTGAAAGAAGTGCGGGGGTTTGATAAAATTACTACGGAAGGGCTTGAATCGGGAGGAAAATATAAAATTGTCGTCATACAAAAAGGCGATCAAGTGTACGCTAAAGTCGTAGCAAAATAACGCAAAGAAATATTTTTATAAAGCGCAATATCTCCGTCGGAAAATATCGGCGGAGTTGTTTTTTATATGTGATTTTAAATGTCGAGTGTTATACTCCGCTTTCTGATAATAAGCGCACTTACCTAAGCCAATAAAGTATACACAAAAAAAATGCTAGTCTAAGCCGCAAGATTTTCACGTTCTGAATAAACGCTTCCGGAGTTCTGTAAGTCAGACCTGAATGAATTTGCTTGCGGTTTATAGTACTTACCTTGAAATGAACTAAAAATCCTATACTATCTTCACATATCGTATAACAGAGATTTAAGACTACGGGCACTTGAATATACAGAAGAAGGCCACACATTGGCACAGGCTGCGGCGGTATTCAAAGTAAATATTGGTACGATTATAGCTTGGAAAAAGCGATACAGAGCAACCGGTGACGTGAAAATGAAATTCCGCTGTCCAGTTAACAAGAAAAACATCCCCGAAAAGTTCATCAAATATATAAAAGAGTACCCCCCGACGCCTACCTCAAAGAAATCGCGGAAGTCTTCGGCTGTCATCCAGCTTCAGTGCTGAAGTGGTTGCGAAAGCTCAGGTTACGCGCAAAAAAAAGAGTACCTTTTACAAAGAACAAGACCCCAAACAAGTAGAGGCGTATTTAGAAAAAATCAAAGACATTCCCAAAGAAAAGACAGGGCTTCAGCATGAAAGTACAATAATAGGAAAAGGCTCTTGACTAGCATCTCAAAAAATGAGAGGTTATAAATCATTATGTATCATAGACTTAGTAAAACAAAAATAAACAAAATAATTTTATGTTTTGTGGAGGACATAACTGCAAGTGCAACAGCTAAAAAGGGTAGAAGCTTTGTGGTATTAGCTGCTTCTAATCGTGGGCGTAAATCGTAACACGGTTAATCGATATTTCAATATAATACGAAAAAAAATAGGCTCTTGACTAGCATCTATAAAATATTTGCTTAATTATTTTGAATAAATCA
>CAUTOX010000093.1:0-9177 GCA_963539665.1 uncultured Treponema sp.
TTTGGAGTTTTGCAAAGAGACGGCTGGCTAAATTCAACGGTTGCTCTTCAGGTGCTTTTGCGTTACATTAAAAGGAGTGTGAGTTTCGATATAATCATCGTAATGATGATTTATTCAAAATAATTAAGCAAATATTTTATAGATGCTAGTCAAGAGCCATTAGTATTGTCGTTGAATGGGCAATGGCACTTTTAGAAAAAAAAATCAGTTTTTTGAGTATTTTAGAAATGTTTTTAACTTTAAAATCCTTAATAATGGCTGAAACCTAGTTTAATAAGTGAGTAATAGCTAGAAGCGATTCAAAAACTGAATTCCGTGACAGTGAATAAAAAATGGCATTTTTAGAAAAACTTACAATTTTTTTGAGCATTTTACGAATATTCACAGCTTCAAAGCTATGACATGCCCCAAACAGAGTTTGCTAAGCAAATAATAAATAAGAATGATTCAAAAAGTGATTTCCATGCCTTAATACAATTCTATTGTGCACACGTGGAGCGGCTTTGACGCGAAAAGTTGCTGGCGGCGCTCATCTCTATGGCTCCATTTTGCAGGCGCAGATGCGATTTAAAAGGCGCTTGGTAAATAGCTATAATTTTTTAGCGATCCCTTTGTTTTGTACTCCGAAAAATGTCGAGACGCGCTAATCATATAGAAGAAAGTCCGTCAGCGGGCGCAATTTGCGACTTTTCCGATGCGGACACGTGCATTTGAGGAGCAGTATGCAGATATATAGTTTTTCGCCGTTTGGGTATGAGGGCGCACTCGTTACGGTCGAGGTGGATTTGAAGCGAGGCATTCCTGCCGTCGATGTGGTAGGGCTTGCTGACAGCGCGGTCAAAGAGGCGCGGGAGCGGATGCAGGCGGCGGTGCGGAATTCCGGTTTTGATTTTCCGCCGGAACGGGTGCTCATTAGCCTTTCGCCGGCCGATTTAAAAAAGGAGGGAGCGGGCTTTGATCTTCCGATTGCGCTTGCCGTGCTCAGGGCAAAAAAAATGCACGATGAAAAGGCCTCCTGTACGGCGCCGGACGGGGAGCCGGTACTCGTAATGGGAGAGCTGGAGCTTTCCGGCAGAGTGCGGCCGGTGCGCGGGGTACATGCCGCAGTTTCGACGGCCGCTGCTGAGGGCATTGCGCGCTGCATTGTGCCTGCGGCAAATGCTGCGGAAGCGTGCGGCGTTACGGGCGTTCAGGTATTCGGCGCGGACAATTTGACGGCGGCGTTTTCCGCTTTGTACAATCCGGATGCCTTTACCGCGCATCGAGAATATGCGGAATCGGGAACGGAGGCCATCCTTGAAGGCTCAGAATCGGTGGAAGGCGTACTCTTTCAGGCGGCGGACGCTGCGATGGAATTTGCCGATGTCAAAGGGCAGCAGACGATGGTGCGCGCGCTCCAGCTTGCGGCAGCCGGCGGGCATCATTTTATTGCGGTCGGCGCGCCCGGCTGCGGCAAAACGATGGCGGTGCAGAAGATGCCGGCGCTCATGCCGCTTTTGACGACGGAAGAAGCGCAGCCGGTTACGCGCATTTATTCGCTGGCAGGACTCATTCCGGCATCGAACCCGCTTATCCGCATTCCGCCGTTCAGGACGCCTCACCAGACAGCGAGTATCGAAGGCATTTGCGGCGGCGGGCCGTATTGCCGTCCCGGAGAGGTTTCGCTTGCCGACAAGGGGATTTTATTTTTGGACGAAGCGGCGGAATTCAAAACGTCCGTTTTGCAGATGCTGCGCGTACCGCTTGAAAACGGCCGCATCACTTTGGCGCGCGCCGGACGCTCAACCGTTTTTCCGGCTGATTTTCAGCTTTTTATGGCGGCAAACCCCTGTCCATGCGGTAACTTCGGCTCAAAAACGAAAACGTGCCTGTGCAGCTCGCGTGCAATCGGTCTTTATTGGAAGAAATTTTCTGCGCCGCTGTTAGACCGCATCGATTTACGCGTCAATGTGGAAAGCGAAAACAGCGCGGACGAACAGCGCGGGATTTCTACCGCCGCATTGCGGAAAGGAATCGCCTGCGCCGTGCTCACGCAACGGAAACGACAGGGGAAAAAAAACGCAAAATTAACGCCGCACGAAATTGCAGAATTCTGCCAAGCGGAAGACGGTGTGCGAGAAGCTCTTGATGCCGCAGCTCTGCGCTACGAGTTTTCCCCGCGCGCCATCGCAAGCTGTCTGAAAATCGCCCGAACCGCTGCCGACATCGACGGCAGCGCCCGCATACAAATGCCGCACATCGCAGAAGCCGTGCGTTTCAGAAAAACATTCAACGACTTTCTGTTTTCCGGCGCTTAACGCTCAAACGGTACCGGAGTTACAGCGGCTACCTGTTGAACAGGTTTCAGAGGCGGCGAGCGCATTGCCTCATTTAAAACGCTTAATACGAGACGTTTGTCAATATCCGCTGCGCTCCATCGGATTGGGATTCTACTAACTCTTTTTTTCCGCCTGCCGATATTTAAATCATGTTCAGATCTGCGGGATTTTTGCTCTTTTCTTTTTTTCTTTTTCTGACAAATCCAATGAATGCGGTTGAAAGAAAGCCGCTGTATACGATGCCGCAGGCGCCGATTTCGCCCCGCGCCGAACTTTCTGAAGGCAAGGCCTTTCTCATCGGGACGGATAAGGGGCTTTTTAAAGTCGGCGCGTCAAAATCTTCCGTTCAGCTTTGGGCCGGCGGCAGTGTGGAGCAGATTCTCCGAGCGCAGGTTGCCGGGGAAGATGGAAAAGTCCTTGAATCATGGTATTTCCGGACGGACAAGGGGATTTTGTTCAGTCAGGATTTAGCGCGGTTTGAATTGCGGAATGAAGGGCTGCCGTTTCTTACGATAAAAAAATACGAAAATAAGCAGACGGCGTTTGAAAAACGGGTGCACACCCTCAAAGACATCGGCATTAACCCGCTCAACCAGATGCAGCTTGTTACTGCGACCAAAGATAGCGTATATATCAGCCGAGACGGCGGGCTGCACTGGAAATCGCTCGGTTCTATGAGCCGTTCTACGGCGGGACTAAAGGCGGTAGCCATCGCCAATATGCCGAAACCTTCTGCGGACGGCGGCAGCTCCGGCACGGAATTGGTTGTGTTTATGGCGCATCCGATTTTCGGATTGGCGTATATGAAGCCCGATGCGGCAAAACCTGCGTGGATCGATGTGAGCGCGGGCTTCGATATGATGAAGTCCCTGTCTATGACCGATGAAATTTCGGATATCCTGCCGGTAGCGCAGCATACCGACGGAGAAAGTTTTTGCGATGTGTATATGGCGCAATCCTATATGCCGCGCATTTATAAATTCAACTGGGGCAAGCGCCGCGCCGAATGTATTTTCCGCGGTCGGGAACCGGCGGATTCGATTGACGGTTTGTTTGCGTTCGGCGATACGCTCATGTATTCGAAAATTGAAGGATTTGGCGCAATCAATATGCGGACGCAGGAAAATCCCGGTACGCCGGAAAAACTTGCCGCGTGGAAAAGCGCTTTCAGCAGTGCGCCCGGCGCCGCGAACGCCGCATGGATTCCCGCAGACAAAACCGGATTCGGCACGGGGCTTTGTCTCAATGAATTATGGATGCTCTATCCCGGCACGGTAAACACTCCGTATGCGCTCAAGGCTGCGAACAAAAAAAGCCTGTACGTTTCCGCTTACCAGTGCAGGCTGCAAGCGGGAATCGATAAATTTAAAAGAATCATCAACGATAACAAACTCAACAGCCTTGTTATTGATATGAAGGACGATTACGGGCTTCTCCGTTACGATGCAAAAGATCCTGCGGTGCTTGAAAAGGCGAAAATTACGCAGTACGCGGTGGATCTGGATCATTTTGTTGAGGAATTCAAAAAGAACGGCACATATTTGATTGCGCGCATCGTTACTTTTAAAGATCGAAACCTTGCGGCATACGGCGGCGCAAAGTACGCCGTGTGGGATAGCGCAACGAAGGGGCCGTGGGTTGGTACGCGCGGCTACAAAGACATTGTGAATGAAAAGACCGGAGAGATAACGGGCAAGGAAGCGCTCTATTATGACGAGCGGTGGGTTGATCCGTATTCGCCTGAAGTGTGGGAGTATAATATTTTAGTTGCGCGGGAGCTTATTGCGCGCGGGTTTGATGAAATTCAATTCGACTATATACGTTTTCCGACAGACGGTTTGAACCTCCGCCATGCAGCTTACCGCTGGAAAAGCGACGGGATGGATAAGGAGAGCGCGCTTATGTCATTTTTGGCCTATGCGCGCGCCAATATTGCCGCTCCGATTGGAATTGATATTTACGGGGCGAACGGCTGGTACCGTAGCGGCACTCGTACCGGGCAAGATGTTGAAATGCTTGCCGAATATGTTGATGTTATCGGCCCAATGTTTTATCCAAGTCATTTTGAGCAGAGTTTTTTGAATTACGAACCATATCCTGATCGGACGTACCGCATTTACTACTACGGTACGTTCAGAAATACGGTGATGGCGCGGAACCGCGCTATCGTGCGCCCGTGGGTGCAGGCGTTCAAGTTGAATGTCAGCTATGACCGCGCCTATTACGGCGCCTCCTACGTGCAAAAGCAGATTTTCGGCGTGCGCGATTCGGTAAACAACGGCTATATGTATTGGAATAATTCGGGCGAGTACGCGACCATTCTACCCGACATAGGGGATGACGCGCTGTATTCCGGTGCGGCTGCGGAAGCGGCAAAGTCGTTCAGAAAACCTGCAATGGGGAGCGCGCGCGCACCGTTCTATAGCCCTGCTCCCGAAGTGTCGTCGCTCGATGCCGCAAGCAAAACCGACGGCGATGCGGAGGTGTGGCCGCCCAGCGATGCGGAAGCGCCGCATCCGGTAAAGACGAAAAATCTGCCGTCCGCCGCGTGGAAAGCGAAGAAGAAAAAATAATGCAAGTCTCCCGATATGTTCCCGAAGAACCGATTTGCGCAATTGCGACTGCGCTTGCTCCCGCAGCCTTAGGCATCGTCCGTTGCTCTGGAGCAGGTTGCATCGAATTGGTCTCATCCATTTTTTCTCGCCCGGATGCGCTCTGCGCCGCAGACGGCAACCGCATCGTGTACGGCTGGATTCAAGACGGGACGGCGAAAATCGACGAGGCGCTTATTTCCGTTTTCCGCGCTCCAAAAAGTTTTACGGGAGAGGATATGGCGGAAATATCCTGCCACGGTGGAATCGGGATTGTTCTTGCAATTAGAAACTTGCTTTTGAAAATAGGTTTCCGGCAGGCGGAGCGGGGAGAATTTACGTTTCGCGCATATATCAATGGAAAAGCAGACTTAACAAAGGCGGAAGCGGTTCAGGAAATTATCGACAGTCGTACCGCAGAAGGGCGGAGCCGTGCAGTCGGCAGGCTTTCCGGCAATCTTTTTACTGAAATCGATGCTGTAAAAAAATTACTGACCGAAACGCTTGCTGCTATAGAAGTTGAGATTGAATATCCTGAAGACGAAGAAACGATTGCGGACAGTTTTGACCGTAGTGCGCTCCTTTGTGCGGAAGCGGCGCTTCAACGGCTTGCAGATAGCTGGATGGCGGAAAAATTGTATCAAGACGGAGCGCGCGTTGTCCTGTGCGGGCGGACGAATGCCGGAAAATCGAGTTTGTTTAACGCATTGCTCAAAGAGGAGCGTGCGATTGTTTCCGAAATTGCGGGTACAACGCGCGACTTCCTAGAAAGTTGGGCGGATTTTGCGGGTATTCCCGTGCGCTTGTTCGATACAGCGGGCTTGCGCGCGACCGAAGATGCGATTGAAGCGCAGGGCGTTGAGCTTTCCCGTGCGCTTTCAACCGATGCCGATGTCATTCTCTATTTGATAGATGGGCGGACGGGACTGACGGACGAAGATTGCGCATTTCTTGCGGGACGGAATGCGCCTGCGGTCATCGTGCAAAATAAAAGCGACGCTGCCGATTTTAAGCCATGCAAAACGCTCCCGCCTGTTGAAGCTGCGGTTTGCGTGAGCGCCAAAACGGGCGCAGGACTTCCTGAGCTTTTTTCAGCGGTAAAAATGCTTTTGGTAAAAGAGACCAGTCAAACGGAACGCTTGCAAGTTGGACTCGGCTCGGCGCGGCAAAAATCTGCGGTTGACAGTGCGCTTGAAAGCGTCCGTCATGCCCTCTTACCGGAGTGCAGCGGCCTTTCTGCGGATGCTGTCGTTCATGATTTAGAAGAAGCGCTGTATGCGCTCGGAGAAATTACCGGAGAAGTATCGGCCGACGATATTTTAGAAACAATCTTTAACCGCTTCTGTGTCGGAAAGTAAGCGTCTTGCGGGAATTGCTTCTATTCTATAATAAAAGAAATCTCTGTTTGCTTTTTCAAACTATAGCTAATTGTCTTAAAAAAACGCATTCAGAGTATCTACTTATCAAGCAGTATTTGCATATACAACCCGCACTATTCTTTGGCTCTTGACTAGCATCTTTTAATTATTTGCTTAATTACTTTAAATAAATCATCTTGCGATAATTATATCAAAACCGCCGTCTATAGCTAATTGCCTTGAAATACAAGTAGCCCCCATTATACTCAATCTATGCCGTATGATAGAGATTTAAGACTGCGGGCGCTTTAATATACAGAAGAAGGCCACACGTTGGACAGGCTGCGGCGGTATTCAAAGTAAATATCGGTACGCTCATTGGTTGGAGAAAACGATACAGAGCAACCGGCGACGTGAAAATGAAAATTCGCCGTCCGGTCAATAAGAAAATCATTCCTGAAAAACACGCACCGTTCGACAACATCGAACAGGACTACGAGTTCTAAATCGCACAAATAGCACGACTGCGAACATCGCATTTCAAGGTAACGTTCCGCCAACCAAAGTTTCCGAACTGGTTTAATCATCAAATATGTAGAAGAGCAATCCTGATGCCTACCTCAAAGAAATCGCGGAAGTCTTAGGCTGTCATTCATCTTCCGTACTGAAGCGACTGAGAAAAAGGTTACGCGAAAAAAGAGTACCCCCCTACAAAGAAGAATCCTCCAAACAAGTAGAGGCGTATTTAGAAAAAATCAAAGACATTCCCAAAGAAAAGCTCGTATATATCGATGAAACTGGCATACAGACGCAAATGTATCGCCAATATGCACGCAGTAAACGCGGAAAACGGGTCAATATTCGTATCAGCGGCAAGCGTCATGCTCGAATTGGGCTTGTTGCGGCGCAATGTGAGGGCGCGTTGCTTGCTCCGCACACCTACAGCGGAACGATGAAAGCTTCTGTGTTCGAAGAGTGGTTTGAAGACAAATTGTTGAACTGTTTACCGAAAGGGCACGTCATCATCATGGACAACGCGGCGTTTCATAAAAAAGAGGTTTTACAGAACCTTGCGAGAAAATACTCGCAGAAACTGATTTTTCTGCCGCCGTATTCACCTGAATACAATCCTATTGAACATATGTGGAGCAGTTTGGAGCGAAAAGTTGCTGGCTGTTATTCATCTATATGACTCCGTTTCACGGGCCCTGAATGCCGTTTTAAAAGGCAATTAGATATATAGTTCTCCTATATGTAAAGATGCGCCTATTGCTAGAAGCGGAAACAAACCAATAGACGGCGGTTTTTATTTATTTACAGAACAAGAGAAAGCTGAATTTATAAAAAAAGAGCCGAATTCTCAAAAATATTTTAGAAAATGGCTCGGTGCGGACGAATTTATTCATGGCTATCATAGATACTGCTTGTGGCTTGGCGATTGTTCACCAATGGAAATAAAAAATATGCCCGAATGTTTAAAAAGAGTTGAAGCGGTGCGAGGATTCAGATTGGCAAGCAAAAGCAGCGGAACGAGAATACTTGCCGATAAGCCGACACGCTCCATGTTGAAACATTTCCAAAAGAGCCGTACTTGATAATGCCATTAACATCTTCCGAAAAAAGACGCTATGTTCCTATCGGCTATGTAACCCCTGATTTTATCGCAAGTAATTTGGTTGTAGTTGTTTTAGACGCAAAGTTGTGGCATTTTGGAATTATAACTTCAAACGTGTTTATGGCATGGATGCGCGCCGTCTGCGGACGCTTAGAAATGCGTTACAGAATCACAAAAGATAACGTATACAATAACTGTGGTGTAATCCTACGGATGCGCAAAGACAAAAAATAGAGCAAACGGCACAGGCAATATTAGATGCACGGTCAAAATATCCTGAAAGCTCTCTTGCAGACCTCTACGGTGAAACAATGTATCTTTTTTCCGACCTGCTTGAAGCGCACCGTGCAAACGACCGTGCCGTCATGCAAGCCTACGGTTTCCCCGTCAACATGACCGAAAGCGAGTGCGTCGCCGAATTATTTAAGCTGTACGAAAGGCTTACCAGCAAGAAATAGACCTATTCGATAATTGCGTTTTTGAACAGGTCGACGAGTTCTAAATCGTACACATAGCACGATTTAGAACATCGCATTTCAAGGTAACCTATTCAGAACCTCAAGTTTCCGAATAGGTTTAATGAGAAAAACACCGTACCGGTCATAGCTGGCGGTAAAAGTTTATATCAACCCTTTACTCACTGCGTCCATCAGAAAATCATTTACTTTTGTCTGCCACCCTTTACCCATTGCTCTGAAATGATCAACAAGATATTTGCTTAACCTAATTGAAACTTGCTCTCTTTTCGGTTTGAAATATTCAGGGTATCTCGGTTTAAAGCCGGTAAAATCCGTAATTTCCGGAATGTCTGAAAAATCAATATGTTTTCGAAGTTCGGCAATTCTTTCAGCTGTAAAGGTTTCGCTGCTCATAATAAAAAACCTCCTCTTGTTTTGTTGCAATTCGAGAAGAAATAATTCTTATTCTGTCTCGCTAAGTGTAAATAGTTGCAACTATTGTTAATCCGTTTATGTCGCCAATCCCAATAAATCTTTCTTCCTCGATAGTAGAATGTTCTAAGTCAACTCGTTCAATAAAATGAGGATCATTAAACACGTCAAGGATTTCTTCAAAAGAGAACCCATGCTTTTTGATGTTTATTTCATTCTTTTCGCTATCCCATTCAAATTGACCACGAACAACTGTCATTAAAAGAACCTCTTTGCATACCTGAATTGTATTTCTTTGCCGTATGTTTGTAAACTCTTTATTTTCTTACTATCTTGCCCGGTGAAAATTACATAGGCTCTTGACTAGCATCTCAAAGAATGAGAGGTTATAAGTCATTATGTATC
>CAUTOX010000094.1:0-9082 GCA_963539665.1 uncultured Treponema sp.
GACAATACTAATTTTTGCAAAAACTGAGTTCCGTGTATTTAGAAAAAATCAAAGATATTCCCAAAGAAAAGCTCGTATATATCGATAAAACCGGTCTCCAGACGCAAATGTACCGCCAATATGTGCGCAGTAAACGCGGGAATGCGCGTCACATCCGTATCAGCGGCAAGCGTCATGCTCGAATTGGATTGGTTGCAGCACAATGTGAAGGTGCTTTGCTTGCTCCGCACACCTACAGCGGAACGATGAAAGCTTCTGTGTTCGAAAAGTGGTTTGAAGATGAATTGTTGAGCTGTTTGCCGAAAGGACATGTCATCATCATGGACAATGCATCGTTTTATAAAAAAGAGCTCTTGTATCAAAGAGCAAAAAAATACTCGCAGGAACTGATTTTCCTGCCGCCGTATTCACCTGAATACAATCCTATTGAGCACATGTGGAGTGCTTTGAAGCGAAAAGTTGCTGGCTGCGTTCATCTATATGACTCCGTTTCTCAGGCTTTGGATGCTGTTTTAAAAGGCAATTAGCTATAGTATGGGGCTAAAACAAATATTATGCGGAAGCGTTCAAAAAGCAGATTCTAACTCTATAAAAATGGCACCCCCGTAAAGGGCTTGCCGGTGAATATGGCTTAGTTGAACAAACAATCCACATATAGAAAAAGAGCTATGGTGCTATTTCCAAAATCGAAGAAGGAGAAGCAGTAACGCAGGCTGATGTAAAATCTATGCAGAGACTAATAGCAGCGCTTGAAATGGAAACCGAAATTCTAAAAAAAGCCGCAGCCATATTCGCCAAAGCAAAGTAAAAGATAAAATTGCACTCGTAAATAAGTTTAAGGATTCATATCTAGTCGAATCAATGTGCAGGGCTTTGAATTTGAAGCGAAGTACCTATTATATCCAATTTCGAGTTTTTGAATCGCTTCTAGTTATTACTCACTTATTAAACTAGGTTTCGGCCCTTATTAAGGATTTTAAAGTTAAAAACATTTCTAAAATACTCAAAAAACTGATTTTTTTTCTAAAAATGCCATTGCCCATTCAACGACAATACTAATTTTTGCAAAAACTTCAGTTCCGTAAACAGCATACAGCGGACGTGCCTATTTTCTGGAAAATTATGTTATAATCGGTTTGATGCAAACCGTTTTATCACACAATATAACCGAACTTTTAGATGCTCCTGCATCTAGTGCAATCCGGCGGATGTTTGAAGAAGGGGCTGCGCTAAAAAAGCGTTACGGCGCCGAGCAGGTGTTCGACTTTAGTATTGGAAACCCCGATTTAGAGCCGCCGGAAGCGTTTGTGCAAGCGGTAGAAGCAGGCGCGCTCGATAAAACGCCGCTCCGACACGGATATATGCCGAACGCAGGCTACGACTTTGCGCGCGCGGCGATGGCAAAGAAAGCGGCGGCGGAGCAAGGCGTTCCGGTTGACTTTTCGCATATCGTGATGGCAAGCGGAGCCGCAGGAGCGCTGAACGTCGTGCTCAAGGCGCTGCTCAATCCCGGAGACGAGGTATTAACGCTCTGTCCGTATTTTCCCGAATACGACCATTACATCCGCAATCATGGGGGATGCGTCCGCCGCATTCGGACAAAACCGGATTTTTCACTTGATGCCGCGGCAATCCAAGAAGCGTGCAGCCGGAAAACTGCCGCAATCATTATCAATTCGCCGAACAATCCGACCGGCCGCATCTATCAAGAGACGGAACTTGCTGAGCTTACGGCAGTTTTACGCGCCGCAGGGAAAAAATACGGCCGCCTGCCGTTCATCATCGCAGACGAGCCGTACCGCGCCATCGTCTACGACGGAAAAAAAGTTCCGCCGCTCTTTCCGCTCTATGAAAATACCGTTACGGTTACGTCATTTGCAAAAAATTTCAGTATTGCCGGAGAGCGCATCGGCTACATCGCCGTAAATCCTGCCTGCCCGCTTGCCGCTCGCCTCGTTGCTTCGTGCATCTTCTCCACGCGGATTTTAGGTTTTGTAAACGCGCCCGCATTTTTTCAAAAAGCAGTCGCAAAAAGCTGGGACGCTCCGTGCGATTATGCCGCCTATGCGCGGCGGCGCGCGCTTCTTTTGTCGGCGATGGATGCCTCCGGTCTATCATACGCCAAGCCCGACGGAGCCTTCTACCTTTTTGTAAAAGTTCCGGATGCGTGGCAGGGAGACGACGGGGCATTCACGCAGCATCTAAAAAAATTCAATATCCTCTGCGTACCGGGGACGGCATTCGGCTGTAGCGGCTGGTTCCGCATCTCATACTGCGTTCCAGAACAGACAATCGCGCAATCGAAAGCGGCATTTTACAAGGCGGTGCACGTATGAACATTCTGATGATAGCGGCGGAGGCCGTTCCGTTTGCAAAGACCGGCGGACTGGCCGATGCCGTTTCCGCGCTTTCAAAAAGTCTCTCATCCCAAAACCACGATGTACGAATCATCTTGCCGCGCTATTACCGCATCAACCGTGCGCATCTTCAATTCGTCGGCCCCCTTGCAGTCGATATGGGCGGCTCCGAAATCCATGCCGCACTGTACGCCGCGCCGCTTGAAAATGTTTCGGTTTATTTTATCGACTACGAGCCGCTCTACGGGCGCGACGGCATCTACGGCAATGGAACGGCAGGCGATTACGGGGATAATCCGCGCCGCTTTGCGCTCCTTGCCCGCGCTGCATTCGCGCTCTGCCGCGCCCTCCGCTGGATTCCCGACATCATGCACGCGCATGACTGGTCAAGCGCGCTCGTTCCCGTTTTGCTTCGGTACGGTATGCGGGAATCCGGTTTTGAAGGCGCCGCGTCCGTTTTTACGATTCACAATATGGGCTATCACGGCTCGTATCCGCTTGCCGATTGTCCGATGCTCGGCATGGACTTGGAGACAGTTCGCGCCAGAGGACTTGAGCATTACGGCACGCTGAACTTTTTAAAAGGCGGCGTGAGCGCGGCGGACGTCATTACGACCGTTTCGCCAACCTACGCGCACGAAATTCAAACGGCGGAAGGCGGATTCGGGCTCGATGGGCTTATGCGGGTGCGATCCGATGCGCTTTTCGGCATTGTAAACGGAGCGGATACGCGCGACTGGAACCCGCTAACCGACGCGCACCTTCCCGCCCGCTTTGGAATCGGATGCATGGAGGGAAAAAAGACGTGCCGCCGCGCCTTGCAGCGTCATTTTAATCTTCCGGAAGACGAGGAGTGCGCCGTCATCGCAATGATCACGCGGCTTGTTGAACAAAAAGGCATTGCGGAAGTGTTTGCGCCGACCTACGGCTGCCTCTACCGCATCTGCACGGAACTTCCCGTTCAATTTATCGTACTTGGAAGCGGAGAAGCGTGGTGCGAAAACGAAATTCGAGAACTTGAGCGGAAACTGCCGAATTTCAAATCCTTCATCGGCTACAATGAATCGCTGAGCCATCTGATAGAAGCCGGAGCGGACCTCTTCCTTATGCCCTCGCGCTACGAGCCGTGCGGGTTGAATCAAATCTATTCGGAAATGTACGGAACAGCGCCGATTGTCAGACGGACGGGCGGCTTAGCCGATACGGTTGAAGATTTTGACGGGACAAGCGGAAGCGGCTTTATCTTCAACGAAAGTACGCCGGATGCCGTATTTTCAGCCGTAAAGCGCGCCGTAACGGTATGCCGCCACGACGAAAAAGCCTTTGCCGCAATGCAGGAAGCAGGAATGCGGAAAAACTTTTCCTGGGACAAGAGCGCAGAAGCATACCTTTCTGCCTACCGCGCCGCATTAAAACGAATCGAGCCGTAATACTGTCCGGATAAAACTTTGCGGCAGGCAAAGCGATACCTTTCGTAAGCGGAATGCAGCCTTTTCATCCCCATGTATCTCATAGCGAACAGGACGCAAGGCGATACGTCGAAACCGGATGGACAGCGCAGCGTACCTTCTCCCTGCGTTCAAAATGCGGTAAGCCATCATTTTTTTGTAATTGTACTTAATTTTTACTCTATCTAACGCTCGATTTCGGTTTCAGATTGTGGAAAACTTACGGCTTAAACGAGCTGTTTTTGTGTCTACTTTATTGACGTAGGTACACACATCCGCCAAACATCGAGACAAGCGGCTCGAACTGTCCCCGAAAGTAGCTCGCAACATTCCGCTGGCGGATTCACTCTGCAAACCGGTTACAGCTCGCGCTGTTTTACTGCCGCTCATAACCGTCGTGATTTTCAGTAGTCGCGGGAATCGCCTCAGTCGCCTTACCGCATTGCCGTCTACCATGCGCCGCTGCCAGCGATGCATCCGGCAAACATCGGAACAAGCGGCTCAAACTCCCCGAAAGTAGCTCGCAACATTCCACTGGCGGATTCGGTCCGCAAACTGTTTACCGCCCGCCCCGCTTTACCGGCCCTCACAACCACCGTGATTTTCAACAGCTCGTGGGAATAGCCTCCTCCGCCCCTCTGCATAATCGTCTTCCGCGCCACCCCATCAGCAGCACATCCGCAAAACGGCGGAACAAGCAGCTCGAACTCTCCCCCGAAAGTAGCCCGCACATTCCGCTGGCGGATTCACCTGCAAATCAGTTACGTCCCGCACTGTTTTACCGCCGCCCATAACCGTCGTGATTTTCAGCAGTCGTGGAAATAGCCACAACCGCCTCACCGCATTGCCGTCTACCGCGCGCCGCTGCCAGCAGCACATCCGACAAACGGCGGGACAAGCAGCTCGAACTCTCCCCGAAAGTAGCCTGCACATTCCGCTGGCGAATTCAGTCCGCAAACCCGTTACAGCTCACATTGTTTTACCGCCGCTTATAACCGCCGTGATTTTCAGCAGCCGCGAGAATAGCCACAACCCCGCACCGCATTGCCGTCTACCGTGGCCGCTGCCAACAACGCATCCGCCAAACATCGAGACAAGCGGCTCGAACTGTCCCCGAAAGTAGCTCGCAACATTCCGCTGGCGGATTCACTCTGCAAACCGGTTACGGCTCACACCGCTTTACCGTTACCGGCACATCACCACCGCCATAATTTTCAACAGCTCGCGGGAATAGCCTCCGCTGCATTGCCGTCTAACATGCGCTGCCCCATCAGCGACGCATCCGACAAACATCAGAACAAGCGACTCGAACTCTCTCAGAATGTAGCTCGCAGCATCCCGCTGGCGATTCAGTTCGCAAAACGGTTAAAGCTCGCACGACTTTGCCCCCCATTAACCGCCATGATTTTCAGCAGTCGCGGAAATAGCCACGTCTGCCTCTCCGCATAACCGTCTACCGTGCGCCGCCCCATCAGCGATACATCCGACAAAACGGCGGGACAAGCAGCTCGCCCTCTTCCGTGAGAAAGTAACCCGCACATTCCGATGGCAATTCACTCTGCAAAACCGGTTACGGCTCACATTGCTTTGCCTCCGCCCATAACGGCCGTGATTTTCAACAGCTCGTGGGAGTAGCCACAACAGCCTCACCGTATTGCCGTCTACCGTGCGCCGCCTCATCAGCGACGCATCCGACAAACGGCGAGGCAAGCAGTTCAAGGCCCGCCACGAAAGTAGCTTGCAACATCCCGCTGGCGATTCAGTCCGCAAACCAGTTACCTCTTGAACCTCTTTACCGGCATCTTATAGCCGCTATGATTTCATCACTTGCGGGAATAGCCACGTCTGCCTCACCGCATAACCGTCTACCGTGCGCCGCCCCATCAGCGATACATCCGACAAAACGGCGGGACAAGCAGCTCGCCCCTCCCATGAGAAAGTAGCCCGCAGCATCCCGCTGCCGGATTCTCTCCGCAAAACGGTTAAAGCTCGCACGACTTTGCCGCCCCCCATTAACCGCCGTGATTTTCAGCAGGCGTGGGAATGGCCTCAGCTGTCCTCTACATAACTATCTTCCGTGCCGCCCCGTCAGCAGCACATCCGACAAACGGCGGGACAAGCGGAGAGAACTCCCCGAAAGTAGCTTGCGGCATCCCGCTGGCGATTCACTCCGCAAAACCAGTTACCGCTCGCACCGCTTTTCCGGCATCCCATAACCGCCGTGATTTTCAGCAGTCGCGGAAATAGCCACGTCTGCCTCACCGCATAACCGTCTACCGTGCGCCACCCCATCAGCGATGTATACCGACAAACGGCGAGGCAAGCAGTTCAAGCTCCCACGAAACTAGCTCGCAGCATCCCGCTGGCGAATTCAGTCCGCAAACAAGTTACCGCCCGCACCGATTTATCGGCACATCATAACCGCCGTGATTTTCAGCAGTCGCGGGAATAGCCTCCGCCTCCCCGCTGCATTGCCGTCTCTCCGCATTGCTGTCTACCGGCCGCTCCATCAGCAGCATATCCGCCAAACGGCGAGGTAAGCAGTTCAACTATCCCCGAAAGTAGCTCGCAACATTCCATTAGCGGATTCAGTCCGCAAACCAGTTACAGCTCACATTGTTTTGCCGGCACCTTGCAATCGCCGTGATTTTCAGCAGTCGCGAGAATCGCCTCAGCTGCCTCGCCGCATTGTAGTCTGCCGTGCGCCGCCACGGAACTCAGTTTTTGCAAAAATTAGTATTGTCGTTGAATGGGCAATGGCATTTTTAGAAAAAAAATCAGTTTTTTGAGTATTTTAGAAATGTTTTTAACTTTAAAATCCTTAATAATGGCTGAAACCTAGTTTAATAAGTGAGTAATAGCTAGAAGCGATTCAAAAACTGAATTCCGTGGTGCGCCGCTGCCAGCGATGCATCCGGCAAACATCGAGACAAGCGGCTCAAACTCTCTCCGAAAGTAGCCCGCACATCCCGCTGGCGGATTCAGTCCGCAAACCAGTTACAGCTCACATTGTTTTACCGGCACCTCTCAACCGCCATGATTTTCAGTAGCCGCGAGAATAGCCACAACCCCTCACCGCATTGCCGTCTACCGTGCGCCGCTGCCAACAACGCATCCGCCAAACATCGAGACGCGCAGCTCAAGGCCTCTTCCCGAAAGTAGCCCGCACATTCCGCTGGCAGATTCAGTCCGCAAATCGGTTACCGCCCGCTCTGTTTTACCGCCGCTCACAACCGCCGTGATTTTCAGCAATCGCGGGAATAACCGCAACCGTCTCTCCGCATTGCCGTCTACCGTGCGCTGTCTCATCAGCAGCACACCCGACAAACATCGGGACGCGCAGCTCAAAGCCTCTCCCCGAAAGTAGCTCGCACATTCCATTGGCGGATTCAGTCCGCAAACCTGTTCCCGCCCGCACTGTTTTACCGCCGCCCATAACCGCCATGATTTTCAACAGTCGTGGGAATAGCCACGCAGCCTCTCGCATTGCCGTCTACCGTGCGCTGCTGCCAGCCGCACATCCGCCAAACGGCGAGGCAAGCAGTTCAACCCGTCCCCGAAAGTAACTCGCAACATCCCGCTGGCGGATTCACTCTGCAAACCGGTTACAGCTCGCGCTGTTTTACCGCCCCCCATTAACCGCCGTGATTTTCAGCAGTTGCGGGAAACGCCTTCGCCTCCACACCGCATTGTAGTCTGCCGTGCGCCGCTGCCAGCGAGGCATCCGGCAAACATCGGAACAAGCGGCTCAAACTCCACGAAAGTAGCTCGCACATTCCATTAGCGGATTCAGTCCGCAAACCTGTTCCCGCCCGCACCGCTTTACCGACATCCCATAACCGCTGGGATTTTCAGCAGTCGCGGGAATCGCCTCCGCCGCCTCACCGAATTACCGTCTACCGTGCGCTGTCTCATCAGCAGCACATCCGCCAAACATCGGGACGCGCAGTTCAAACATCCATGAAAGTAGCTCGCACATTCCGCCGGCGGATTCGGTCCGCAAACCGGTTGCAGCTCGCGCTGTTTTACCGCCGCCCATAACTGCCATGATTTTCAGCAGTTGCGGAAATAGCCTCAGCCGTCCTCTTGCACTGCTGTCTACCGTGGCCGCTGCCAACAACGCATCCGCCAAACATCGAGGCAAGCAACTCGAACTCTCCCCGAAAGTAGCTCGCTGCATCCCGTTGGCGGATCCAGTCCGCAAACCGGTTACTGCCCGCACTGTTTTACTGCCGCCCATAACCGTCGTGATTTTCAGCAAGCTCGGGAATAGCCACGTCTGCCTCACCGCATTGCCGTCTACCATGCGCCACGGCCAGCGATGCATCCGCCAAACGGCGGGACAAGCAGCTCAAGGCCTCTCCCGAAAGTAGCTCGCAACATTCCATTAGCGGATT
The DNA here is from genome assembly GCA_963539665.1 of uncultured Treponema sp. GTDB lineage: Bacteria > Spirochaetota > Spirochaetia > Treponematales > Treponemataceae > Treponema_D. The sequence goes on from CAUTOX010000094.1 coordinate 8,203, forward strand.
CAGTCCGCAAACCAGTTACAGCTCACATTGTTTTACCGGCACCTTGCAACCGCCGTGATTTTCAGCAGCCGCGAGAATAGCCTCCGCCGCCTCACCGTCTACCGTGCGCCGCTGCCAACAACGCATCCGCCAAACATCGGGACGCGCAGCTCAAAGCCTCTCCCCGAAAGTAACTCGCAACATCCCGTTGGCGGATTCACTCCGCAAACCAGTTACAGCTCACATTGTTTTGCCGGCACCTTGCAACCGCTGTGATTTTCAGCAGCCGCGAGAATAGCCTCAGCCACCTCGCCGCATTGCCGTCTACCGTGGCCGCTGCCAACAACGCATCCGCCAAACATCGGGACAAGCGGCTCGAACTGTCCCCGAATGTAGCTCGTAGCATCCCGCCGCTGGCGGATTCACGCCGAAACCAGTTGCAGCTTGCGCTGTTTTACCGCCGCTCACAACCGCCTCACCGCATTGCCGTCTACCGGCCGCTCCATCAGCAGCACATCCGGCAAACGGCGAGGCAAGCGGTTCAACTGTCCCCGAAAGTAGCTCGCACATTCCGCTGGTGAATTCAGTCCGCAAACCGGTTACAGCTCGCATTGCTTTACCGGCATCCCATAACCGCAGGGATTTTCAGCAGTCGCGGGAAACGCCTCAGCCGCCTCACCGCATTGCCGTATACCGTGCGCTGTCTCATCAGCAGCACATCCGCCAAACATCGGGACGTGCAGCTCAAGCCCCCCTCGAAAGTAGCCCGCACATTCCGCTGGCGATTCACTCTGCAAACCGATTACAGCTCACACCGCTTTACTGGCACCTTGCAATCGCCGTAATTTGAACCGTTATCATAAAAGTGCAGTCTCAAAAACCCGAAAAATAAAGAAAGGGG
>CAUTOX010000095.1:0-8827 GCA_963539665.1 uncultured Treponema sp.
AAAGCTTCAAAGCGGATTTTGCGGTCAAGCCGCAAAACCGTTTAAGCAAATTGTTGGAGGGACGCTGCGCGCCCCTCCAACGGGGCGGCGGAACTCCGCCTGTCGTCCGGCGCACAGCGCCGTCCAACATGCGGATCAAGCTGACGGCGAAGCTCAAAAGCCTACGGCTTTCTCCCTTCTTGCAGCTTATCCGCCGCCCCGTTATGAGGACAACCCGCACTGGGGCTCATGGAGTATAAAAATGAAAAAATTAGGAAAACTAGAAAAAGTTGAACTACGAGATTTTTGGGCTGATGAAGCAAAAGATTTTACACCTTGGCTAGCAAAAGAAGAAAATATAGACGAATTAAGTAATACTATTGGAATTGATATAGAAGTTGAATCTACCGAAGTTTTTGTAGGAAACTATAGAGCAGATATTATAGGACGTGATATTTCAAACAATCAAAGAGTAGTTATAGAAAATCAATTAGAAAAATCGAATCATGAACATCTAGGAAAAATAATTACATATGCCTCAGGTATTGGTGCGACAACAGTTATTTGGATTTGTAGTTCTATTACAGACGAGCATAGGCAGGCTATTGATTGGCTTAATGAAAATACTATTGAAGACATTAAGTTTTTTGCTATAGAAATCGAATTATGGAAAATTGGAGAGTCAGAGCCAGCTCCAAGATTTAATATTATTTGTCGTCCTAATGAATGGGTAAAAACTACAAAAGACAAAAGTATTTCTAAAGAATTATCAGTAACAAAAAGTTTACAATTAGAATATTGGAATTATTTAAGAGATTATTTTAATCAGAAAACAACATTTTTAAGTTTAAGAACTCCTAGAGCTCAACATTGGTATTCTATTGCTGTTGGAAAATCAAAATTTAATATTTCGCTTACAGTAAATACAGTACATAATAGATTGGGTTGTGAATTATATATGCGTGGAGAAAAAGCTAAAGATAATTTTTCACAACTTAAGAATGATAAACAAGCTATAGAAAATGAAATAGGAGTTGCATTAGATTGGCAAGAACTTCCAGATGGTCAAGATTCAAGAATAATTTTATACAGGAATGGAGACATTAATAATAAAGAGACATGGGATGAAACTTGTGAATGGTTTAAAAAATATGCAGAATTGTTCCATAAAACATTCAATGACCGCATAAAGAAAGTAAAATGACACATAACAAAGGTTCGTAGCCGACAACGGGACAAGCCCGTTGCGGTTTAAAACAATGTTATATTGACTTGCCTAAAGTCAAGCAGGTATGGAATCAATCGAAACAGTCTTTCGACTGAAATAAAAAATCGCAATGAAAAAATATTGCGAAAGGAAGGTCAAAATGAAACAGAAAAAGCTAGTTTCAATGATTGAAGCATTATTTTTAATAAGTGGTGCAGTAGCGTTTATTTCCGGTTGTCAACTGGCTCATGCTGAAAAAACTCAAACAACAGCAGAATATATCGGTTCATACGAAGGAGTAAGTTCAGGTGAAGTTTCAGGCTTATGGACAGTAAAAGTAGATAACGCAGGAATTATTACTGGGGAATTTAAACAAAATGAAAAGAACTTTCCCATAAGCGGAAGTATAAAAAATGATGGTAAATTTACTGCTTCTGCGAATATAAGAGCTGCAAGCGGTGGTATTACAATTTCAGGGACGATTGATAAAAAATCCGGCAAAATATTTGGAACTATTGAAAAGGATGCTAAAAAGAGCCTTTTATGCGGATATAAACAAACTGAAAATATTGGAACTGTGGACAAAAATTTATTTTCGGTTTGGGAATTAAAATCAACAAAAATAGAAATAGAAGGCAAGCCGGTGGAAATAAAATATCCAATGAAAGCTTCAATTGATAAAGATCATCCTAATACAATTATGATGGTGTCGGCATATTTTCTTTTTATGGAAAAAAATGAATTATATTCCGCTGCAGAAATTCGCGGCGTGCCGGAGCCGTCGCCTGTACCGAATTTATCAAATGGATTATTTAAAGCAAAAATAAATTATAGTACTTCCGGAAAACAGATAGCAGTAGTTAGTAATGTAAATGAGATTAAAATGAATATAGTTGGAGAATTTAATATTACTGAGAACAATTTGATAATTGAAGGTCTAGCAAAGATTAATTTTGAAGGTAAAGAAGACTTGTTGAAATTAAAGTATAGTTTTGAAAAAGTTTCAAAGCCGACTGTAGATGAGATAAAAAATGCTTCAGAGGTTTCTGTTATTTAACCATAATTATTAAACAGGTATTATTTAAGTAAATAAAAAAATATAAGGTTATAATAGTAAAACATAATACCCGCTTCAATGCTGACATTTGTTTTGTCACGAAAGTTGCTGGAAGCGGTCGCGGCCGGCGCAGCTCCCTTTTGATGCAAATTTCGCGCAAACTTTGCCTTATGCTTGTGTGTCGGCAAAGCCGCACATGCAGGTTAAACGTATGTTGTACGGACGCTACGCGCCCCCTACAACAGGGCGGCCGAACGCGCCTGTCGTCCGGCGCACAGTGCTGTCCAACATTGTTTTAACCTGCAACGCAAGCGAAGCCTTGCGTTGTCAGCTTTAAAAACGGTGTTAGGTTTTTATTTTAGTCAACTCATTATATTGCTGAAATTTCATCGCGTAAGGATTTTTCTACAGAGCTTTTAATGGCATATCTAATTTTTTAGCAGCAATTGCTACTTGAGTATGCAATAATGGCGAAAGTCGAACATTAAGTTTCCCGGAATACGGTTTTTTAGGTTTTATGCCATCTTTCTTGCACCATTCAAGAGAATCTTCCACCGAAGCATGAAATTCATTCTCGACTTTATCAACAGTCGTTCCTTGCAAAGTAATTACAGTCCGCGTATTTATAACTTCTCCTAAAAAATGCGAGCCTCATCATCGTATTCGACAGTACCAATAAAACCTTTATAAGTCATCATTCCTTCACTCCTGCAAATTTCAAAACTCGAAATTTGGGCTATCCAAAGAAAAAGCCTGAAAAACCTCAACCCCGGAGATGGAACTTCAAAAATGTATAGGCAAGGAGTTTACGATTTCAATATAAAATAAACCACAGGAGCAAAGAAACCGCCGACAGTATATTTTACTGGTTGCAGTTCCGCTTTAGATGCAAAATTCATTTGCAGAAATCTTCATTCCCAAATATAATAGAGCACTACAGTAGGAGCCTGCCTAACGAAAATTGCGCGGGCGGATATGTTTCTACAAAACAAAGCGTAATACTGCCAAAAGGAGAGCTTGACACAAATGGCCGATATATTTTATATTACCCCCCCCCCCCCCCCCCCCATATATATATAACTTTTTCTTTTTTTAATTCCACAATCACTATCCTCTTTTCTCTGTGCATAGTGCGCATTAGGCGGAATTGTATGTTTCCGCTAATGCGTTTTTATATTTCGGGCGTACGTTTTGCATGGCGAACGCCTACAAAGGAGACTTTTATGCTTAATGTTCACGGGAAAAAGCGGCGTGTTCCCATTCGGCCAAACGCGACTGCTGGCCCATTGTCGCGCAGATTCCAGCCGCAGATGCGACTGCGTTACAAGAAATCTGACCCCGCCGGAGCGTTTCGTCACACACGCGCAACGGACAGCTGACTTTTGCGCAACGAAATACGGCGCGTTTGAACGCTCCGGAACCGTGCGCGTCATACGCAGCCGAAAAAATCGGAATCTTATACGGCGGACTATAGACCGCGCGTATCTGTAACCCCGTTACCTTGAGTATGCCGGACAAAAAGGAGTACCGGCGAATAAAAAATCAATTTTAGGAGACTACTATGCACAAACGTTTTTCATTAAAGAACAAACTCATTCTCATCTTTGGACTGTTGATTGTCATTGCAACCAGTATTGAAGGAATACTGGCAGTTCGTATTGCGCGTAATACCGTTATCGAAAAGGTTAGCATTCACCTTACCGATAAAGCGGAAGACACGGCGGATATTATCGACGGTAACATCACCTCATTCTTTCAGCTGTTGGCTGGCGCTGCTCGTAGCCCGCTGCTCAGCGATCCATCCGTTTCCTATGAAGAAAAAGCCGCTTATCTAAATAAGGAAGCGGACCTCAACCCGAAAATCCACAAGATGAGCCTATGCGATATGCAAGGCAAACGGCATACGGAAGATCAAATCATCGATGTTTCCGACAGAGACTTTTTTATTGCAGCTTCGCAGGGAAAAAATTTTGTTACTGAACCGCTTGTATCCCGGCTAGACGGACATTTTGTCATTACGTTCTCGGTACCCGTTTATGACGACAATCACACTATCGTTGCCGTTTTGATTGCAACGGTCGAAACAAAGATTCTCTCTGACGATATTTCAAATATTGTCGTCGGCAAAACCGGCTACTGCTACATTATCGGCCCAACGGGAACCTGCATCGGACACAAAGATTATCAATTTGTCGAAAAACAAGTGAACGCCCTCCAACTAGTCAGAAGCGACGCTTCGTACAAAGATACCGCTCGTTTTATTGAGCGCGCAATGACTTCAACCAAGAACGAAGTCGACTACTACAACTTTAAGAACATCGAACATATTTCGTCCTTTGCAAAAATGGAAACGTCGCAGTGGACGGTTATCATTAGTGCGCCGGTGGAAGAATTTACCGGCGCGGTGTCAACGCTGCGCATAACCATGCTTGCAATTGGAGTTGCAATCTTACTGGGCGCACTTGTAGTTGTTTATTTTGTTGCTAACGCGGTGATAAAGCCGATTCTGACAACCGTCAACGCGCTGCAAGGTATTGCGCAGGGCGAAGGAGATTTGACCGTCCGCCTGCCGATACACGGCAACGATGAAATTACCGACCTCTCCGAATACTTCAACCAAACGATTGCAAAAATCGGCAGCGCGATAAAGAGCGTAGACGACAACTCCGGCGTGATGCAGTCGATTGGAGACGAACTGTCAAGCAACATGACCGAAACAGCGAGCGCGTTAAACGAGATTTCCGCCAACATCGAGGGTGTGAAAGAGCAAGCGATGACGCAGGCCGCAAGCGTTACGGAGACTGCCGGCACCGTTGGAACAATTATTCACACGATTGAAAACTTGAACGGCAGCATTGAAAGCCAGTCGGCAAGCGTCGTGCAATCCTCCGCAGCAGTTGAAGAGATGGTCTCAAACATCGCATCGATAACGCAGTCGTTAGAGAAGAGTGATAATATGATAAAAATGCTCGCAACTGCCACATCCGAAGGCAAAACGACGCTGCAAAACTCCAACGCCGTTACCCAGAAAATTGCCGAAGCGTCCGGCGGCTTGATTGAAGCGTCGAGCGTGATTCAAAACATCGCGTCGCAGACCAACTTGCTCGCAATGAATGCCGCCATCGAAGCCGCCCACGCCGGAGAAGCGGGCAAGGGCTTTGCCGTCGTCGCCGACGAGATTAGAAAGCTCGCCGAAGAATCGAGCGCACAGGGCAAGGCCATCACCGACACGCTCAAAAAACTCAGCGACGAAATCGCCGGCCTTTCCGAAAGCTCCAGAACCGTCGAAGAAAAGTTCAACGCCATCTTCCAGCTGTCGGAAAACGTCCGCGGCATGAGCGCCGAACTCACCGCCGCCATGAAAGAGCAAGAAAACGGCAGCCGCGAAGTCCTCGCCGCCATCAAAACCATCAGCTCCGTAACCGCCGAAGTCAAAGACGGCTCCGAAGAAATGCTCACCGGCGGCCGCGGCGTCGCCCAAGAGATGCAAAAACTCGACCGGTTAACCGCAGAAATCAAAGATTCAATGAACGAGATGAGCGCGGGAGTACAGCAGATCAACAACGCCGTGCAGGAAGTCAACGACCTTGCGCGGAAGAATAAAGACAGCATCGAGGGACTGGCCAGCGAGGTGCGGAAGTTTAAGGTATAGGGCGAGGCGGACTGCAAGAATAGCACCGTTAAAGTGATAATAAAACGTGCAGTCCGCTCCAGTTTGCCATACGGCAAACTGGCTAGGGGAACGTAGCGGGCGGTCTGACAGTTGTGTCGTTCAAAAGTCCATTTTTACCGCCCGACGCAAACTGGTTAGGGGGGAATTATTGCCGTCGGGAATTGCGGTTTCCGGCGGTATTTTTTTTATGGAGATGAAAAAAGCAACGAGTTTGCCCCAATACGAGCTATCTTGCCAGTTTTTGCCCAACGGCAAAAACTGGAGGCGGACGTCTGGTACATTGTAATATCAAGTGCAACAGTAAAAATAAATAAAAAACTTCATAGAATATTTTAACCTAAAAACCATCGCATCAAAGGGAAAAACAAACTATAAAGCTATACAATCATTTTACACAAATGGATATATGCCGTCTATTTTATTTGCTGCATCTTGGTTTAAGCCGGAATCAAATCTCACATGCCTTGAATAAGCAGTGGTCTTCTGTAAGCAGACTTATCAAACGATGTCCGGGAGAAGAATTTAATCCGAAAGCGTCTTATGAAAAATATCTGGAAAACAGAAAAAAGCGTAAGAAAAAAAATCGGATGCAAGCAGGAACAGATTTGTTTGAGTTCATTCAGGAAAGGCTATATAGATACTGGAGTCCTGAAATAATCGCACTAAAATGGAATAAACAGCATGAAAATGATTCTATTTTTTAAGTAAGTACTCAAAATTAGTTTATATAAAAATCCACAGCTTCTTTTCATCAAATCATCATTTGGATTATAGTATGATAGTGTATGGGAAGATAAAGAAATTAGAGTTAACAGCGGAGCAGTATACAGCTCTGGAGCATAGTTTTCGCAATGGGACAAGCCATTGTTTTCGAATGCGTTGTCGTGCTGTTATTCTGAAAGGCAAAGGTCAGTCTTCGGTAAAAGCAGGTGAACAAACCGAGATGAGTTTTGTATCGGTGAATGCATGGGTGAAACGCTTCCTTGCAGAAGGTATTGAAGGTTTACAAACGCGCCCCGGACGCAAGCCAATTATGGATTGTTCAGACGAGCAAGCAGTGCGTTTAACAATCGAACAAGATAGGCAGAGTGTCCGCAAAGCCAAAGAAGCATGGCAGCAGGCAACAGGGAAAAAAGCGAGTGATATGACGTTTAAACGTTTTTTTATCCGCATTGGCGCAAGATATAAGCGTATAAGGAAACACCCAAGGGGAAAGCCCTCGCCGCAGCTGTACCAATACAAGTATGAGAAGCTGCAAGGACTTGAAGCACAACAAAGAGAAGGACGTATTGACCTGTAGTATGCGAACGAAAGCCATATTTGCATCGAAGGGCATGTTCCCTACAGGTGGCAGTTTCGGGGTGTGGATGTATACATTGCATCAGGACGAACTGCACGAGTGAATATATTTGGAATGATTGGCCGCCAAAATAATTACAAGGGTTTTACCACAACCGATAGTATGAATGCGGATAAAGTTGTCGAATTTCTTGATACTTTCTCTTTTCAGGTGCATAAAAACACCTTTGTGGTATTGGATAATGCAACGGTTCATCGTAATCATAAGATAAAAGAATTGCGAGCGATTTGGGAGAAAAGAGGCCTTTTCCCTTTCTACTTGCCTCCGTACTCTCCTCATTTGAATATTGCTGAAACGCTTTGGAGGATACTGAAAGGAAAATGGATAAGACCGCAGGACTATGTAAGTACTGATACGCTTTTCTATGCCGCTAATAGAATTTTGGCGGCACTCGGGAAGGGCTTGTTCATTTAATATAGCCAATTGTTTTGAAAATCAAGTAAAAATCATTATACTCCAGCTCGGCGCGCCCCGGTAAATAGGAATGTCACCGGTTTCTTTGCTCCTGCGGTTTATTTTATATTGGAATCGTAGATTCCTTGCCTATACATTTTTGAAGTTCCGTTTCTGGAGTTGAGCCTTTCAGGAATTTTCCTTGGATAGTTATTCATCCATCTTTGACCTCGATAAATAACGTTGGGTTCAGTTTAGAGAAATCTGTATCCTTCGGGGAAAAGCATCTGAACATCCTGTTATGATTTTCGGTTGCCTCGCGTTCACTGGCACAATAAGGACGGGCAAAAACAGTTCCGGTCTTTTCGTGCCGTCTGATGATTTTTCAATTCTCTCAAAGTCTATGAATTCGGGGCCGCCGTTCGCTGTGATGGACTTGAACAGTTTCCGGCAAGCCTCTCTGGCTAAAGACGATTCAAGTTTATTTAGTAAACTTGTCTGACAACGCAGTTATCGAACAGGCCCAGTTCTTTAACGACCGAATGGGCTTTTATAGAGTTCCGCATTTTCCTGATTATCCCGGCACTTTTTTTCCGTTCTGTCAGCGTTAGGGCGCATTCAACGGTCGAAGAGGCGCAGCTTTTCACCGTGTCGATTTTCCAATGTCCGACTTCGGAACGATTGTTTATGTATTCGGGTCTGTTTGAGATGCTCTTATTGCACATCCGACGCGTGAAAATTTGGGCTTTCGCTTGTTTTCGTTATATTTCTTATCATTGTTTGGAAAATTTTTGGTTGATATTCCGTGAATTACGTCGTCGGCAATGTAATTGTACAGCGTCTTTTCACAGATTCTTGTTTCGCCGGGCTATGAATTATTCGTAAATGTCTGAATAACTACATAAATACCGTAGTTTTTGTCGGCTATCAAGTCTTTTATTTTTTCAGCTATAGCTAATTGCCCGTATTTACTCACGTAAAAATCTAACCGAAAGGCTGTTGGTTAAATCTAACCGTAGCTATCTATGAGCAAGGCTGAGCCATAGAGATAAGTTTACTCTGCAATGTGTGCGTTTCCTCAAGCAGCTGTTGTAAATCCAAACTGTTCTTCCTGCGGCACAGCTCAGCTTTTACCGCCTCGCTTACATCAGAGCTTTC
>CAUTOX010000096.1:0-8788 GCA_963539665.1 uncultured Treponema sp.
CAAAAAGAGAAACAACTGCCGCAGCAAGCGGCTTTTTCAGCATTTTTACCATAATGTACTCCTACAAAAGTTTTTAGCCGTGCGAAAGGCGCACAGATTAAATCATTGGGTTTATTTATACAATTTTTTATAACGCCATGTATACAAGTAAAAGTGTTGGAACCTTCTGTTCTTTTGGCAGTCATTGAATGCGGCCTGAGCGACGGCGTTATTTTTAGCGGCGTTTTTATCTCACCGCTTTAACGGAGCAGGCTCATTCCGGCTTTGTAATAAGTCCTGCAAATGCTCTTTTAAGAATCGCCCGCCATTTTTTAAGGGAGAGCGCCAGTAAAGAGTCCGCCCCGCCGCTTCCTTGCTTCCGCATTACGCCCCCAAAAAACGAAGCCCTTTGACAAAGCGCATGATATATCGTATGCCTTTCTTGTAAGTACCGGGGAAAATGCGTCTTAAAAATCGCACCGCTAGACACCGGGCATAAGAGACGCGCTCAATTTCTGCGTATTGCCTGAAATTGCGGGAGGCTTTATCTTGCGTTTGCGCAAATGTTTGCAGAAACCGCGAATACGTATCGTTTTGCAAAAATTGAATAAATGCGATACGCCTGAATTTGCAAACTCGGTTCTGTACGATGTGCGCCGCAGGAAATGCGGGAGCGGCTACTCATTCAGGGGCGTACAGCGAAAAATTTTATAAAAGGGAACCTCTAAAAACTTCATTTTTTAGAGGTAACTTTTTGAAAATGCGATGTTGTAACTCGCGATAATTCAGCGAGTTACAACTCGTCGCAATCTGGAAAAAATCGCAAAAAGCGAGTTTTTCCAGATGCCCAAAAGCAGTAGGTTCGTGCGCGAGCCTACGCAAGGCGAATGCTTAAAGAGGTCGGCGAATGCAGCAGGAAAATCCGGAATACCTTTCGACGCAGCTCATTACCTATTTGGGAAACAAGCGGCTGCTCATTAAACATATTGAAGCGGAAGTAGAATTGATAAAAAGTGCGCTCGGCAAAGAAAAACTCGTGTGCGCCGATTTATTTTCCGGCTCCGGAATCGCTTCGCGGATGCTCAAGCGGCACAGCTCCGCTTTGCTCGTCAACGATCTGGAACAGTATTCGGAGCTGATTAACCGCTGCTACCTCGCCGACAAAAAAGACTACCCGCAGGAAACCTGCCGCCGCTACCGCGCAGAGATTGAAGTGCGCGCTCAACACAGCAAGGCGGAAGGCATTATCGCCTGCAACTACGCGCCTAAGGACGATGCGCATATCCAAAAAGGCGAGCGAGCGTTTTTTACGCGGGAAAACGCGCTGCGCATCGATACCTACCGGACGCTCATTGATGCCGTCGTCGCTGAAAACGAATTGCGGAAGTTTTTTCTTGCGCCGCTCCTGACAGAATCTTCGATACACGTCAATACCAGCGGCGTGTTTAAGGGGTTTTACAAGGACAAGGCGACTGGCATCGGCTGTTTCGGCGGAGCGGGAAAGAACGCCCTGCCGCGCATACTTGGCAGAGTGGAATTGAAAGAGCCGGTTTTCAGCAATTTTGAGTGTCCAGTATTCATTTATCGCGAGGACGCGGTGCCGCTTGCTCCAAAATTGTCCGGTATCGACATCGCCTATTTAGACCCGCCATACAATCAGCACCCCTATGGCTCGAATTACTTTATGCTCAACCTCATTTTGAAAAACAAGCTGGACGTAAAAATCAGCCGCGTTTCCGGCATCACGCAGGACTGGAACCGCTCAGTATTCAATAAAAAAGTTTCCGCTCTGCACGCGCTCGAAGAAATCATCCGCGCACTCGATGCAAAATACTGCATCGTCTCTTACAATTCCGAAGGCTTTATCACGCTCTCCGAAATGAAAACCATGCTTTCTCGCTACGGAACGCTTAAAATCGCCGAGCTGCCGTACCGCACCTTCCGCGGCAGCCGCAACCTCCGCAGCCGCAGCCTTCACACATCCGAATACTTATTCGTGCTGAAAAAAGAATGAATCTCCCCGACGCAAGCGTCGGGGAATTAGACCCTCCGTAGATTAAACAGAGAACAAGCCGCTGGCCGCCATTTTGCACGTTTTACCGTCAGCAAAACAGAACGCGGGCGGCCAAGCAATACCATCATTCACGTGCACGTTCCGCCCGCCCCAGTTCTAAAATCCTGCTGGCCTGCTTTCCCGTCAGCAAAACAGGAGGCGGGCGGTAACGCCCCAGCATCATTCACGTGCACGTTCCTCCGCCACCAGTTCTAAAATCCTGCTCGCCTGTTTTGCCGTCCGCAAAACAGGAGGCGGGCGGTCAAGCCCTACTATCATTTACGTGCACATTCTTCCGCCCGCCCCAGTTCTAAAATCCTGCTGGCCTGCTTTGCGCCGCAAAACAGAACGCGGGCGGTCAAGCCCTACTATCATTTACGTGCACATTCCTCCGCCTCCAGTTCTAAAATCCTGCTGGCCTGTTTTGCGCCGCAAAACAGGAGGCGGGCGGTCAAGCCCTACTATCATTCACGTGCACATTCCTCCGCCCACCCCAGTTCTAAAGTCCTGCTCGTCTGCTTTGCCGTCAGCAAAACAGAACGCGGGCGGCAAAGCCCTACTATCATTCACGTGCACGTTCCGCCCACCCCAGTTCTAAAGTCCTGCTGGCCTGTTTTGCCGTCCGCAAAACAGGAGGCGGGCGGTAAAGCCCTATTATCATTTACGTGCACATTCTTCCGCCCGCCCCAGTTCCACCTCCTCTGCAAAAAACAAGGAAATTCCTTCGTCGGGGAATTTGGCTTTGACTGCATTTACGATGGCCTTAACCTTCAGCGCGTCGGCATGACTTAGATACGCAAACAGCGCAAAATTCTGCTCCGGCCAAATCGTGTTCCCCTGCTTCTGCGTTCTCCGTCCGCGCCCATGTACAACCGGCAACACCGTGTATTCAATTTCAGGGATTTCCTGTTCAAGCAGTTCCGTAATATCGTCTTCAACAGATTGGTTGGAAATAATCTCCGCTCTATATCTCATAACAATTCCTTTCTGCGCTTTATCTTGCACGCCCGCCGCTTCCGCCCCGCCAACTTCACTCTCAAACAAAGTATACAAAAGTGAGAGGCTCATCATTCCGCAAAATTATATCCGGCCGCTGAGCGCCGCCTGAGGCCCGCTCCCCAACAGCGGATCTTCGCGCTATACCGCTTCCGCACTCCGCATTGCTCGCCAACAACAGATTCCGCGTACCGCTGAGCCGCCCGCAGAAAGGCCGCGTCCGCCGGCGGAAAAACGCCGCGTCAACGAACGTGCGAATCCATCCTACGCATTCGGGGCGTTTGCTACTTCCCCCGCTTTCCCGAAGCTCTCTGAATCTTCGGTAGCTCCGCCTGCGTCTGATTCCTTTGCAATATCAATATCCGCAGTTTGCGCTGCCTGTTCCGCATCCGCGCTCGCCAGAACTGCCGCATCCGCATTAGGCATTCCCGCGTCCGCCGTCCCCTCTGCAATGCCAACGGCAGCCGTGCGCTCCGCCGCAGCCTTGCCGCTCTCCGCCTCTCCGGTAGCTCCGCCTGCGTCAGATTCTTTTGCAATATCAGCATCAGCAGTTTGCGCAGCCTGTTCCGCATCTGCGTTCGCCAGAACCGCCGCTTCCGCAGCAGGCATCTCCGCGTCCGCCGTCCCATCTGCAATGGTAACGGCAGCCGTGCGCTCCGCCGCAGCTTCGCCGCTCTCCGTTCTTGCATCTTGCCCGTCCATGCCGCTCTCGGCAGCGATTTTTATTGCGGAGGGGGCTTTCGGCTTGTCCTTCATCACAAGCGAATAGAGCACGGGAATAAATACGAGCGTTACCAGCGTACTTGATGTCAGGCCGCCGACGACGGCGATCCCGATAGGCTGAACAAAAGATGATTGGCCGTCGGAGGCAAAGCACATCGGGAGCATTCCTAAAATGGTGGTGAACGTCGTCATCAAAACCGGACGCAGGCGGCTTTCTCCGGCGCGGCGACACGCTTCTTTAAGCGGAATGCCGCGTCCGCGCAGCAGGTTTGTATAATCGACAAGAATAATGCCGTTGTTTACAACGATGCCGACCAGCATAATCATGCCGACCATCGCCATAATGGAAATCGGTTGCGCAATAATCTTATAAAGGAAGATAACGCCGATCACCAAAAACGGAATAGTCGCAAGATTGATGAGCGGCGCTTTGAACGATTCATACGTTGCCGCCATCACGCCAAACACAAGCGCCACCGCCATAATGAGGATGAGCAGGTACACGGTCATCTGCGTATTGAGCCGCTGCCACGAACCTTCGTAGCTGACTGCGACATTGTCCGGTACGATGAATGATGAAGCAATCTTCTTTTTTATGTCGGCTTCCACAAGGTTTGCGTTTTTGCCGGAGATAATCGAGGCAGTAACGCGAATGATCCGCGTCTGGTTTTCCCGATTGATGCCGACGGCTCCGACTCCGCGTTTGAGAGAGGCGAAATTCGACAGGGATACCATGCCGTTTGCGCCCCGAACATACATCGATTCAAGATCGGAGAAGCGTTTGCGGTCGGACGGCTGGTACTGCACGACGACGCTGTATTCCTTGCCGCCGGAACGGAAAATTGTTGCGGAGGAGCCGTTGATGGCGGAATTGATTTCTGCCGCGACCGTCGTAACATCAACCCCGAACGAATACGCCCGCTCGCGGTCAATCACGACTTCAACTTGCGGCAACGCGCGCTGCATATCAAGCGCAGGTTCGGCCAAATCTTTGATTCCCTCAAGTACGCTCTTAATTTTATCCGCCACAGAGGAAGCGGCTTGCAAGTCATCGGAGCGGACGGCGATATTGATATCCGAACCGGCAAGCTGCCCATTAAATCCTTGCCCAAAGGAAAATGATGCGCCTGCAAAATCTGCAAAATGGCGCCGGAGCTTTTTTTGAATCTCCTGCGCGTTGTCGATTTGTTCAGAAGTCTCCGGCAGCTGGATTGCAATTGACGCGCTGTGCGTTCCCTGCCCGCCGATGCTTGTTGTCAGCGTTTTGTAGCCGCTAATTTCTGATTTAATAATGTCTTCAAATGTAAGCGTAATGGATTTAGTCTGTTCAAGCGGCGTGCCGACCGGCATCGTAATAAACAAACGCACTGAATCATCGTTTCCCATCGGGAACAAACTTATCTGCATGGTCGGAATGAGCGCAAAGGCGATAATCAGCAAACAGATTGAGGTCAAAATAGTGAGCAGCCGGTTGTTCAGGGCGATTTTCAGCACGGCCGAATAGACGGCGGTTACTCCGTCAAGCCCTTTTTCAAAAAACCGGTAGAGCCATTTGAGCGCAGGATTTTTTACCGGATGTTCGTTGCGGTTCGTCAGCGGCAAAAAAACGCCGGAAAGCACCGGCACAAGGAACACCGCTACAAACAGCGACGCCAAAAGCGCAATTACAATCGTAAAAATCATGCTTTTGAAAATCTGTCCGATCATTTCAAGCTGCTTGATGAAAAACAAGAAGGGCAGAAACACGCAAATCGTCGTTAAATTGCCCGACACAACGGACATCACCATTTCCTGAGAGCCTAAAACCGCCGCAATCCGCGCCTTTGCGCCGCGCATCCGATACGAATAAATGTTGTCGATCATAACGATTGACGCATCGACAATCATGCCGACCCCTAAAATAAGTCCGGTGAGCGTCATCATGTTGAGCGTTAGACCTGCGAAGTTCATGCACAAAAGCGTTATCAAAATCGAAAGCGGAATTGAAATAGCAATGATGACCGTACTTTTTATGTTCCGGAGGAATATGAAGAGGATCAGCACCGCAAGCAAAAGCCCCTGCCACGCAGAATTGACCAGAGTATTGATTGTTTCGCGGATAATCAGCGAGGTGTCTTCGATAATTTCGAGCGAAAAATCCGGCGGCAGCGTTTTTTTAAGCTGCTCCACCTTTGCGTAGACGGCATTTGCAACGGCAACCGTATTTTTTCCCGACTGCTTTTTGATGTCAACGTATACGCCGCTCTGCCCGTTGATAAACACTTCCTCGCTTTTGTCGGCGAACCCCAGATACGCGCGGCCGATGTCTTTGAGCCGCACGTCGTAGCCTTTGACGGAAGCGATAACCGTATCATTTATTTCTTCAATGCTTGAATACTCGCCGGTCGTCCGCACTACATAGTTTTTATTGCCGTCGGTCAGTTTGCCGCCGCCGAGTTCAAGATTCTGCCGTCCGAGCGCAGCCGACACCTGCCCCACCGTAAAGCCGTATGCCGAAAGCCGGTTTTGCGAAAGTTCGACGTTCACCTGCTTCGGCCGCCCGCCTGATACCGAAACTTCCGCAACGCCTTCAATCTGCTCAAGAAGACTGGAAATCTTTTGCTCGGCAATCTGCTTGATGTCGTCAACGGAGCGGTTCGCATTGATTTGAATCGACATAATCGGCCAAGCATTGCCGGACATTCTGAAAATGGTTGGCGCCGACGCTTTGTCCGGCAGCGAGCGCGACACGCTGTCAAGTTTGTCGCGCACTTCCGAAACTGCCGCGTCAAGATCTTTGCCGTAGTTGAATTCCATTTCTATTCTGGAGGAGCCTTCGCTTGACTGGGACGAGATTTTCTTTAGACCTTTGACGCTGACAAGCGCGCTTTCCAAAACGGCGGTTACAGATTTTTCGACTGTTTCTGGCCCGGCGTTTTTGTAGCCGGTGTAGACCATCACGTAGGGGTAGTCAATATCGGGGAACAGTTCGAGCGCAATATTTTGAATCGTAAAGAGGCTGACGAATCCCAGCAGAAAAAAAACGATAAGCGCAAGCACCGGATGTTCGAGCGTTTTCCGAGAAAGGCTCATGCGCCGCCTCCCATCTGGATGCTGGCCGCGCCGGAAGCCGCCGCATCCTCCGCCTGTTCCGCCTCATGCTTAATCTCTGGAGCCGCTTGCGCGCCGCCGTCCATGCTGCCGGCATTATCCGGCATCACGACCATGTTTCCGCCGTCTGCCGCACCGCCCTTTTTCTTAAATATGCCAGTTACCGCCTTCCAGATTTTCGCCAAACCCTTCGGCTCCGGTTCCGGATCGCGCATAATCACCATATCCTCCGACGCTTCCACCGCGACCGCATTGCCGTCAGTGATGTCGAGCACGCTCGCCCCGTCGAATAAAGTCAGCATCCCTTCATAAACCACTTTTTCTCCGGCGGCAAGGTTTTCGGCAATCTGAATAACGCCGTCAACTTCTCTTGCAGTCTTTACATCCCTGCGAGAAACCGTTCCATCTTCCTTCATTACAAAAAGATGCGACGCGCCGTCATTTGCAATCACCGCGCTTGCCGGAACGGTTACAAGTCCCGAATACGTTACCGTGTAGAGCTTGATGCGCGCAAACATCCCCGCATTCACGCGGCTGTCGGGCTTGGTAAAGGTGAGCAGAATCTGCTTGGTGCGCGTTGCAGCGTCCACAACCGGAGAAACGCGGGACACTGCGGCTTCAAACGCCGCTTCTGGATACGCTTCCAAAAATACTTCCGCCTTTAAGCCGGTTCTTAGATCTGCAACGTAGCGTTCAGGAATATTCGCCGAAATTTGGAGATTCGCAATGTCGCCGATTGTTGCGACCGCCGTCCCCGTCGAAACTCTTGCGCCGACACGGAGCGGAACGGACACGATGCTGCCGCTGATCGGGGCAATAACGGGATTGAGTTCATAGTTCGTGCCCGGCTCCGACGGATCGATTTTGGCAATCACATCGCCTTTTTTTACCGGAGAACCGAGCAAGACATTGAGCGCGGAAAGTTTTCCGTTCATCGAAGGAAACACTTCTATCGAACTTTGCGGCTTTATTTCGCCGTTGGTAATAACATAATCCGTTAAATCTGCAATTTTTGCCGCATAGGTTTTTACCGAAACCACTTCCGCCGGCCCCCCGCCGTCTCCAATAATAAACTGCACCCCGCCGCCGTTGCCGCCGACCGCCCGCGCGTTGCCCTTTGTCGAATGTATGATGATAATTACAAGCAGTGTAAAACCGATAATCGCCGCCGAAAGCGCGAGCGTTTTTTTCGTCTTTTTTTCCATAGTTGTTCCTGTATTCTGCATCCGCCGCTCCCAAACGCGCCGTCTGCAGAACGATGAAAATCCCAAGCAGCGCACCGTCCGCCGCCGGTATTTTATGCCGAAAAAATATATAAAAGAGGATAAAATATCAATACAGCCGCTTGGGGCAGAGGCAGCGCGCTCAGACTAATCGGGCGTTCAACAAGCGGAAACAGACGGCATCTCAGCCTACAGAATCAACATCCCCGATGCCGCATACGCGCCTTCCCCTCCGCACGAATAAAACCGCTTCCGATTGCGCAAAGGACGCGCGACGCAACTGGCAGCAGGCAGGTCTGTTGCAATGTGCGCACGGCGTTGCATATAACTTTTTGTACGCGATAACCACAGTACAAAATTGACAAGCCTTACCATCCCGCAGTGTATGGGGAACGGTAGAAGTGAAACGGAATGCTGATAAGGAATGAGCAGAATCAAGCGAACCAAAAGCCGCTCTTTTGAAGTTGAAGTTGTATGCGTAGTTTTATAGCTAATTGCCTTCTAAAACGATATCCAGAGCCTGTGAAACAGAGTCATATAGATGAACACAGCCAGCAACCTTTCGCTTCAACGCGCTCCACTTGTGCTCAATAGGATTGTATTCCGGTGAATACGGCGGCAGAAAGATCCAGTTTCTGCGAGTATTTTCTCGCAAGGTTCTGTAAAACTTCTTTTTTATGAAACGCCGCGTTGTCCATGATGATGACGTGCCCTTTCGGTAAAC
>CAUTOX010000097.1:0-8641 GCA_963539665.1 uncultured Treponema sp.
CTTAAATCTCTGTCATATGCCATACAAAAATTATATGAAATTTTTAGTTATGTTTTAAGGCAATTAGCTATATATAGCAATTATTGTCGGCATTGCAGTTATTGCCGCTATCATCGTAGGCATCTTTTTTAAAAGATCGGGCAACGCATTAAAGCGCGTTATAGTTGATGTTATTTCCGCAGAAACAGTTATTGCATTCTTTAAACGTCCCGAAGTGTTACAGAAGTTGCAGCAAAACAAGAATCTTCTGGCTGTTGCTGTGAGAGAAGGCAATCATATTACCCTTGCGTGTTTTAATAAAGAAACAGGCAACGTGGAAGATAAACTTATCGTTTATCAATTTAATACAATGGCAGACGATTTAAAAGCTCTGTTCGGCGATAAACCAATGATTGTTTTTAGTTGATAAAAGCGGATGCGGTATGATGCCCGTATGCAGTCATTACCGCATTGAACTTCTTTGAGGATTTTCTATGGGCACAACCTTACAGCGCGGCGATATTTTAATTGTAAACCGCGTACTTTACAAACATTTCGGTATTTATGCAGGAAACGGCGCCGTTATTCATTATGCAGCTATAAATGGCGATTTCGGCGATGATATTTGTATTCATGAAGCGCCGCTTGAACGCTTTGCACATGAAGATGAAATCATTGTCGGTCGGTTCAGCGAATCGTTTATGAATACGCATACCGTGTATGGTCCCGAAGAAACGCTTGCACGAGCGCGTTCTCGTATCGGCGAGCGGCAATACAACCTCGTAACTAATAATTGCGAGCACTTTGCGCTGTGGTGTAAAACCGGCGAATCCCAGTCATTTCAGGTAAATGTTGCAGCCGGTGCGTTGGCGCTGTTTGTTTCGGCAATTGGCAGCATTCTGAATATAGACGATATGGAAAATGCCGGAGTCTTGACGGATGCGCCGAGTAAAAAATTTGATGAGATGAATAATCTTGGTATTGCGCCGGTAGAGAAAACGAATGAACTTTCTCTGGAAACGGTTATCAGCTTTTTCAAAGACGAAAAGCGCCTCAATCGGTTACGGTGCAATACCAACTTATCGGCAGTTGTCATCAAACACGGAAAACAAGTAATATTGTGCTTATTCGATCAGCAAACGCAATCGATGGATGGTTCAATTAAAATATATGAGCCGGGTATGCTCGCTTCAAGTTTAAAGGCTTTGTTCGGCGAAAAAAATATGATTGTGTTGGAATAGGAGGAAAAATATGCAATGCAGATATTGTGGAAGAGAAGTAAAAGCTGTCGGTAACGCTTTAACGACAAATTATGGGCAACCGTGTACGGCAAGTCCCACAAAAAAACACGTATGTATATCGGACGGGATTCATTGTGTTTATTGCGGAAGAGAAACTCGTACCATGGGCAGCCATCTGACTACAAGTTACGGCCAACGCTGTCAGCAATCGCCGAGCGGTACTCACGTATTGCAATGAGGGGCTATGCGGAAATATCTCGGATCTCAGTTGGTAAAAAATGCTATTGCAATCTAACTATTTCTATAATATTTTTAGAAAACCTGAGGCACTTTTTTAGTGTTTTTCCGGTAAGTCCAATTTCGAGTTTTAGAAAAACTTGAAATTTTCCACCTTTCTCCTGCACTAATAGAATGTAAAGTTGTAAAATGGGTGCCATTTGTGCGTAGGCGAGGTTTTTGCTACGTACCATTTCATGTGTTTATGCGATATAAAAGCTCGACTGCGGCTAAGGCAGTAGGATTTTCCCGAAAATGCAGCTTTATTTTACTGCTATTTCAAAACCCGCAATTCGACCTAATAATCTCCGGCAAATTGTATGTCGCATAAATCCTGTTCGGAGTGTTCTTGCAGCCTCTATTTGACAGCTTATGAGGACGCATCTTTTTGAACGGGGATATTTCCGTAAAAACTTCCGCAAGTTTATTGCATTTTGTTGAATTTACCTTACAATAGCCCTATGACGTTCATTAAGAATTTGGTTGAGTATTATGACGAGTTGTATCCGGTAAGCGGTCCTATGAAAAAGTTTTATGCAAAATTCATGGAACAATATCCGGCCCCGCCGAAATTTCTGCATGTTGCGTCCGGAACGGGAAGTTTTGAATTTGAATTGGCAAGACTTGGCGGAGATGTAACGGGGATTGAGGTTTTTCAGCCTCTTTTGACTTCTGCAAATTTAAAACGCAGGAATCAAATGCTGGCGGTGAGGTTTTTCAAGCTGTCGACGCTTGAGATGGGGCGTTTTTTGGGGCAGAAATTTTATAATGTCATTTCCTGCCTGCATAACCGCCTTGCGTTTATTCATGACGTTGAGCGAATGAAAAATTTTTTCTCGGATTGCCGTGCGCTTATGACGGACGGCGGTACCTTAGTTCTTCAACTGTACAATTACAAAAATATTAAAAGCGGCTTGGCCGATTGGATTCCGCCGAAGACGAGCATTCGCGCGGCCTTGTACACGGCTGTCGGGCAGGCAAGAGACGGAAGCGCGTTTATCAATCAGGAGCTTGAAACGGGCAACGGCCGGATTATCCCGATTCTGCAAAATGAAAGCATTTATCCGGTAACGGCGGAAGAGCTTGCAGGGTTTGCAAAAAAGGCAGGATTTTCAGAGTGCGCGTTCTATTCCGATTTTGAAGGCGCAGCCTTTCGCGAAAATGCGCCGGAACTCATTTGCGTTGTCAGCTAGCGGAACCGGTCGTACACGGTCGCCGCTCGGCTTCCGGCTTTTGGAACACCGCCAAATTTCGCTCCCGTTCCGCTAAAAACGGTACGTGGAGCGGAATTATTTTATACTCGTCAATGTGCGCCCCCGCCATTTCCGCGCGTATGTTTTCGCGTTTCGCTTTGTAGGCGGCAAGAAACCCGTTTGTTTTTATGAGGCGGAGGAGCGTTTTCGTCATTTTTTGATCGAGCGGGCGGAATGCGCGGAAAACGGCGATGTCAAAAGATTCTGCCTCAACTTTTTCCGCCTCCGCTTTTAGCACCCTTACATTGGAAAGGCCAAGCAACGCCGCTTCGTTTTCCAAAAAGGCTGCGCGTTTATCCATCCGCTCAACAAGGGTAAAGCGAATGTCCGGAAGCGCTGCCGCAAGCGGAATGCCGGGAAGCCCGCCTCCAGATCCGATGTCGCCGATTGCAGCAGGCGTTGCAGGATTTACCTGCGCGGCAAGCGCGGCAATATGCGCGTATGCGGCAAGACTGTCGAGGATATGACGGACGGCAAGTTCATCGTAATCGCTCGTATTCGTCAAGTTGTATGCACGGTTGAACAAAATCAACTCGCGGATATAGGTATCCAGCTTCGGAAGGAGCGTCCGGATCCGCGCTGAAGGAATGCCGAGCGCTTCAAGGCCGGCCGGTAATTTTCCGTATTCGGCCATTTACTTTGCGCCGCCAATGTCCAACAGCAAATCGGCCGTAACGCCTCCGTTCATAACTCGTAAAGAAACAAGATTGCCTGTTTTCTCCGCGGTAAGCCCCTGCTCTTTTGCAAGGCGATGTACCGGGGATACCGGATCCGGTTGCATCTGCAACACTGCGGGAATGACCGTATAGCCGTTTCCGCTCCCCCCTCCGGCCGCCGCTTTAAAGAGCAAATAAAATGTTTCGCTGCGCTGCCCGCCATCGGTTGCGTAATTCCGGTCGGCAGTCAGTAAAAATGTGCCGTCAGCTTCCGGTTTGCTAAAGTAGATTGTCTTGCAGGATGCTAGAATATCCGAGCCGTTGATCATAAAGCGGAGGATTGCCGGAGAGATAGGCTGATGCAGCTTGTCTGCCGCGCCGGTCGAACGGTTTTGCACCGCCGAGCCGCGCGTATTGCCGTTTAATTGTTTTTTTAAGTCGGCAATTTCAGTCAAAATCGTTTGCAGGATCGGCGCATTGCCTTCCGCAGTTGCGGCGGTTTTTGGAGCGGACGCATTACCGATAAGGCCGTAAATGCCGCTGAAAAGTCCGCTTTGGCTGAGCGCACTAACATCCGCCGCGCTCGGATAGTTTCCGTCAAGCGTATCCGAAAGCGTTGCGCGAAGATTTGGAACCGTCGGGGGAGCCGGATTGCCGGCGCGGTGCGGAGTTGCGGGAGTTTTAGTATCGTTCGGGGGGCTCGCGGGCTGCTCCCGCCGCTCATAGATTTTCCCCGGCGTGTAAAAAGAGCCGCCCATACTCGGCGAGCTGATTGCAGGCATCTCGATTCCGGAAATTGTCGGCGGAAGCGGCATCGTGATTGCGTTTTCCGTTTTCGCCGCCTGAGCGGCAAGGCAGAGCACAAGAAGCGCCTGAGCCTGTTTCGGCATATATTTAAAGCATTGCAAGGCTTTCCTCCACAAATTCCAGCCGTTTAGAAAGCTGGTCAATCGTTTTTTCGAGGCGCGATTTTTCGCGTTCAAGTTTTTCTTTCGGCGAAACCTGTTTGTCCGTTTCCGCCTTTTGCTTCATAAGCGCACGAACGCCGACCGGCCCCTTGCCGTTGAGAAATTCGCTTTCGGCTTGGTCTCTCTCATCTTTTTTCCGCACGGACGCAACAATCTTCATGTTGTCAAAGCCGATTGCAGGATTGACGCCCGCCGCCGCCACTTTGCTGATGTCCTTCGCGCTGCTTCGCGGAATGCAGAGCACCCGATCGATGTAATCTTCGTAGCGGATGTGCGCTTGCTCGCACAATTCATGCGCACGGATGAGCAATTTTCCGAACTCCTGCATGAGCTTGCCGTTTGCTTCAAGATAGTCCTTGCGGATTTTTTCGGTCAGCTCAGTCAGCTCCGGCGAATTTTCGAGCGAGAGCGAATAGTGCCCCTTTGCTTCCGCCGCCGCCAACAGCCCGTCAAACTTCGCCCAAAACGCTTGGCTGTGAATCTTCGAATTATACGGGGCGTTCGGGTTTCCCGTCGTTTTGAAAAGCTCTTCCGCCACAAGATGATGCGTGTATTCGTGTACCGCCGTGTAAATGAGCTGGTTGTCGGTCTTGAAATTCTTGTTGTGCAGCAAAATCTCATGCGTATCCGGCTGATAAAGTCCGTTCACCCGCCGGCTCTCCTTGCCCGTTTGCGTAACGGTAAAATCGATTTCCGTCGGCGCAATATCGAGCAGTATTTCCTTAATCCGTGCATTGTCCATAATTAGCAAGACTCTACCATATTTTGAAAGCGGTTGTCATCATTATTGGGGGGCGAAGCGCATCGGAAGATGGCGCAAGTTAGAGCGCCGAGTTTTTGCTGTATGCGCTCATTATTATAATATTCGATAAAATCATAAATAAGTTTTTTGTATCCTCGAAAGAAAGCAGGCTGCCGGATTTCAGCAAGTCATCATAACCGCTCTCAACTTTGAGAGAGCCGAAGAAATGTTCCATACAGACAGTATCCCAACAATTGCCTCTCCGGCTTATACTCTGAATTGTTCCATTCATCTTGAGTCTGTTTCTATATTTTTTGCCGTATAAAAAACGTCATGGTCTGAATGGAGCACAATGTCTTCAAGATTTCCCGGCGCGAACAATTCGTCCAAAGTTTCGCCCGCAAAAGCGTCATCATGGTGATTTGAAATTGCGCGGCAAATAATTTTCCTGCCGCATAAATCAAGCACAGGGCTAAAGTAAAGCAAGCCTGCCGTCGTCTTGAAGTAGGAGACATCTGTGCAGAGCTTTTTTAGAGGCTCTTTGCTTGAAAAATCGCGGGAGAGGATGTTCTTCGGCAGGTTCTTTTTGTTCTCTTTTGCCGCTTGTAGTAATCCTTCGGAAATTTCTGCCTGCGGTTTTTCGCCAAAAGCCCGTTTTCACCGCAAATACGAGCGATTCTCTTGTGATGCGCGGTTATGCCGAATCGTTTTTGATTGCCGTTGCCTTCGCCTTGTTTGCATGACTGGAAAGGATCTTTTCGGGAAGTTTTTAAGGAGCGTTATGATTTTCTCGTCCTTGATTTTCTTCTTGTCATTATTTTTTTATGCAGACTGAAATCTTCGCTAAAACTGAAAACTCGTATTTAGGGCTCATTAAGTAGAATGCTGAGTTTGGGGAAAACTCAAAATTAAATCTCATATAAAATTTTTATATTTTGAGCATGTCTTTCTTTGAATCACCAAAAGCTTGCCGCACTACCGCAAATTCGGGTTGTCTGCATAGTCAATTCACGCCTCTCTTTTTTAATTTTTCCGGCTTCAAGCCGTCTTGACAAAAATCATTTTTTTTTACACTGCCTCACCTTTGTTTTAATGATTATGTATCAAATAGCGGCTACAATTATGGATAATACATTGACACAAAACTTGAGAGATTTTTTGTTAAACACCGAACAGGCAAAAGATACGCGGTATTATGCGTGGGTCGACTGCAACCGCGTATTCACCGAACGAAAAGCATGTACGGAAACGCTTGCAAAAGAACTGTTTATGTTTTTGTCAAACTGGGGAATGTTACGCAATTCATTCCTGTTATGGCATAACTGGAGAATTTTGATTCCGGTCGCAAAACTCCTCGTCGATGACCGCTTTGCCGTACTGCAAAATGCGGAAGTTACCGCACTTGAACAACAGATCGACCGTATCATTACGTTGAAAAATGAACTTGCTCAAGTTCTTGCGGTATGGTGTAACAACGATACGAAACGGATAAGCGGCACACTGCTTTCAAAAATTACCATGGGGTCGCTCGGCTGCACGGTAGCGTATGACCGCTATGTGTGTAAGGCCCTTGCCGCCCGGAATATGTGTCAAACCTTTAATAAAACATCTCTTTCGGAATTGTGCACGTTTTACAAGGACCATCCTGAATTTGAAAACGTCAGACAAACAATAAGGGCAAAGACGGGTATTGACTACCCGCCGATGAAGCTGCTTGATTTAGCATTTTGGCTTTCAAGCAGCAAAGAGTTTCAGGCAAGCGTACGGGTATAATGCCTTTGGTGGTGTAAGGCTTATAAAACACCATATTTTTCAAAATAATCAATATGGAGGATTACAGATGAAAAAATTATTTATGTCTTTCGCACTCTGTGCGGGAATATTCTTTGCATCGTGTTTGGGCGGCGGAAAGGGCTCGGTACTATCGGCGAAAGCCTACAAGTATGAACTTCTGGATGATGGAACAGTATTTGTGAAGGTGATCTTAGCGAAGCGCCTAAAAGTTTTACCATACCTGCAGAAGTGGAAGGCTCTAAGGTGTCAAAAGTAGAAATTAAATATGAAGTATATGATGGGTTTAAACCTATCCCTGACGTTGACATGATAACGGTATCTGAGGGGATTCAGGAATTTAAATGTAAAATTTCTGACATAAGATGTAAAAAGCTCATTTTAGCCGACAGTATAAAACTGATGCAGATTAAGGTAACCGGTCTTGAAAGCATTAATATCCCAAAAGGCGTAACAGAATTTGATGGCTGGGGGATAACAAGTACATTGTACAAAAACAACCAATCTCATTTGACATTAAAATCTCCTCAAATGAAAGAATTGGTAATTCCCGCTCATGTTACTGCTGTTCATTCAGGAGGGATCCGATTCGAGGTCGGTTTTCTAGAAGATACCACCTTAGAACCGAAAACCGAAAAAATAACATTTGAAAACCCGAATGTAAAATTTACTAAAGAGCATATTGGGGATTACAGCATCGAGGCCTATAGCTACCCCCTATTGAAATTACAGCAATGCGTCCAAGAAATTAACGAAAAAGCAGAAATAGTAAAAAAGCATAAAAAAATAGCATACGCTCGAAAGCGTAAAAATCATACAAGCAGCCTGTCGTACTCATTGCATAATACGGCAGGCTGTATTATTAGTCTGCAATCATTTTAGGAACAGCGTTACCATTTCTCCAATAGCGTCTTCAGCTATCTATCCGGCTCATACCCGGGGCGGTTAGCGGCTTGCCGTATTTATCGCTTTGTTCAATAGATATATGCTGCCGTTTCCTTAACGGCTTTATTCGTGCGGAGGGTTTAAGACCACGACGCACTGTGCCGGGGGTGTTGATTCGCGATCAAAGCCCTGTTTTGCAAGCAGACTCACGAAAATAAGAATACGCTCGAAAGTCTGGCTTTGAAAGCATTTGCTGAATAAGTATATACTTTCGGCGGCGCGTACAAAATAGAAAATATTGACGAAGAATCAGCAAAAATCGCTGCTGCGCGAATTTTCTCGGAGCCGCAGGGAGACATTTTTACTTTTAACAAACTCAATATCGATGAAAACAGTCATGTAATCATCTGGGAGTATCTTCCGGGGCAATACGATCTGCGTGCGGACAGCGCGGAGCTGTGTCTTTCGCTTTTGCTTGCAGGAAATACTACCGATTGTATAAACCCGATCAAGAGTCCCAAAGTACGCTGCGCTAAAATGATTATATTAGGCGGCTCCTTGAACGCAGATGATATTCTTTGTATAAAAAATTATCTTATGAATCCTATAGATTCACACATCACGGATGATAAAATTCCTGATAGCCTTGAAATAAACGCAGAAGAACCTGCCGATATTCCTACCGTTGACGGTTTCTTTGCTCCGGCGGTTTATTTTATATAAGAATCGTAAATTCCATGCCTATACATTTTTGAAGAGACACTGTGAAAATCATTCTGTAAATTCCTAAAAAAGAGGCACAGTGGTAAAATAAACACAGGAGCCAAGTTATGGCAAAAGCAAAAACACC
>CAUTOX010000098.1:0-8563 GCA_963539665.1 uncultured Treponema sp.
TCGATGCGATGTTTGAAACCATCTCTTCGACGGAGGCGGACGACTGCACGACGCTTGCCGACTGGCTTTCGATGCTGTTGTTCAAATTGTCGATTGTGCGGATGATTTCTTCGACGGTTCCCGCGGTTTCAGTAACGCTTGCCGCTTGCGACATCGCCTGCTCTTTTACGCCTTCGATATTCGCGCTAATTTCATTCAACGCACTCGCCGTTTCAGTCATGTTGCTCGACAATTCGTCGCCGATAGACTGCATTACGCCCGCATTGCCGTCAACCGCTTTAATCGCGCTGCCGATTTTTTCAATCGTTTGGTTGAAATACAGGGACAGGTCGGTAACTTCGTCATTTCCATGAATGGGCAGGCGGACGGTCAGGTCGCCTTCGCCTTGCGCAATATTCTGCAAGGCCGCGACCGTCGTTTGAATCGGCTGCACAATTTGGCGGGCTGTCAAGTAAACGACTACGAGTGCAACGGCCAGAATGATGAGACCGATGGTCAAAAGCGACGTTCGGAGCTGGTTGACCGTGCTCATGAACTCGCCTACGGGAGCTTTGATGACGACCGTCCAGTCGGCAAGGGTAATTTTTGCAAAAGACGCGATGTAACGTGCGCCTTTGTAGGTGTAGTAGCCGACTTCGCCGGAGCTTGCGTTGAGTGCGCGCTGCAAAAAGGCTGCGGTGGATGAGAGCGATGCGTCTCCCCGCGATGCGTCTATTAAATTGTAGAGTTTTTCGACAACGCTTCTATTTTTGTGGGCAATGGTTGCTCCCGCCCTGCCGAGGATGTAGCATTCGCCCGTTTGCCCGACGACGATGTCGCCGATAATGTCGGAAAGAGCTTGCCCTGCAACAGCTGCAGAAAGAACTGCGGCGACGTTGCCGGCATCATTTTTAATCGGCACGGCAAAAATGATTTGCAGCTTGTTCGTTGCGCGGGAAACTATTGGTTCCGAAATAAAGTTTTTTCCTTTTAATGCGCTCTGGTACCATTCTCGGTCGCCGACAAACGTTTGATTTCCGCTCGAATCATACCGCTGCCCCTGCAAGTCGCACACGCCGAACAAATCGATTTCCGCATTGTTACTCACTTCCGCCGCAAGACTAACCGCCCGTTCTTTGAGCGGAATCCTGTCGTCGCGGAGTGCGGGCATCCGTGCAATGCCTCCGATAAACTGAAAAAGCGATGCTGCCCGCCCTTCGATAATGCCCGACACGTCGTTCGCCTTGTCGATCAAATGCGCTTCGACCTTTTCGGTAACCGCTTTTCGGGCAATCTGCACAGCCAAAAGCCCGAGCGTCAGGATTGCAGCAAAAACCAGCAAGCCGAAAATAACGAGCAGTTTGTTCTTAATAGAAAATCTTTTCGATGATGACATATCAGTCTCCTTAATTTATTTCCTTTTTATAGTGTTGTTGTGTGTGGTAATTTCTGAAAATAGATAGGGAGCAGGCGGCCCGCGGATGGTTTTGCTTGCTGCAAGCGAGATATGCGGCATCAGGGAGCAGACAACGCAAATGCGCCGAACGATGCGCCCGATGTGTGGTATGAATTGAACGTATAACGATTCAGAATAAGCTAAAAAGTGAAAAGTTAGGGGGGGGGGGGGGGGGGGGTTAAAAAAAAAAAAAAAAAAAAAAATAATAAAAATAATTTTTATAAAATATTTTATAAAAAAAATAATAAAATATATCAGCCATTTGTGTCAATATCCTGCTTATAATAAGATTTATACCATAAAATACATTAAACAACTCAAACTGCAAGTATGAACGCTAAACTATTTCGGGTATAGGCATCAGTATATTTCACAAAAATCAATTTTGCAAGGATTTTACATTTTATTCATGCGGAACCGGCAATTTCCCAGTCCTCTGCGTTGGGGCTCGGAATTCCAGTTTCGGAACAGGTTTAATAGTTACTCTTGCAAGGCTTCCGCCTCTGTTTTATACAAGCCTCTCCAACCAATTTTTAAGCATTGCGCAGAAGACTTCGTAGCTCCAGAAGCCTCCCCGCTTGACGAGACCAAAGTCTTTTCCGTATATTTCAATACAAAGAACGGTTGTTCTTATTTTTTTAAGCAAAGAAAATTGACAGGAGTACGATTAAAATGAAACTCAAACCACTTGCAGACAGAGTTCTGGTAAAGAGCGACAAATCTGAGACCAAAACCGCATCAGGGATTTATATTCCGGATGCTGCGCAGGAGAAAACGCAGACTGCATCAGTTGTCGCCGTTGGGCCGGGTACAGAAGACGAAAAAATTACCGTAAAAGAAGGCGACCGGATTATGTATGAAAAATACGGCGGGACGGAGGTAAAGATTGACGGCGAAGAATACCTCATTCTGAAAATGAGCGATATTATCGCTATTATTGAATAGGCCCGCAGCCTATGCAGATAACGGCTTCCCGAACAGGAAGCCGTTTTTTTATAGCATTTTAAGTTTATTGAATAACAGGCGAGCTTCGGCATTACGCGGATTGAGCGTCAATGCATATTCCACTGAAAGCCGCGCATTTTTATAGTCTTTTGCTGCATTATAGATTTTTGCCATTCTGAACATCAAAAGCGATTTGATTTTCAAATCGGCCGTTCTGCCTGCGGCTTTTGAATACAGGTCCAGCGCAGACTTGGTATTGCCGCGGGATGCGTATATTTGCGCAAGGTTCATACAGGCGTAGTCGGAAACAAGCGGGGAAACAAACCGTTCCGCTTCGTTTCCGCCGTTTTCGAAGACGCAATATTCGTAAAGACGGAGCGCATCGTCCGAACGCAACAACTGCGCCGCAAAATAGGCGGCGTATTCCGCTTCCGCTGCCGAAAACTGACGGATATTCCGCACTGTTCCATCCCAGAAATCCTCTGTATCAATAGCGTATTTATTCCGCGCGTATTTATAAAACAGATTGAATGCATCTTTTTCGCCATTATGACGCAGCAGGAAGCTCAGCGCAAAGTCCAGCATGAGCGGCGGATACCTGCCCGGCGCAGTTTGATTTTGTTCAAGAATATGCCACAGGTCGGCTTTCTTGTCGCTTAACGAAAGCGTTTCATCAGTTTTGTATTTCAAGTTCAACTGCAAAATGTAGAGGAGCGGCTCGCCGGTACGTTTTATGCTCTCCTCAATTCGGGTAACGGCATCGCTAATCGGGATGCGCGCGCGGTTGTCGTAGCGTTCCATTTCAAGCGTGGCCAGCCCTTGATCCCGCAGTTGCGTTTGTTCGTAGTCTTCCTGCCGCATTTGACTTGTCCGCAGGGCAAAATCGGCGTAACTTGTCAGCGCAGGAATGTAATCCGGCCATTTGTTGATTGTAAATATCAAAAGTTCCGCGCAATGCGGATCATTGTCGTTGTCGGCAGCCCAACGCGCACTGTTTACAAAGATAACGCGCATAAAATCCGCTTTTCCGTCCTCGCTTACCGTCCAACTGCCATTGCCGTCTGCGGCGGTTTTCAGTATCGCTTGCCGAATACTTTCCGCCTTCTCCAATTCCCGCGCACTCGTGTACGCATCAGCCGCAATGCACATCACGCCTTCTTTTGAAACGCGTCGGCGCAATTTGACTGCGGCCGAATCATAAAGAGCTGCGGCGTGTTCGGCATACGCTGCCGCTTCGATAAAACGGGCGGCATCATACATGACGAGGCTCCAAAAATAGGCGCTGTCCGCGCTGTATATCTCCGATGGGCGGAGCGCAGCCGCATCCGCGTAACTGCCGTTTAAGAGGTCAATGACGGCGCAATTTCTGAGCCAGCCTTGATTTTTTGAGCCAATCCATGCGTCGAAAAAAATCGGAAAATAGTCGCTTGTTAAGAATGAAAGCTGCGCGTTTTCTTCTTTTTCTTTCGCGGCGGCAGTCAAAACCGCTTCAGAGTAAATGGAACCGTACTTGCTCCCTTTGAGCGGCTCGCCCTGTTTCAGCGCATCTTCAATCCTGCCGGTACGGAGCAGGAGATTCGTATACACTGCAATGAGATCGGGATTGTCGGGATTTTTTTTTAGCGCGGCGGTCAGTATTTTTTCTGCCTTTGCGTCCTCTCCGAGCAGCCGGTAGCGTTTGTATATGCCGAGCCGCGCCAATGGCGTTGAGGCGTTTTTTTCAATAAGCGAAAGTTCTTTGAGCGCATCTTTATATTGCCGCTGATTTATCAAAATATCGATTTGATCGAGCGCAGCCGTAAACGATTTCCGCTCTGCGCGGATCGAACAAGAAAGCGTTGTAACGAGCAGCAACGCTCCCGCGCATAAAAAAATCCTGTACAGCTTTTTCATAGAACCTCCGTCAGCTGTCCGCCGAATTCTTTGCTGCCGCTGTTTCTTTGCTGATTTTATCAAGAACGGCATTAACAAATTTATACGAATCCTCCGCGCCATAATCCTTGATAATTTCAATCGCTTCATCAATGACGATCGAAGCCGGCGTATCTCGCTGATAGAGAATAGTATAGATGCTGAAACGCATGACCGCAAGCGCAACTTTATTGATGCGTTCTAACCGCCACGACTTTGCCAAATGCGTTCTGATGGCGTCGTCAATTTCTTTTATGTGCTCAAGCGTACCGCCGATTAAAAGCCGCGCGAACGCAAATGTTTCTTCTTTTTTTTGCTCATCAAGCGCATTGAATCGTTTAAGCTGTTCCTGAAAAATTGCGCATTCATCTTCTGTCTCGCTCTCAAGCGGTTCGATCCACGAAAACGCAAGCAAATCTTCCGATGCAATCTGCGCCGCATTCCACGAATACAGCGCTTGGAATGCCAGAATCCGTCCTATTCGTCTTGACACTGTTTTTTACCAATTCAGCAGCTTGTTAAGCGAATCGCCGGTCTTTTTCCGATCCAAATTGTCGGCGGTTTCAAGGCTTTCTGCAATTTCCTGCGCGGCGCTCGCCAGATATTCAAGCTGCTTTTGCTGCGCAAGGGACTGCTTGATGTAATCGTAGACAACGATTGTCGATTCCGGCTGAATGATGTCGCTCAAGCTGAGCATTTTTGCATCGTATTTTTTTACAATGGAACAAAAGACAAACGAATTGTCGCGGTCAAGCACATCCGTAGTGTAGCCCTTGTCTTTGGAAAAGAGGTCGAGCAATTCCTGATAGGAAAACTGGAGCTGCTGTGCGCTTGCCTGATTTTTGTTGACGAGAATTTCGCCTGACTGGAAGCCGGAATTATCCTTCTTTGAATCCACGATGAGCTGATTGGCAGTCAGCTTCTTGTTCTTAAACTTGGAATATAAATCATTCGCCTTTGCGCGCGCGCCTTCAACATTTCTGTCTTTCGGCACAATCACCACAAAGAGCTTTGCCATGTCGCTCCAAACAAATGTCGCCTTGTTCAGTTCATAAAACGCACGGATTTCCTCATCAGACGGCGATACCCCCGTCAGCTCCTTTTGCCGCTGAGAAATAATATATTGCTGCGCGAGCATCTGGTTTTTGAGGTAGGCCTTGTATTCGGCAACCGTCATGCCCGAAGCCTGTTTCATATATTCTTCCAGCGAAACATTCATTTCCGCCTGCACTTCCCGCTCTAAATCTTGCTGCGTCATGCCCGCCTGCTGCGTAAACTGCTGGAGGAACTTCTGTTCCACCGCGCTATCCGGAATCGAGATGCCCGCTTTCTGCGCCGCTTGCGTTACAAGCCGTTCCTGAATCAGCGCTTCAAGCACTTTTTTGCGGTCTTCAACGGAAAGCGGCTTTTTGCGCTGAATCTCGTACGCGCTCACCCGCGTTTTGAGCTGCTTGACGGTAATGCTTTCATTCTTGTTGAGTTTAATTACCGCAAGAACTTGCAGATCGGATTGCGCCGACAGCAGCATTGCAGAAAAAAGAACGGTGAAAATAAGAACCAGACGTTTCATGTAAAATCCTCTTCCTTACTATTTATAAAATTGAGAAGGGCAATTTGAGTTTTATGCAACTCGGAATTGCCCCTGTTTCCCTCGCTTAATGCGTCCGAATTACCGGCGGGTTGCATCGATTAACTTGCAAAATCCGACATTAAACTGAGTAGATAACTGCGCTCCGGCATACAAAGTTACAATCGCCGCGCAGTCAGTGCGCTCATTGCGCTTCATCCGAATGTTCAAGCGGGCTGCCGCCGGAAATGACTGCGCGGATCCGCCGAACGCCGGCAGAAGAAGACTGCTCCTTTGCAATGCGGAATTGCCCAATCTGCGCGGTGTGTTGCACGTGCGGCCCGCCGCACACTTCCTTTGAAAAATCGCCGATGGAGTAGACTTTCACTTTTTCGCCGTATTTGCTGGTAAACAACGCCCGCGCCCCTACCTCTTTCGCTTCGTCCAGTGTCATAACCGCCATCGTTACCGGCAAATCTTTTTGGATTTGTTCGTTTACCATGTCTTCGACCTGCTTAATTTGCTCGGCCGTCATCGGTTCCGGATGGGTGAAGTCAAAACGGAGCCGTTCATCATTGATGTTGGAGCCTTTCTGCGCGATATGCTCGCCGAGTACGAGCGTCAGCGCCTGCTGCAGCAGGTGCGTTGCGGTGTGGTACTTGGTTGCGATGTCGGAATGTTCGGCCAAACCGCCCTTTGCAGTCCCAGCTTCAAGCGTTTTAGAGGCATCGCGGTGTTTTTTCTCCGCCTCCGCAAAGCCGTTGAGGTCAACGGTAAAATCATTTTCCGCAGCAAGTTCCTGCGTCAGTTCAATCGGAAAACCGAACGTATCGTACAGGCGGAAAGCGACGCGGCCGGGAATCTCTTTTTTGGGGTTCTTCATCAGATTCGGAAGCAGCTTTTGGAATTCGGCCTCGCCTTTTTTGAGCGTTTCGCGGAATTTATTTTCCTCCGCCGTAAGTTCCGTGCAAATCTTTTCGCGGTTTTGTTCCAACTCAGAATAGGCGGACTTGAAATTATCGATGACCGTTCCGGCAATCTTTGCCAAGAACGCATTTTCGATGCCGAGTTTGCGGCCGTGCCGTACCGCCCGTCGAATAAGCCTGCGCAAGACGTAGCCCGCGCCAATATTCGATGGAGTTACGCCCTTCTGATCGCCAAGAATAAAAACCGCCGCACGCGCATGGTCAGCAATGATGCGGACGCTTTTGTCCTTTTCGTCATTACTGCCATACGCATAGCCGGACAGCGCTCCGATTGAACGGATAATCGGCTCGAACACTTCGGTAAGATAGACGCTCGACTTGCCTTGCAGGATGCAGTTGGTGCGCTCAAGCCCCATGCCGGTATCGACGTTGCGCTTCGGCAGCGGCTCCAGCCGATCGGGAGAAAGCCGGTTATACTGCATGAAAACATTATTCCAGATTTCCATCCAATTTTTACTGTCGGTGCTTTTGTTGGAATCCTCCGGCGGAATCCCCTCGCCGACCCAATAGAAAATCTCCGTGTCAGGGCCGCATGGACCGGTTGCGCCGGCCGCCCACCAGTTGTCTTCCGCAGGCAGATAGGCAATTCGACCTTCCGGCATACCGTTTTCCTTCCAATAAAGAGCAGCCTCTTCATCGCGCGGCGCATTGTCGTCTCCAGCAAAAACCGTAACAGACAATTTACGAGGATCGAGCGCAAGCCACTGTGCGCCGGTTAAAAACTCATAGCTGAATGCAATTGCTTCTTTTTTGAAATAGTCGCCAAGCGACCAGTTGCCGAGCATTTCAAAGCAGGTGAGATGACTTTCGTCCCCAACCTCGTCAATGTCGCCGGTGCGGACGCACTTTTGATAGTCCGTCAGCCGCGTTCCGGCCGGATGCGCTTCGCCCAGAAGATACGGCACAAGCGGATGCATTCCCGCCGTTGTAAAAAGAACGGACGGGTCATTTTCCGGAATCAACGATTGCCCTGAAATCTCCGTGTGGTTTTTGCTTTTAAAAAAATCGATATATTTTCTACGAAGTTCGTCTACAGTCATGGAGACGCATCCTATTAAGGCGCCGATTTTCTGTCAAGGGCGGGGCGGACTGAGAAAATTTATTCTACAGATTTAATTTGCCGACAGTCCGCTTCTGGTTTCGTCAGGCGAAACTGGCGAGAATTGTCGAGATCGGCGGACTGAGGAAATGTATTCTACAGCTTTAATTTTGTCGGCAGTCCGCTTCCAGTTTCGTCAGGCGAAACTGGCGAGAATTGTTGTGCTGCGGCGGACTGAGGAAATGTATTCTACAGCTTTAATTTTGTCGGCAGTCCGCTTCCAGTTTCGTCTGGCGAAACTGGCGAGAGTTGTTTGTGCTGCGGCTAATTGAGGAAATGTATTCTACAGCTTTAATTTTGCCGACAGTCCGCTTCTAGTTTCGTCAAGCGAAACTAGAAGAATTGTCAAGATCGGCTGGCTGGGGAATTGGGTTCTACGGCTTTC
This sequence comes from uncultured Treponema sp., assembly GCA_963539665.1. Classification (GTDB taxonomy): domain Bacteria; phylum Spirochaetota; class Spirochaetia; order Treponematales; family Treponemataceae; genus Treponema_D. Next base: position 8,329 of record CAUTOX010000098.1, read on the forward strand.
ATTTTGTCAGCAGTCCGTTTCTAGTTTCGTCAGGCGAAACTGGCGGGAATTGTCGAGATCGGCGGACTGGAGAATTTGGTTCTACGGATTTAGTTTTGCCGGCAGTCCGCTTCCTGTTTCGTCAGGCAAAACTGGCGAGAATTATTGTGCTGCGGCGGACTGGGGGAATTGGGTTCTGCACACGGAAATCAGTTTTTGCAAAAATTAGTATTGTCGTTGAATGGGCAATGGCATT
>CAUTOX010000099.1:0-8389 GCA_963539665.1 uncultured Treponema sp.
ATGTCATAACTCATTCAATGACAATAATAATTTCCCAAAAATTGATTTCCGTGGCAAAAGAAGGACACTCATTGACACAAACTGCGGCAGTGTTCAAAATAAATATCAGCACAATTATTGCTTGGAAAAGGCGATATGAGGCAACCGGCGACGTAAAAATAAAAATCCGTTGTCCAGTTAACAAGAAAATCATCCCCGAAAAACAAGCCCTGTTCGACAACATCGAACAGGGCTACGAGTTCTAAATCGCACAAATAGCACGATTTAGAACATCGCATTTCGTAGAAGAGCATCCTGATGCCTACCTCAAAGAAATCGCAGAAGTCTTCGGCTGTCATCCATCTTCAGTGCTGAAGCGGTTACGAAAGCTTAGGTTACGCGAAAAAAAGAGCACATTTTGCAAAGAACAAGCCCCCAAACAAGTAGAGGCGTATTTAGAAAAAATCAAAGACATTCCCAAAGAAAAGCTCGTATATATCGATGAAACCGGAATCCAGACGCAGATGTACCGCCAATATGCGCGCAGTAAACGCGGAAAGCGCGTCAACATCCGCATTAGCGGCAAGCGTCATGCTCGAATTTGGCTTGTTGCGGCACAATGTGAAGGCGCCTTGCTTGCTCCTCACACCTACAGCGGAACGATGAAAGCTTCTTTGTTCGAAAAGTGGGTTTGAAGACAAATTGTTGAGCTGTTTGCCGAAAAGGCATGTCATCATCATGGACAATGCAGCCTTTCATAAAAAAGAGATTTTGCAGAACCTTGCAGGGAAATACTCGCAGCGATTGATTTTTCTGCCGCAGTATTCGCCTGAATGCAATCCTATTGAACACAAGTGGAGCACTTTGAAGCGAAAGGTTGCTGGTTGTGTCATCTATATGCATCCGTTTCTCAGTCTCTGGATGCTGTTTTAGAAGGCAATTAGCTATATATAGCCTTTCCTGAATGAACTCAAACAAATCTGTTCCTTCTTGCATCCGATTTTTTTTCTTACGCTTTTCCCTGCTTTCCAGATATTTTTCATAAGACGCTTTCGGATTCAATTCTTCTCCCGGACATCGTTTGATAAGCCTGCTTACAGAAGACCTGTGCTTATTCAAGGCACGTGCAATTTGATTCCGGCTTAAACCGAGATGCAACAAATAAAATAGACAGCATATATCCATTTGTGTAAAATGATTGTATGACTTCATAGTTTGTTTTTCCCTTTGATTTGATGGTTTTTAGGTTAAAACATTCTATGAAGTTTTTTATTTATTTTTTACTGTTGCACTTGATATTACAATGTACCGCTTGCCCCATCTCCGCTGAGCGCAATCGTCGCTCCGGTAGACGTTCCGTAGTCTGGAATTGCCTTAAACGACAGATTACCGAGCGGCTGATTGATTACATAGCGCATTTTGTCCGCAAACATTTCTTTAACATCTTTGGAAAGCGCAATCGGGAAAAACGCTTTTTCAAGAATGCCGCCCTGATGCCGTACCATCGCCGAAATTTCGTCAAACACCTTTGCGCCGTAAGAGCCGACTGTTTTTCCGGCAAGGTTGATGATATTTCTTTCCGCCGCCGGAGCCTTGCGGATTGCGGCAAGAAAACCGTCAAACTGCGTCGGAATAATAGCCGCGTCTCCTTGAAAACACTGGTATTCCGCGCTTTTGATAATCGTTTCGATTCCGGCAATTTTTTCGCTTGCAAGCGCCCCTTCAAAGGTGTCTACCAGCTCCATCTGTTTGGTAACCGCTCGCCGCGCCTGCATGTATTTTACCGGATAGGTTTTGCGGTCAATGGTCTGGTCGCTATCTACCGATTCTCCGCCTTCTTCAACGGTAATATGCTTCCAGTCTCCGTGATCTAAACGCAGATTTACCTCATGCACGGTCGAACGAACCGGCGTTGTCAAGCTAAACAACGCTTTGTTTTAAGCCTCATTGCTTGGAAAATACCTGAAATATATGAAAATTATTCCGTTTGGCCTGTTTAACCTCTGTATAACGGAAGATTTCAAACAAGCTCTCACGTGCCGCGCCGCAACAAAGGGGATTAAAGCGGACGGAAAGTTTTGCCCCCAACCGATAAAAACATCGCTTCTGCTCGGAACTGCCGCACCAGAAGTTAGTTCGCACAGAGAATGTGAAACATCGAGCCGTATATCCGATGCTCTATATCGAGATGATTGATTAAAAATTCCGCTCAACAAAGCCGTAGGAAAATCTTCCGGCAGTATTTTTTTGAATTAAACCGGCAAATGTCCCGCGTTCCGTAAAAACGGCAATCGTTTCATTGATCAAAGGGGTAAGCGGCGCGGTAAATAACATGGACGACAATTTTACGCCGTTTCTAAACGCAGTTTCATAATTTGTGCGGAGCACGAGCGCTGAAAAACCGCAGGACGCGGCAAGTTCCGGCGTCATTTGAAGCGCTTGGGCGCGTATCTCGTCTTGGAGGGCGCGTTCAACTTCCGAATCTGCAGGGGGGGAATTTTCTGCACACGGAGCCGCTTCCTCTGCCTGCATCAAGCGCAGTGAAAGCGGCGCAAGCAAGTGAAAGCCCGCTGCATCTTCCACCGAAAATGCGCCGACCTTTGTTCTGTTCAAGGCGGCAAGGTGTGCCGCGCTGCCGCACTCAACTGCAATATCGCGGGCAAGGCTTCGTATGTAGGTTCCTTTTGAAACTTCAAACAAAACGTGCGCGGCGCATACGCGGTTTTCGCGGTCGGTTGCGACATCAAGAAGCGCAGCGCGATGAACCGTAATCTTTCTTGCCGGAATCTCCGCCGCAATCCCCTGCCGGGCCAAATCGCTTGAACGCTTCCCATTGACATGGATGGCGGAAAACGCCGGCGGCTTTTGCATGAGCGGCCCGGTAAAACGCGCGATTGCCGCTTCAAAATCCACGAGATTCGGCAGCGGCGCCGTGCGGACGGCAGTTCCGGTATGTTCGAGCGTATCCGTCTCCGTCCCGAACCGGATAACTGCCTCATACGTTTTGCTAAACTGCGTGATGTGCCCCGCAAGGCGCGTTAAACTTCCGGTGCATATCACCAGTAAGCCTTGCGCAAAGCTGTCGAGCGTACCGGTGTGGCCGACCTTGCCCGTTTTAAACGCCCGCTTCACCGTATATAAGGAAGAAAAACTTGTTCCGCCGGGGCGTTTGGCAAGCAGCACGATCCGGCCGGCGCAAGATTCAGCTTTCATGCGCGCCATCAGCCTTGCCAAAGTCGGCCGGTTCCGCTGTTGCGTTCTCTTTTTCAAGCTCATTTAAACGCTGAATGACGCGAAAGCCTTCCTTCATTCCCTTATCAATGAGAAAGGTGAACTTCGGGAATTTGCGGATGCGGAGCTTTTTGGCAATCGAGGACTGAATAAAGCCCGCCGCGCAGTTTAAGCCTTCAACGCCCTTTTCAAGCTGGCCGTCGGAAAGAAACGTCGAAACATACACCTTCGCGTAACTTAAATCCGACGAAACGTCAACGCGGTTGATACTTAAAAAAGACGATACGCGCGGATCGCGGATTTCGCCCCTCAGTAAAAGAGCTGAAATTTCATCGCGGAGCTGCGCATCCAGCCGTTGCATTCGATATTGCCCCATCAGTTTGCATCTCCGGCAGACTTGTCATCGGCCGCGCCGTCAGCAGCAGCCTTTTTCGCTTCTATATCAACAAGCCGCTCGCCGAGCTTCCGCGCCACTTCGACATATTCAAAAATCTCGAAATGGTCGCCGACTTGAATGTCCTGCCAATTTTCAAGCCCAATGCCGCATTCAAAATTGACGGCAACTTCTTTTGCATCATCCTTAAACCGTTTGAGCGACGAGATTTTCCCCGTGAACTTTACAATGCCATCGCGAATCAAGTTGACCATGCTGGAGCGGCGCACTACGCCATCGGTAACATAACAGCCTGCGATAACACCGATCTTCGGCACCTTGAACGTGTCGCGGACTTCCACAGAGCCGATAACCTCTTCCTTTGTATCCGGCGCAAGCATTCCTTCCATTGCAGCTTGAATTTCCTCAACCGCCTTGTAGATGATGTTGTACTTCCGGATTTCAACCCGCTCCTGCTCGGCAACCAGCTTTGCTTTCGCCGTCGGGCGGACATTAAAGCCGATAATAATTGCATTAGAGTCTGCGGAAGCAAGCATGACATCGCTTTCGTTGATTGCGCCGGCGGAAGAATGAATGACGACCAGACGAATATCCTGCGTTGATAGTTTTTCAAGCGAAGTCTTGAGCGCTTCGGCCGAACCTTGCAAGTCAGCCTTGATGAGCACCTTGAACTCCTTAATTTCACTCAGCTCAATCGTGCTGTACAAGTTGTCGAGCGTAACCTTCTTCACCGCCTTTGCATCTTCAAAACGCTTGAGTTCCTGACGCTTGGTAGAAATTGCGCGCGCTTCCCGCTCCGATTCCGTAACCTGAAACGGATCGCCCGCATTCGGCATCTCTTCCATGCCGAGTATTTCGACCGGCGTTGACGGCCCCGCGCTTTCGATGCGCTGCCCCAAATCGTTGAACATGGCGCGAACGCGGCCGGAAAAAATTCCGGCTACAAACGGATCGCCTTGCGACAGCGTTCCCTGCTGAATAATAACGGAAGATACAACGCCGCGTCCCTTATCGATTCTTGACTCAAGTATTTTGCCTTCCGCGCGGCAGTCGTAGTTCGCTTTCAGCTCAAGAATTTCCGCTTGCAGCAAGATTGCATCAAGCAAATCGTCAATCCCCTGCCCCTTGAGCGCACTGATGTGCACGTACTGCGTTTCTCCGCCCCAGTCTTCCGGCGCCAAACCGTGTTCGCTTAATTGCGTCTTCACTCTGTCAGGCTTTGCATCCGGCTTGTCCACTTTGTTGACGGCAACGATAATCGGCACCTTCGCATCCTTTGCGTGGCTGATCGCTTCAAGCGTCTGCGGCATAACGCCGTCATCCGCCGCGACAACCAAAACAACAATGTCGGTAACTTGAGCGCCGCGCGCGCGCATCATCGTAAACGCTTCATGTCCCGGCGTATCGAGGAAGGTAATGCAGCCTTTTTCCGTTGTAACGGAATACGCGCCGATATGCTGCGTAATGCCGCCGAACTCGCCTTCGGCAACATGGGAATTTCTGATAGCGTCGAGCGTCTTCGTCTTTCCGTGATCGACATGCCCCATAACCGTAACAATCGGCGGGCGGCTTTGTTTGGTTTCCTCGTTGCCCGCATCGCTTGCGATAACCGTTTCATCGTACAAGCTGATAAGCTTTACCTTACAGCCATATTCCTCGGCAAGCAGCGCCGCCGTATCTGAGTCAATCGACTGCGTAATCGTAACCAGCATCCCCATAGTCATGAGCTTTGCGATGATTTCGCTCGCCTTCAAGTTCATCTTTTTGGCGAGTTCGGAAACTGCAACTGTTTCCATAATATCAATCGACTTTGGAACAACATTGGCCGGCGTTTCCGCCTTTTTCTTTTGCTCAAAGAACTTGTCGTCGAACTGCTCTTCGTCCTTGCGCTTATAAATCTGCTTTTTGCCTTTAAACTGCGTCTTTGAGGGAGTGCGCCCCTGCATCATCGGGGGAACAGCCCCGCCGCCGTTTCCCGGAGCGCGGAAACCGCCCTGCCCAAACCGATGACCGATGCCGCCGCGGTTAAAGCCGCCCTGCGCGCCGCCGGGACGATTCTGGAAATTCCCGCGGTTTTGTCCGAATGCGCCGCGGTTTTGATTTTGGTTTTGCCCGTCGCGTTCTCGGTTCTGAAAGCCCTGCCGCGCCTGCGTACCGGTAAATCCGCCTTCGCGGCGCTGCCGATTGTGGCCGTTATAACCGCCGCGCCCGTATCCGCCGCGTCCCTGCCGGTTGTCGGAAAGGTTCCCCGCCTTGACATTCGGACGCGCGCTAACGATTTCCATCGCCTTACGCTGCGGTTTTTCTTCCGTTTTTGCCTGCGGCTGCTGATTCTGCGGTTTTACAGGGGCTGTTTTCGGCGGCTGCTCCGTTTTCGCCGCAGCTTGAACCGGCTGCTTTTTTTGCGCTTCCGCATCTTTTGGTTTTGCAACGACCCGAACGCTTACGCGCTTCGCCGTATCGGATGGAGCGTCCGCCGCCTGAGCCGAGGCCTTTCTGCGGAGAACGACGCGCTTTTTTGTGCTGCTAGTAGGCGCCGCGCTGTCGGGTTGTTTTTTGTGAACTACAAAGTCAGGTTTCTTTTCAGATTCTTCAGCCATAAAATATCCTATTCCTCGTCCTCTTTGAATTCGAACTCGACACCGCACTTCGGACACTGTGTCATGTCAAGGGTGATTTCCGTACCGCACTCCGGACAGTAATATTTTTCCTCCGCCTCTTCCAACGAAGCTTCCGGCTCGGCATCCGAATCTTCTGTTTCTTCAACAAATTCAACGTTTTCTTTAATCAGGTTCATTACTTCGTCAATTTCTGCTTCCGTCAGCCCCTCAATTTTCTTTGCATCATCATTATCATAGACATCCATAAATTGAATGATTGTTTCAATTCCGGCCTCGCGTAAAAGCGTCGCAATGCGCTGCTCGATGCCCGGAAGTTCTGCAAGCGCAGTAATTTCCGCTTCATCCTCCGCATCTCCATCTTTGAACAGATTGAGCGCCGCTTGCGTGGTCGCTTTTTCGGAAAGATCGATATCCGCCGTCTGTTCATGCGTTTTTACGTCGATGTTCCAGTTGCAAAGCCGGTTTGCAAGTCGCACGTTCTGCCCCTGCTTTCCGATTGCAATAGAAAATTGCGAATCATCGACGATGGCAAGCGCTTCTCGCTTTTGGGCATCAAGAATGATAACCCGGTCAACCTGCGCCGGAGAGAGCGCATTTTTGATGAAAAGCGACGGGTCCGAATCATACGGAAGAATATCGATCTTCTCGCCCAAAAGTTCCCGAATTACATTCTGAATGCGGTTGCCCTTTGCACCGACGCACGCGCCGACCGGATCGATTTCTTCCCGCAGCGAGGAAACCGCCATTTTTGTGCGATACCCGGCATCGCGCACGATATTTTCGATTTTAACGGCGCCTTCCGCAATTTCAGGAATCTCCATTTCCATAATAATGCTGACAAGGCGCGGATCGCTGCGGCTCAGCACAAGCTGCAAACCGGACGCATTGCGTTTAATATCGACAATGATGGACTTAATCTTATCGCCCTGCTCGTAGTTTTCGCGCGGCGACTGATATTTTGTCGGCAAAATGCCTTCAAGCCGCCCCGCATTGCCAAGGTCAACGTAAATGTTGCCATTGCGCTCCCGCTGGTAATAGCCGTTAATCATCTCGCCAACTTTGTCTTTATATTGATTGTAGAGGGAATCCTTGATCGTTTCGTTGAGTCCCTGATGCGCCGTCTGCTTTCCCGTCGCAACGGCGGAGCGGTCGAACGACTTAGGATCCTCCAGAATATCTATTTCGTCCCCCAGCTCGCAATCTTCGCTCAAGCGTTTTGCGTCCTCAAGTTCAATTTCCGTAACCGGATCGTAAACGCCATCGACCACCGTCTTCCGCGAATAAATAGAAACATCCGACATATCGTCGGCAAATCGAACCACCGCATTATCGGCCGTCCCGTATGTTCGTTTATATGCTGCCTTCAGCGCACTTTCAATTGTTTGCTTTACCGATTCTTCAGAGTAACCCTTCTCCTCAATCAAAGCGTGAATAGCTTCTGCCATTTCTGACATTTTAAGCCCCCGTTATAAATGAATGAATTTAGCTTTTGCGATATTTTCAAAAAGAAAAGAAGTGCGCTCGCCGTCTTTTTCGAGCGTTACCGAATGCTCGTCGGACTCGGTAATTGTGCCGCCAACCCAATCCGTAGTAGCTTTATCCCAGACGCGTACCGCCTTTCCGATAAAAAACGTGAATTCCGCTGCATTTTTGATATTCCGCTCCATGCCCGGCGAAGTAAGCTCCATGTACGTGGCATCGGTTCCCAGTAGCGCTTCAAGGCGCGGCAGCAACGCATGATGAACTTTTGAACAATCATCCACCCCGATTGTCCGCGCGGAATCTTTTGGCGCAATCACCGCAGTAATGTGCACGGAATGCTTTTGCGGCATAACGTGAAGTTCAACCAAAAAATATCCAAGCGCCTCCACCAGCGGCGCACAGTCCTTATAATAAGGAAAAGAATCAAGCGATTTGTATTCCACCGATACTCCTGTTAAAAAATACCGATTTTAATTTCACCGTCAGCCGCAGAACCGCGAGCCGCCGCCCACAGCTTTAAAGACATAAAAAAAAGACCCGCCGCGCGAGTCCACTTTAAAGGAAATTAAAATGTACAGCAGCAATCTACAGCGAATATAAAAAATTGTCAATAAATAGGGATAGAGGGGCACGGAACTCAGTTTTTGCAAAAATTAGTATTGTCGTTGAATGGGCAATGGCA
>CAUTOX010000100.1:0-8332 GCA_963539665.1 uncultured Treponema sp.
TATTATTGCTTATTTGTTATTTTTTGGGCAGCCTTTGCAAAAACTGAGTTCCGTGAAAAAATGCTCGCAGACCTTGATTTTTCTACCGCCGTATTCGCCTGAATACAATCCTATTGAGCACAAGTGGAGCGCTTTGAAGCGAAAGGTTGCTGGCTGCGTTCATCTCTATGGCTCCGTTTCTCAGGATCTGGATACTGTTTTAAAAGGCAATTAGCTATAACCTTTTCTATCATCTTGCTATCATTGATATTTGTGCTTGTGAAAATGACAGCTTCCAAAACGCCTTTTTCAGAACATACTCCGTGAAGTTTGAAGCTGTAAAACTATCCTTGCGTTGATTTTCCTCTTGAAGCGAAGGCGGAAGTAACTTTATGGCTATAAATTCGTCGATTCAGGCAGGTTGAAACGGGTGTAGAATCTATAAAATGTATACCGTTTTCATTTTTCATTCGGTTTTGTAACAATAAAATCTGCATGAACACAGTTATAATCGCAAATGCTTTATTTGTAGCTTTGAGGAAATTCTCGTAATTCGGCAGTTCCCGAATCATATCTGTCGCTTGTATAATTCTGTGAAAAGCTTTGAAATCTTTTACATGAAGAAAAAATCGCAGCAGATTAAGAGCAATGACTTTTTCAAGCGTAAGTCGCCTTTGAGTATAGCTAATTGACTTGTAAAAGCGCAATAAAGGTATCTACTACCAAACGATATTGACATATACAACTCACAGTATTCCTCTTTTCAAATATAAATATTGGCTGTATCTACGCCGGCTTAGCTTTTATCACAAAAGTTTTTATTGTATTTTATAAAGCAATTAGCCATACAATCCTATTAAGCACAAGTGGAGCGCTTTGAGCGGAATATTGCTGGCTGCGTTCATCTATATGACTCCATTTCACAGGCTCTGAATGCTATTTTAAAAGGCAATTAGATATACATACGCGTAATTCCCTTTAATTTTTTTGTGGCGATTAAAATTTTAATGAATTACGTCTTTTTTGTAAATTTTGCTAAAACTCGAAATTTGGGCGATATACGTATTTAATTATATCGCTGTAAGTACCTAAAATAGCAGCCCGCCTGCAAAAATGCCAGAGCATCGCGCTTATGGCGGCACTATTCTTACGATACAGATGCCACCACGCCGCTTGCAAACATATTCTCATGGAAAATATGCGTTTTTCACAGGAAAGACGAGGCGCTCGCACAAGCGTACCATACCGTTCATTTGGCAAGCGCCTACTGAAAAATACTAAAAGTGAGCAGAAGCGGCGGACGTGTCATTTATATTGAGATGAAAACGGCACGTCCGCGGCGCTCGATTGCTCGATCAAAACGCTCGCTTGCCGGGAGAAGCTCCATCGTCGCCGCTAAGCTTCCACGCCGAACCGCCTGTTCCTACGGCAACTTTTTCGAGCGTTCTGGAGGAAGTGAGGCCTTCTGAATTGGCGGCAGATTGGATTGCTGCATCCGGCCACTTCTTTTCCTTTACAAGCGCTGCTTGCATTGTTTTGAAGGCGCTGGCCGCTCGTTTTACTGCCTCTGGTTTCGGGGACAGAGCGTTTTTCGCAATGGCAGCCTCCCAATCAGGCGTACCGGCGGGAGCGTATACGACCGCATCCATAACCGAATCGTCGGCTGTATTGTGCAAGACGATGATGTCAGCAACATCCCCGAGCCGCGCTTTCGTGTTTTTGTCCCATAAGTCGCGCGCAGTAGCGGACGAATACGGCGCCGTCGATTGCGTAAGGTCATCGCCAAGTTCGTTGATGCAGCCCTCGCCCCTATTTCGCAGGTGCATGACAAGCATTTCGCCTGTTTTGACGCTTACGGATGGCAGTTTGACGCGGCATTTGTCATACAGCCCGCGGATTTCAAGCCCGCTGAGGTTGCCGCCGCGTTTTGCGTACAGCTCGACGTACTCGAATTTCCGGTCTCGTTTTTCGTAGACTGCATGAATTTCGGTGATTTCGAGTTCGGGGAGCGCGTTGTTGAAGCCGGTAAACTGTGCGCTGAACGGCATGAGCTTACCGGTTTTATTTTTCGCTGTGCCGGTTATCGAATACGACGCGCCGGATTTCAAATCAGCAGTGAACGTGTAGATCGCCGTCCACTTGCCGCCTGCGCCGGCGATTTGCGGCAAGCCCGCAACTGCCGCGTCCGGAGTTATTTTCATCTCGACGATTGCCGAAACTTCCCGCCGGAACACCAGTTTGACGGTACGGGCGTCTTCTGCAACGGCAGACGGCGTGAGCGTTTGAGCTTTCGCGGGCTGGTCGCCGCTGTTCGGCACGGGCGTTTTTTTCTCCGCCGAATCGTTTTGCCCCGTGCCGCTCCCGCCTTCCGCAGGCTTCTCCCCAGTCTCCGTTCCGCCATTAGGAGTTGCTGGTTTCTTGTCGGACTTCTGACCAGTTTCTGGAGCCGGCTGCTTCCCGTTCGGCGTTCCGTTTTGCTGACTGGCATCAGATGAAGGCTGCTTCGCCTTCGATTTTTCGTTTTGTTTGCCGTCTAATTCCGCTGGCTCATCCGCCGTCCGGCACGACATCATTCCGCCGAACATCAGCGCCGCACCGAAGACCAACGCGCTCGCCGCACTTACGCATCTTACGAATAATTTTTTCATCTTCTACCTCTCGAAATTGATTTCGTTTCATCTTTTATTCGCATTTTTCGCGTAAAAACGGCGAATATTCCGAGAAATTTATTATTTCGACTGAAAAAAATATCGCATCCTCCTCAGGCTGACCAAGCTCCCCTTCACCTGAGATTTTAAAATCTTCATATTATAGAGCGTTTTTCAGACTCGCCTGCGCCCCCCTAGCGTATTGCAAATCCTTAGCTGCCTGCTCTTTGGCGAATGCTGCGCTTTAAAAACAGGAGACTGCGCGAGCCGTCTGCGATCGACTGGCGGGGGCTGAATGTGGAACGGACAGACTGTTTTTATGCACAAATTGTGTAAAAAAGACTCACATATTGCGCTTTGGCGAGGCACAGGGTAAAAACATCCCAGAGAATTGAGAGAATTCGGCATTAAATATAATACTTTCGTAAAAAAACGGACAGGGAAAATAATATTGTTTTTTAATTCATTATATAACAAGATTTTATGTAAAATCGCTTAAAGCCGAGTAAAAGTTGGCACTCCATTTGCTGATTTGTTTATGAAAAATATTTTGTGGAGGCTGAACATGATGAATGAAGATAGCGTACTTGCGATGTATTTAAAAGATATAAATAAAATTCCACTGTTGACGCGGGAAGAAGAGTCGGAGCTTGCACAAAAAGCCGCTGCCGGGGATCGCAAGGCAAAAAATCGCATTGTCAAAGCAAATCTCCGCTTTGTGGTGAATGTTGCAAAAAAATATCAGAATAACGGGCTGGATTTGCCCGATTTAATCAGCGAAGGAAATATCGGTTTGCTGACGGCAATCGACCGCTTTGAAGTTTCAAAGGGCTACCACTTTATTTCCTATGCCGTTTGGTGGATTCGGCAGGCGATTCTGAAAGCGATATGCGAAAAAAGCCGAGCGATCCGCTTGCCGCTCAACCGCGCGAACGAGCTGGTTCAGATTGAACATGCGCGGAAAATTGTCGGCGGAAACAAGACGGAAGAGCAGGAATTGACGGAAGTTGCGCAAATGCTTGGCATGAAGGTGGAACATGTGCGCGAAATGCTCAATATTTCGCGTGAAATGGTTTCGCTTGATGCAGAAATTAGTATGTCGGATCATGACCACACGAGCATCGGGGATTTTATTGAGGACACAAACACGCCGCAACCGGATGCAAAAGTTATGGCCGATGCGATGGCGCACGACATTTCCGAAATGCTCGACACCCTCAAGCCAAACGAGGCGCGGGTGCTCCGTCTGCGCTTTGGACTAAACGGCGATAAACCGATGTCGCTGAAAGAAGTTGGCGACCTGTGCAATCTTACTAAAGAACGCATCCGCCAGATTGAAAAAAACGCCATCGTGCGTATGCAACATCCCAAACGAATGCGCCGTCTGGAAGCCTACATCGCCTAGCAAGCCGTTTTGCGGTTTTCTTCCTCGAATTTGCCCATAAGCAAACGCGAGGAAGGCAGCCGATGGATTTTAGCCGCAGCTGGTATTTTGGTTATGCTTAATTGCCTTAAAATACAGACAAAACTCCTATAATATTTTCATATAGCGTATGACCAAGCCTTAAAGTTCCGGGGAATTGAATATACGGAAGCAGGCCTCACGCTGGCATAGGCTGCGGCAGTATTCAAAGTAAATATCGGTACATTCATTGGTTGGAAAAAACGATACAGGGCAACCGGAGTCGTGAAAATGAAAATCCGCCGTCCGGCTAACAAGAAAGATATTCCTGAAAAACACAACCTGTTCGATAACTGCGTTGTCGAACAGGTCTACGAGTTATAAATTCTACAAATAGCACGATTGAGAACATCGCATTGCAGGGTGCAACCAGTTCAGAAACGGAAGGTTCAGAACAGGTTTAATCGCAAATATGTGGAAGCGCATCCTGATGCACAGAACTCAGTTTCCAAAAAGGCTACTCAAAAAATCAACACCCCCGACGCGAGGTCGGGGCACAGTGCTCAATGTTTCGCACTGTGTGTTCTATAAGGTGGTTGCAGTCGGCTTTAATACCCTTTGTTACGAGGCAAGAAGCGTCGGGGTATTAAAGCCTCCGCATGAATAAAAGTAGCCTTTCATATTTTCAGTAACCTTTTCTATCATCTTGCTGCCATTGCTATTTCCGCTTGTGAAAATGACAGCTTCCAAAACGCCTTTTTCAGAACAGACTCCGTGAAGTTTGAAGCCGTAATCATCCTTGCGTTGATTTTCCTCTTGAAGCGAAGGCGGAAGTGACTTTATGGCTATAAATTCGTTGGTTTAGACAGGTTGAAATGGGTGTAGAATCTATAAAATGTATACCGTTTTCATTTTTCATTCGGTTTTGTAACAATAAAATCTGCATGAACACAGTTATAATCGCAAATGCTTTATTTGTAGCTTTGAGGAAATTCTCGTAATTCGGCAGTTCCCGAATCATATCTGTCGCTTGTATAATTCTGTGAAAAGCTTTGAAATCTTTTACATGAAGAAAAAATCGCAGCAGATTAAGAGCAATGACTTTTTCAAGCGTAAGCCGCCTTTGGGTGTCACGCTTGCCATTCCAATTTTTTACAAGAAAAGAATACCTTTTGTCGGCTTTAAGGGATTTCACAAATTCCTTAGACGTGTTATATATTTGATTATACATACGCGTAATTCCTTTTATTTTTTTGCGGCGATTAAAATTTTATGAATTACGCCTTTTTTGTAAATTTTGCTAAAACTCGAAATTTGGGCGATATAGCTTGAGTATAATGGGGTCTCACTTGTATTTCAAGGCAATTAGCTATATATACGTCTATGCCGCTCATATAATAACTCCTACTTTAGTTTTTCATAATAGACCTGTTCAACAACATCGAACAGGTCTACGAGTTCTAAATCGTACAAATAGCACGATTTAGAACATCGCATTTCAAGGTAACCAGTTTCGAAACGGAAGTTTCCGAACAGGTTTAATATTTACGTATTTTCCACTTCACTTACCTTTAAAAAATACTTCTACCGCCAATGCGTATTTCTGTTCGGTCGTCGGATTGCCCGCGTAGAATACTTTAGGGCTGTACATAGCCTTTTATTCAGCAGCTCGTGCCGCTCTTCCACGCCGGAGACAGAGAACAGCTCAAACACCTCTAGACTCAGTACAACCCCATAGACACAAAAACTGCTACAGAATATCTTTTTAACCAAACGAAAGTAGCATGGGGGCAAAAAATAACCATGACACAGAAGAGTTAAAAAAGCAGATCACTGAACTATATGAAAATGGCAAAAGCGTAAAGGAGCTTGCCGGCGAATATGGCTTAATTGAACAGACAATCCACAGATGGAAAAAGCACTATGGCGTCATTTCTAAAACCGAAGAAGGAGAAACCGTAACACAGGCTGATGTAAAAGCCATGCAAAGACGAATATCCGAACTTAAACGAAATCCTATTACAAAGATTCAAAGCATAAACCGACCTAGACACAAGTCAGCAACGATGAACTGGATTCAAAAATTCTTAACGTTTATTACGACAGCAAAAAACGCTATGGAGCTCCAAAGATTTTCAAGGCTATTCGTAATGAAGGCCAGACGGAGAGTCTCAAGAGGAGCCAGATATGGATGGCGGCACTAGGGATAAAGTCTGCCATTGTAAAGAAATATAAGCCTGTAAAGGCTGAGATAAATATCGAACAGAAGGAGAACATCATGAATCGAGATTTTACCGCCGCCTCAATCAATCAGAAATGGTGCGCGTACATCACGTACATTCATACCGAAAAAGATGGCTGGACGTACCAAGTTTTCAGTCGAAGATTTGTATTCAAGAAAAATAATCGGCGGGGCATTTGGCAAAATCATGGATACGCAGCTTGCAGTCAAGGATCTCAGAAACGCGGCGCTGAATGTAAAGCACACCGAAGAAATAATTATCTACTCGGATCCGGGAAGTTAGTATACGAGCAAGCTTTTTGAATCTGCTCTGGCTGAATTAAAAATCCGCCATTCCTATAATAGAAAAGGATACCCGTACGATAATGCTTGCATCGAATCCTTTCAATCTGTCCTGAAAAAAATGAAGAGGTAAACTTTAGATTCAAAAGCCGCTTACAACTCGATTTTTGAATACATTGAATCTTGGTATAACCGCAAGCGCATTCATTCAAGTCTGAACTACAGAACTCCGGAGGCTGTTTATTCAGAATCTGAAAAACGTGCAGCTTTTGTGTCTACTGTATTGACGTAGGTACATTCTTAATTCATAAGCCTCCTTTAGAGCTCGTATACAAAGCTCTTTTTTCATGCTATCGTCCATCGCAACTGCGATTATCTCTCCTGCAAAGCAGTCCATCATAGGTGCAATATACAGCTTTCCATCTTTACACGGAAATGAGCATTATGTCGGTCAGCTATTTTTTGTTAGGAGCATCCGCGCTAAGGTCCCCTTTTAAAAGATTTTCAGGTCTTTGAGCCTTTCTGTCGGCTTTGGTAAGCCCATCAGGGCTTCTCTTGCTCTTATGAAGTAGGTCATCTCTAAAACCTTGCCGGATTTTAGAGATGACCTACGAGTTTAAGTTGTAAGTCTTTGTGTTGCAATGATTTATACTTTAAACATCGCAACTACCATCAAGGAACATTGCTCTGATTATCGTTGAGCGAGAAAGTTTTTTGCCTCGCTACTCAAGCGCAAATCGTATTCTCTGTATCCCTCGAGTTTCGTTTTCAGGATATTGTGAAAGAATCTTGTGTATTTCGACCAGAAGAAGTTGCCGGCGTTTCACTTTGTTAAGGTTCCGCTTCCACTTGTAAAAACCTGTTTTGCTCACTTTTAGAGTTTTGCACATACTTACAACTGGGCGCACGCTCTCCTTTGCGTTTTCCAAAATGTAGCAGAATAACCTTTGCGTACTTACTTTTTCCGGTCTATGACAAAAACACCGAGAGCGTCCTTGAGTATTTCGTTCCTTAAAATTGAACAACTGAACAAAGTGTAGAGTTTGGAATACGTTCAATTCGTGCGTTGATAAGCGCACCTGTTAATAAGCACGTTTCCGATGAGGGGACTTGACGTTTACATTATTTTGTTGTGCAGTTTAACCTCGCTTTTTTCAGCTTCTGTATTTCTTGCTGCATGGCAATTTCCCGCTCGCTCAACTGCGTTTTGTCCGATGCGCTCCTCTCTTCCTTCGCTTTTTGGCTTCTGGCCTTCCTCCAGTCAGCAATGGTGTAGTAACTGACTCCCAGCTGCTCGGCTGCCTTTTTCACTCATATCTCATCTGACAATAGCAGCGCCCGTTCCTTAAATTCTTTATTGTACTTGACCATTGTTTCCATTCCGTTAGTTTTCGGGGTTTGGAGACTGCTCTTTTATGATAACGGTTCATATTTTATAATTAAGAAAAGGATTCTAACACCTGGATCTGCGTCAATAAAGGAGACCCCTCCAAAACGCCAGTTTAAGCTGCACGTTTTTCACATTTTTAATAAATGATACCGCAATCAAACCATTTATATGATGTTCTTAGAAAAAATGAGGCTTTTTTTAGTATTTTCCGGTAATTTCAACCTTAAACCCTATGAAAATGGCAAAAACTGAGTTCCGCAACAATTTCTGCCGGATTGTTGACAAATACGCCTTAATGCTTATACTTTGCTCCATGAGACTGCCGAACGCCATCGGCAGTTTTAAATTTATTTTTAACGATGTAGCCGAATGAAAAAACGCCGCTTTAC
>CAUTOX010000101.1:0-8166 GCA_963539665.1 uncultured Treponema sp.
GGCGAGGAACTGCGGGAAGTCGGGATGGCCGCGCAGGAAAGGCGCAGTCGGCTTCGATTGATGATAACAGACAGGGCGAGATGTCAGGCGGACGCGGAGCCGCGGCGGGACGCGATGGCATGAGCGGCGGAAGTGAGCGGGGAGCGTTGGCGAAGGGCAGCGGGCAGGACGGGCCGTCCGATGGCATGGCAGCGGACAGTGGGCGAGGAACTGCGGGAAGTCGGGATGGCCGCGCAGGAAAGGCGCAGTCGGCTTCTACAGATGATAACGAGCAGGGCAAGATGTCAGACGGACGCGGAGGAGCCGCGGCGGGAAGCCGTGGCATGAGCGACAATGGGGCGAGCGGAAATCTGCCCGGAAATGCTGCGCTCGCGGTCGAAAAAACGGC
The DNA here is from genome assembly GCA_963539665.1 of uncultured Treponema sp. Classification (GTDB taxonomy): domain Bacteria; phylum Spirochaetota; class Spirochaetia; order Treponematales; family Treponemataceae; genus Treponema_D. The sequence goes on from CAUTOX010000101.1 coordinate 389, forward strand.
ATCCGGCTTGCGGCTTACGATGCAGAATCTTCGCTTTAAGGCAGACAGCGCGGAGCTGCTTGATTCAGAGGCCGCGCGATTGGATGCGATTGCAGAAGTTTTAAAGCAAGCTCCCGAATCGCAGTTTTTGGTGGAGGGCCATACGGCAAGCGTCGGCTATCCGGCCGGTGAATTGCGGCTGTCGGCAGAACGCGCTCGCGCTATCGCCGCGGCCCTCGCTCGTCGCGGCATCGATGCGGACAAATTCATTTGCCGCGGAAGCGGAGCCACCAAACCCATCGCCGACAACACCACTCGCGAAGGCAAAGCAAAAAACAGGCGGGTAGAAATTACAATTCTGGAGTAAGTCCAGTCGGCTTCGACAGATGATAACGGACAGGGCGAGATGTCAGACGGACGCGGAGGAGCCGCGGCGGGACGCCGTGGCCTTGGCGACAATGGAAGTGCGCGGGGAGCGTTAGCGAAGGACAGCAGGCAGGACGGGCCGTTTGATGGCATGGCAGCGGACAGCGGGAGTAGAACTGCGGGAAGTCGGGATGGCCGCGCTGGACAGGCGCAGTCGGCTTCGAGAGATGATAACAGACAGGGCGGGATGTCAGGCGGACGCGGAGCCGCGAAAGGACGCAATGGCATGAGCGGCGAAAGTGCGCAGGTTGCTTCGGCGAAGGGCAGCAGGCAGGATGCGAATTCCGATGGCATAGCAGCGGACAGCGGGCGTAGAACTGCGGGGAGTGGGGATGGCCGCGCAGGAAAGGCACTGGCGGCTTCGACAGATGATAACGGACTGGGCAAGATGTCAGACGGACGCGGAGCCGAGGCGGGACGCCGTGGCATTGGCGACAATGAAAGTGGAACTGCTTAGCTCTTGACTAGTATCTATTAAATATTTGCTTAATTATTTTGAATAAATCATCATTACGATGATTATATCGAAACTCACACTCCTTTAAATGTAACGCAAAAGCGGCTGAAGAGCAACCGTTGAATTTAGCCAGCCGTCTCTTTGCAAAACTCCAAAAGTTTTCAATTCCATTTACGTGACATTTTCCTCTGGCGAATTCATCTTTACTATGAAAAACTCGATGATGATCATAACCATTTAAAATCAAACCATCATAGGCTTTCCAGCCGTCCGTATTGATGGTAGAACCGTCTAATATATGTCCTTGTATTATAGGCATTAACGCTTCTTTTGAACAATTTGGGACGATTTTTGTAAATACTTTGTCTCCCCTTTTTAATAAACCAAAGACCGGTGTTTTTCCAGCTGCTCCTCTTCCCCTTTTACCAGGGAACTCAGTTTTTGCCATTTTCATAGGTTTTGAGGCTGAGATTACCGGAAAAATACTAAAAAAGCGCCCCATTTTTTCTAAAAACATCATAGAAATAGTTAGCTTGCAATACCATTGTTCAAAAACTGAGTTCCGTGCCCTTTTACCTCGAACTCTTTTTGCCCCAAAATAAGATTCATCAAGTTCAAAAGTTCCAATTTCTTTTTCAGTTTCTTTTAGACTTTCTTTGAATATTTTTTCCCGTATTATATTGAAATATCGATTAACTGTGTTACGATTTACGCCCACGATTTTGGCCGTTGCGGTAGCGGTTATGTCTTCCACAAAACATAAAATTATTTTGTTTATTTTTGTTGTACTAAGTCTATGATACATAATGACTTATAACCTCTCATTCTTTTAAATGCTAGTCAAGAGCCAATGTATTTTATTTTCAATTACGGAACGTTCCTCTGTAAATAGGGTAATGTCGCCTGTTTCTTTGCTTCGGCGGTTTATTTTATATTGGAATCGTAAATTTCTTGCTTATACATTTTTGAAGTTACGTTTCCGGAGTTGAGTCTTTCAGGATTTTTCGTGGATAGTTATTCAGCCATATTTGAACCTCAATCAATAACTTTGGATTAAGTTTAGAGAAATCAGAAATCCGTCCTTTCGGGAAAAGCGTCTGAACATCCTTTTGTGGTTCTCGGTTGTCCCGCATTCACTTGCACAATAAGGATAAGCAAAATACAGTTCCGTTCCCTTTGTGCCGTCTGATGATTTTTCTATTCCCTCAAAGTCCATGAATTCCGGGCCCTCGTCCGCCGTGATGGACTTGAACAGTTTTCGGAAAGTATATCTACCTAAAGACGATTCAAGTTTATTTAGTAAACCTGTTCGACAATGCAGTTATCGAACAGGTCTAGTTCTTCAACGACCGAGCGGGCTTTTAGGGTTCAGTATTTTCCTGATTATCTGAGCCCTTGTCTTCCGTTCTGTCAGTGTCAGTGCGCATTCTCTGTCGAGGAGGCGCAACTTTTCACGGTATCATTTCCAGTGTCCGACTTCAGAACGCTTGTTTATGTGTTCGGGGGAATTTGCGATGCTCCTTATTGCACATCCGACACCTGAAAATTTAGGCTTTCGCTTGTTTCCGTTATATTTCTTGCCCTTGTTCGAAAGATTGGCGATTGATATTTCCGGAATTGCACCGTCGGCAATGTAATTGTATAGCGTCTTTTCGCAGATTCTTGTTTCGCTGGGGCATGAAGTGTTCTTGAATGTCTGAATACTGCATAAGGCTGTTTTTTTGTCGGCTATTAAGTCTTTTATTTTTTCAGCCGGTACCATGTCCGTGCCCTGTTTTGACGGCGCTCCTCTTGCCGTCATCTCAATGCCGCATTCCTCCGCGTCTAGTCGGCGTTATATGCAAACATGTTTTTTGTAGAGTATGCTTCATGCTCTACCATTCCTCTTCGGTCTCCCGCTGAATGTTGCGTCTGCTCTTGTGCAATATATTCGCAAGTTCTTCCGTGTTTGTGATTTTTGGAAAACGATTTGTTCCTTTCAGTTAAAACTCCAGCGCGCACCTTTCATCGAATGAAAAGCGTGCGATTTTTTTTGTATTTCCGTTAGTGCCGCCATAAGGTTTCTTGCCTCCGTTATTGCTTTTTTTGTCTGATAACAAAATTATAGCAGTTCAAACCTTTTCTTTATTTTGGCGACATTATCTTTTACTGGTTGCTCGTCTGCAAAATAAAAAGCAATGGAAATAAAAATAACAGCAACAGCAGCGAAATACCTTAAAATAGCCTCAAATGGGTGTTTTTAAGTTTAAATCCTCTTTTTTTGTAGTAAATAACAACCGGTTACCTTCAATTTTTTTTTAAGTATTCAGGTCAGCATACCGCATTGACTACAGCATACTTACTCCGAACCCTCTAAAAATTTCCCAAATGCATAATGCCTCGAAACGGCATGCAACTCTATGCTTAAAACTTTTCCATCCGGGAAAGCATATTGTCGAGCTTTTGACCGTACTGCGGGTCTGCGGCCCATGTTCCCGTCAACTCAAAAATTGTCGGGGCTTTTCCGCGCGGCTGCACTAATTTATACCGGTTATCGATGAGCGGCTGCTTGAGCGGCACGGACTCATCAAGGGCGTATGCGTGGAGATGCTGAATATGCGCCCGCACGCCCTGCTGCTCATTTTCAAACGCCTCGCCGCGGATCGTCTCATCAATCGCCCCTAACCCGCAATAATTATGCATATCGGGCGTAACGAGCTTCCCGAAGCGCAAGAATCCGGTTTCAAGGCACATCTGCGCAAAGGCAACGTCGGAATTAATCCCTTCGGCAGTGCCTTCTTCCCGATAATAATGCGCAAGACGCTTAACCTGTTCAACCGATGCCTTGGGATTTTGAGATAAAAAATACACTGCAAGCTGCCGCTCGCTCATGACCGCCGCGCCTGTTATGTTGCGCGAAATATTTTTTTTGACAGGAATGGAGCGGCAAGAAAACAAAGACGCAGAAAAAACAGCAAGCGTCAGCAGCAAAAATAATTGAAAGGCGCGGCGAATCGCCGACACAAAAACAAAGCCGCGCGTTGCATTATCAAACGCTGCCCGTCGCGTACATCCAATAGCAAAAATTGTGTTCATGTTATGATTCTCGGAATATCACTGATGCATATTTATAGAATTGTAGAACCGAACGCAGCTCCGTATTTAGATTAGACCTGTTCCGAAGCGGAGTTTTCCGGACAGGTTTAATTAAAAACAAATGCGGAGTAGGCGGACAGATGCGCGGCCAAACGAAACAGACGACATTCAGCCGCAGCCATACGGCGGAACTGCCGCCCGCTCACCGCGCACCCGCAAGCCTACGATGCGATGCTTAGTGCGATGAATCCCGCAAAACCTCTTCGCCGTAGCCGCCATTGAGCGGCATTGGGAAATACGTCGTCGTTTCGGAACGCATAACACGGATTCCGCGGATACCCGCTTCCCGTGCGGCAAGGATGTCGTCATCGCTGTCGCCGTAGTGGAGCTGGCTTTTGCAGTTTAGGATGTGAAACGTCTTATCGTACTGCGTTTTTTCCTTGTACTTTGGATCGCGGTAGTAGATTGGCTTCATGTTTTTTATGCCGAACGTATCGCGGATAATTTCGGCGCATTTGTCCAGTTTGTCCCACTTATAGCCTTTCGGACCGGTGCGTCCCGTAATAAAAATGACTTGATCGCCGCGTTCTTGATGCATATCGATGAGGGCGCGCGCAGACGCTTTCGGAATCGAATAGGCGTCGGCTCCTTTTGACGCAAAGTCCCAGAACGCCTGATTTTTGAGGTAGTCATTGGAATCCGGCGAATATTTATTCTTGCCGTAATAGAAAACCGGACTTGAAACCAAAGACATAATCGAATGCAAAATTGGCAAGCGGCGGCGTAAAATACTTGTTCCCCCTGCCAATAACCTATTTTTTACCTGTCTATTCTTTCTGTGTTCTCGTCCAGCTCCAATTATCCGGATCATATACATTGTCATGTACATACGCCCATAAATCCTGCACTTGTGCAAAGCGAGTAAGATTACGCTGTTTTGTCGCATCCCAAAAAATTCCATGCATTGTTTTTACAATTTTTTTATCCTGCGTTTCTTTAAAAGTTTTACCTGAAAACGGGTTGATTTGTAATTCTTCCGGCAAGTCCGATACAGCTAAAATCGGAGTATCTGCGATGGTCATAAACGTATTGTCTTTTTTTAACTCTCCATGAGCATCAAAGTCTTTTGTCATCATTAAGGGAATTGCCCATTGTACATCAAAACCTGCATTTTTAAATTTAAATTTAGGCAGCCATGTCATTCCATTCATTTCCATACCATATCGACCATGATCGCTGACAATTATGATACGGCTGTTGTCATAGCAATTATTTTCTTTTAGGAAAGTAAAAAACTTTGCAAGTTCTTCATGTGTCAGATAATTTACATAAAAATGTTCTTCTGTATATTTATTAAGGCAATATTTTTTTGCAAGCTGCACGAGAAAATCTTTGTGTAAGGTAACTATATCTTCTGCAACAATTGGCTCGTGGGTTGTTTCGTTTACAATAATATTCAAGCAATTACCGCTTTCGATAAAATTCACTTCATCAGTAAGTTTGGTGAGTGCATTATATGCTTTTATAAAAGGGAGCTTGATATCTTGCATGGGAGTATTTCCCGCATAATGCCCTCTCCCGCCTAAATAAAATATGCGTCTCAATTCTGAAGGCAAAATTCTAAAATATGCAAAATACAGCATATTCCTACGGAGTCCTGTTATACCATTTCCATCTTTATTGTTAGAACTCAACCTATCTACACTATACTCCCGATATTTTTCTGAAGTATTCTGTGCAATCATATTGTATTTTTTAAATGGTGATAGATCATATATATAGGAGTAATTAAGCCAGCTTGGGTCGGTAAAACTGACATTCCAGCCTTGTTCAGAAAATAGACGCGGCAACACACTGAGAGCTTCGTTGTGTTTGTCTACAAGAAATTCATCTGAACGCTTATTTATATTTTCAGGGGTGTATTCATACCCCCCGAAAAGCGATGGCGTACTTCCAACTGTACCGGTTGTAAAAGTTACAGCATTTTCAAAGAGCGTAAAACCGGTATATGCATTCCGTACAATTTCAGAATTCTCAAAAATCGGCTCAATAAAAAAATTTACACCGCGGTCAAGCATGAAGATAAAAATATTCTTTCCCGTTTTTGAAACTCTATATGCTTTCTGATTAATATTTGAATCAACGGCTTTAATTTTTGTTAGATACAAATATTCTTTTTGTATCGAGACGGAAGAAATTCCAACTGATGCGAAAAATGACAACAATAGAATCCCCGTAATGGACGGCATAAAACGCGACAAATTAGAATATAAAATAATCAGCGTAATCGCGCAGCCAGCTCCAAGTGTAAATATGTTCAGCGCGAAATATTTCATACAGCTTTTGAGCATAGCTTCGTTTTCAAAAATAAGTGTATTGCTTATATCGCCGTAGTTTCCTTTGAATAAGAATACATTTATCAGCGCGCATACAAGAACGACAACAGAAAGACGGGCAAGATGTTTTTGTACTGTGCCGGAAAATAATTTGTAAAGGCAAATAAACCAGAAAAGACAGCCAAGACTTTGGGTAAAACTGTAATACAAAATTCCAAGAGGGTTTTTAAATCCGTCAAAGTTTGAAAACTCCTGCGGCGAAGATGCTATTACTGCTGAAGGAAGCGTTAATCCTGCAAAAACAGCAAGAGAGGCTGCTGAAAGTAAAAATACGGAAAAACGTTTTTTATTATCGTCAAAAATTGTTTGCGGAAATTTTTCGTCAAGACAGCGCAGAATTTTCAACATGAATGGAATAAGAGCCGCTATAATCGTTAAAAAGGTCATAATCATAACGGGTTTTCTACGGTCTGAAAGGGTCGGTCGAGTCAAAATTGCAGTAATGCTTGTTAAACATATAAGCGCAATGACAGTAATTTTATACCACGTTTTCGGTTTGAGTTTTATGCGGTAAAAAATATTTTTGACAAGCGAAAAAACATTGTTGAGCGTCCAATATAACACCAAGCCGGACGGAGAATTGTATAAAAGCGCAAGAAAAATGAAAGCGATTACGTACAGCTGCGCTCTGTCTTTTATGGCAAGATCCTTTGTGTAAACGGCAGAGGCTGCAATATTTACGGCAGTCATTACAATCGGCATTATATTGATTTGTATCGCCCCTATATGAAGCAAACCGTCAGGAAGGCTTAAATCATTAAAACACAAGAAAGATGTAAAGCGCAGCGCAGGAAGAGATGATAAAATGCTGTAAGCCGCCATAAAAAACGGAATCTGTATAAAAAGCGGAAACATTGCCCGAAGCGCATAGACAGGGCGATAGCCTTTTTCGCGGTAATATGCCGACAGAATCATGTATTGTTCATCACCCTTGAAAACCGCTTTAATGCGGTCAATCATGCTTTTCATCCCGGCTTGAACATCTCTTTCCTTTTCCTGTAGTTTTTCCGCCATGTTGTACATCGGCAGACAAACAAGATTAACGCCGACGCTCAAAATGACAATCGACACGCCAATGTTTCCGCGCGTAATCGTTTCTGCAACAAACAACATAAAGTCTACAAACATATAAACGGGATAGATAAAAATGGTGTAAAGAAAATTTAACATGACGCTATAATAGAGAAATTGAGTGAATTTTGCAAAAAAATTGACAAGAGCGGTAGTCTCAAACTTTTATATATCTGCGAGAATATCCATACCCTCGCAGGAGTGTGGATATTCTTGAGCAGGCGGACAGATGCGCGGCCAAACGCAACAGACGACATTCAGGCGTCGCCGCAGCCATACGCCGGAACCGCCGCCCGCTCACCGTGCACCCGCAAGCCTCCGATGCGATGCTTAGTGCGATGAATCCCGCAAAACCTCTTCGCCGTAGCCGCCAT
>CAUTOX010000102.1:0-8107 GCA_963539665.1 uncultured Treponema sp.
AGAGCTGTTTGATGTTGTCGAACAGCTCGTGTTTTTCGGGGATGATTTTCTTGTTGACCGGACAACGGAGTTTTATTTTTACGCCGCCGGTTGCCTCATATCGCCTTTTCCAAGCAATAAGTGTCCTTCTTTTGCACATTCAAGCGCCCGTAGTTTAAAATCTCTATCATACGACATAGCCTGAGTATAATGGGGGCTACTTGTATTTCAAGACAATTAGCTATACATACGTTTCTTTCATGCTGATGCCCTACTCATTTTGCAAAGGCGGTTAGACAGTCGGAAAGTTTTTGTGTATAAACTAGCTCCAATTATGTTCAACAAAAAAAGCCTGTGCTGTTTGGTTGCAGCAGCGTTGTTTTACGGCGGATGCGCGCAGCGGACTGTTTTTATGCCGCAAAAAGAGTTCAAGGAGGACACGGATTATTTTATCGCGTTGAGAAAGGCGCAGAGCGGCGAAGCGGCGGAGGCGGCGCGGCTTTTTACGCGGGCGGCGCAATACGGTTCGCCGTATTGCGCAAAAGCAAGCGCGCAAGAGCTTACCCGAATCGGGAATGTGCAAGACCGGAAGAAGGCCTGCATGAATCTCATTGCAGCCTACGATGACGATGAAGCGCTCCTCATAGCTGCAAAAGAATTGTTTGCGGAAGGCGAATACGCAAAAGTCATTGAGATTACGGAAAAGGTTGATTATTCGCAGAGTCCGGACGCATTAGCCCGCACCCGCCTTGAAGCGATGCAAAAAAAGAATGACGGCAGGCGTTTTAAAGAGGCGCTTACGTGGTTTTTGAAAAAAAAACTTTCTTCGGAGCATTACCAATTCTTCCAGCAGCTCAAAGAACTGCATACGCGCCGCATTCAGCCCCAAGAAAATCAAGCGGACGAATTAGCGCAGCCTGATACATTCGAAACGCTGTATAAAACGGCGGCATTTAGAATCGAAATATATAGAAGAAACTACGGCGCGGCCTATGAGCAGTGGAAGGAGTCAAAGGAGTTTTTCTCCGGCACGGAGCCGCTTTTATCCGATACCGGTAAGGCGCTTTTGTACGGCAGCAAAGATTTTGTTAAAAACGCCGCATATTTTTCCGCCCGCGCAAAAGAAATGGAATCAAAGCCGGAACGCTTTTACGCGCATTTTTACGCAGCCAGACTCTACGAAAAGACGGGAAATCGTTTTACGCTTGCGTCAACCCACTACAAAGCGGCAATGGATTGCGCTGCGGACGGCACGCAGTACGACAACGCATTGTGGTATCTTTTAAAGCTCAACCTGTCGAAATCCGCAGAACGAGCAATCGCGGCGGTAAAAGAATATTGCAGCGCGTGGCATGATCCGGATTATTTTGACGACTTTTTTGAAACATTAACACCGATTTTGTTTTCGGAGCGAAGGTGGAGCGCATTCGGGGATTTGTACAAAACGCTCGACGGTCATGCCTCAGATGCGGCGACTGCAAAATTCGCCTACCTGTACGGGCGGCTTTTGACCGAAAAATTAGCTCAGGCTCCCCAAGAGCGTACGCGATCCGATGCTGCGGCGGAAGCTTTTACGCGCGCGCTCAAAAGCGGAAGCAGTTTCTACTATAAAATTATGGCGATTGATGCGCTCGGCATGGATAAAGACGAAACGGAACGGCTGCTGACAGATGCGGCCGCAGCAAAGAGCGCAAAATGCGATGAGAATGCGGAACGCTTTTTGCTCGGGCTTGCCGCCTTCGGTTTTCCGGAAAGAATCTATCCTGAATGGAAAGCGCTCATCGCAAAAAAGGTACGCATCGGGGAGGAAGCGGCAGAAAAACTTGCCGCCTTCTTGTACGATTGCGGGCAAAAAAAGAGCGTCTATTACACGCAGAGCCTCAGGATTGCGGCAACCGCTTCCGCGCAGCAAAACGCGCGCACGGCGGATATGCTCAAAGCGCTTTATCCGCGCGGTTTTCAGCCGCTTGTTGAAGACGCCTCAAAAAAATACAGCATTCCTGAAGAGATTTTATATGCGCTCATCCGGACGGAAAGCTATTTTGATCCGGCTGCGCAAAGTTCCGCAGGCGCCGTCGGTTTAACGCAGCTTATGGACTTTACCGCTTCCGACATTGCAAAAAAATTACGCTACGGCGAATATTCGCTCAAAAGCGCGGAAGACAGCATTGAATTCGGCTCCTATTATGTTGCTGAGCTGTTGCCGCGCCTCGATAACCGGTGGATTCCTGTTTTTTTTGCGTACAATGCAGGAATTACGCGCGTTCGCCGGTGGATGAGAAGTTCGCAAATAGAATTCGGACGGACAGTCAGCGTAGACCTCTTCCTTGAAACCGTCCCGTATGCGGAAACGCGCGGCTACGGAAGACAGCTTGTCGCATCCGCTGCGTTGTACGCCTACTTGTATCACGGAACAAGCATTCAAGACACCGTAAAAATGCTCGTACAAAAGCACTGAATGCGCAAAAGCTCCGCCGGATATTGGCGGACGCATCGATTCTCTACCGATGCCATCCCCGCACAAAGGCGATGCCGAACGCTCGTAGAAAACAAGAATAGCATGGAACTTAGTCTTTGCCATTTTCATAGTTTTTAAGGTCGAAATGACCGGAAAAATACTAAAAAGTTCCTCATTTTTTCTAAAAACATCATAGAAATAGTTATAGATTGCAATATTATTTCTCAAAACTGAGTTTCAAGGTTCTTTCGCAGGTCTTCAGCATGAAAATGCAGTAATATAAAAAATATCGTTTTATGCGATAGCACTCGTAAAAAAGGGGGAGAGGGCTTTGGCTACGCTCAAAACTCATTTAGGTACCTCTTTTTTTTACGATTTTCTGATATATTCCTGTTTTTTGCTATTTTCATTCATACAAATTTCCTGCCTTTAGTAAAAAAAATCGGATTTTTGAATCTCACTGTCATGAAATCATTTAAAAATCCGCTCTGGCTCTATTAGGAAGCCCCTGTTTTGCTGTTATCGTTAATTGTCTTATAAAATAGCATCCAGGCCAGAGAAACGGAGTCATATAGATGAACGCAGCAAGCAACTTTTTGCTTCAAAGCGCTCCGCTTGTGCTCAATAGGATTGTATTCTGGTGAATACGGCAGCAGAAAAATCAAGGCCTGAGAGTATTTCCCCGCAAGGTTCTGCAAAACCTCTTTTTTATGAAACGCAGCGTTGTCCATGATGATAACATGATCCTTTGGCAGCTTCTTTAGCAATTCCTCTTCAGACCAGTCTTCGAACACTGAGGCCTTCATCGTTTCCCGCTGTAGATGTGCGGAGCAAGCAAAGCGCCTTCACATAACGCCGCAACAAACCCAATTCGAGCATAGCGCTTACCGCTGATGTGAATGTTGCCTTATTTTCCTCGTTTACTGCGCGCACCTTGTTTGGTAGACCGCAAATCGCCATATTGACTAAAAATAGAGTCTTCTGATAGGATGTCTATAAATTCGGGTTATTAGCTCAGTCGGTTAGAGCAGAGGACTCATAATCCTTTGGTCCAAGGTTCAAGTCCTTGATGACCCAGTATTTATATTGTTTTGTCAGCGGTCTCACAGATTATTATTTGTTTGCAAAATTACAACCGTTATAAACAATCTCTCACATCTCACCAGAATAAACTACATCAGAAAGATATGAAACGATAGAGATGCAAAAGATTAAACAGAGGTTACGGCCGGTCAAAATTATCTGCAACACAAACTTAAAGTAGACGGTCTACAACATTAAATCTGTGCGACAAAAACTATCCGCCCCGCCCTCTACAACCAGCTAGCGATTTGACAAATGGCAAACTCGACCGGATCGTACGGCTTTCTTATCACTCAAACGATGCCATTCTTAAAGCCTGTTTAAACTCTCCCAAAATGCGATACTAAAAAACTGCTGCCTAATATTTTAGGTTCTTGACTAGCATTTTTTGTGTCTACTTTATTGACGCAGCTCCAGCCGCTCGTTGCCCTCATCACCTTCCTGCAAACTGTTTCAGCAGCTTTTTATAAATAAAAGCCCGCAGTTTTTCTGCGGCGGCGTAAACGGGATAGAAGCGGCTCACGCTGACATCAAATGTACCGAGCCGATGGATATTCTTTCCGCCGAAGCCGGTCTTAAAAAGATACAGGCCGTACATGGGATGTTTTTCATCTGCGGCAGGCGGCATTCCGTACATATCGTACACGGGACTGCCGTATTTTTTTGCGTCGCAGAATGCCGTCCATTGCAACAAGTAGGCGGGCATCAAATTCCGCTTGCGGTTTCCAGAACAGCCGTACAGGTAAATCGCCTCAGATTTTGAAAAGAGCGTTATGATTGCAGCAAGCGCTTCTCCATCGTGCATGGCTGTGTAGAGAGAAAGATGCGGCGCATCGATGCCGGAAGCAAGCGCAGCTGAACTTTTTTGCAGGAGATCGGCATAATATGATTTTGCATGAATGGCAATGCCGTCGCGTAAGGCTGTTGTCTGGTAGAGGGCGTAAAAATCGTCTAAATGCGCAGCACAATCGGCATCTGCGCCGTCCGTCCGCGTAACCGTTACCCCTTTCCGTGAAGCAAGGCGGATATTATAGCGCCATTTGCTTTTCATCGTCGAAAGGATTTCATCTTCCGTGCGGGTAAGATCGATGCGCGTTGAATCGGGCGGCTGAATGTCAACAGCGTTTTTTATTGGAGCGCGTTTTTTATTTTTCCGGTCAATCGTAAGCTGCTGCACCGCGCAATCTCGTTCCTCTGGCGTGTCAAATATCACATCGGGATCAAAGCGAACGCAGAGCGTGTCAGACGGTAAAAATGCCTTCAGCGCATCTGCAATATCGCTCAAAAGAGCGGAAAACTCAGCGCTTGCCTGCGTAACCGCGTTGCCATCAAGTTGCGGAAAGAGCGGAATATAGGCGATCGAAAAACAAAGCGGCTTTCTCCCGAACGAACGAACGAGCACAGAGCATTCGCATTCCATGAGAGCGCCGCCGAACGAAAACGACAGCGCAAACCGCTTCGCCATCCAGCCGTGCGCTGATTTAAAGTTCGCCCAAAACGGAGTCTGGAGAAAACTTCCCGAATTGGTGCAAGCGGTATCGGTTATTTCCGTAATTTTAATGCCGGACAAATCTTAATTTACCTCGCCGTTGACCGTAAACTCTGCCGTTATCGGTTTTCCATCCGCCGTAAGATTTTTCCCTGCAATGCGCACCGCCTTATTTTCGACTTTTATTTCGATTTTAAAGAAATCGTCCGCATCAATTGCATCCGGCTTCAAAGCGGCAAGGCTGTCGCCTTCAAGCACAACCTCAGTCCCCGGATCCGCCCACGGAGCGGTCAGCACTTCAACGCAGTCTTTGCCGTCAGCATCCTTGTAGTCGGCGGCAAGGAGCATCCCGCGGCTTTCAATCCCGCGCATCTTCCGCGGCTTCAAGTTGTCGGCAAGAATGATGTGCTTGCCGAGAAGCTCCTCCGGCGTTAAGTATTGCACAAGGCCGCTTTGAATAACGCGGTCGCTTCCGCTGCCGTCATCGAGATGCTCGACGTAGAGTTTGTCTGAATTGGGATTCCGCTCAACGCTCACGATTTTTGCAACCTTGAGCCGCACATATTGCGCAAAGTGCGCCGCTTGATCTTCGGCCAAAGCGGCTTGCTCCGCCGTATGTTCGGTCTTCTTTGCCTTCTTTTGCGGTTTTGCTTCGGCGCGGTCTGCCTGTACGCCGGAAAAACGGATTCGGAAGGCTTCCATTGTCTTTTTGTCCATCGGCGTAAAATAAACTTCCGAACCGGAAACCGCTTCAAGTCCCTTCATAACGCCGACGTCGTGCCACGTCAGCGCATCCGGCGCGGCGACCTTCCCGACAACCGGATCGGCAAGCGTCTTTCCAAAAAACGACATAACCTTTTGAGTATACTGCGGCATATATGGGTGCGCCATGATCATCAAATCCTTGATGACGTAGCACAGATTGTAAATGAGAGCGGCGGCGGCATCAGGATTCGTCTCGCGGGTTTTCCACGGTTCCGCCGCCTGAAAAGCCTTGTTGCAAAGGTCGGAAATCTCAAAAACCGTGCGGAACGCCTCTTTCAATTCCGCATGTTCAAACAGCTCCGCCGTCCGCGCTTCGATTTTTTCGATTTGCGTCCACAATGCGACATCTTTTTCCGCCTCAGGAATCTTTCCGTCATAATATTTTCTTACAAACAAAACGGTACGATTCACCAAGTTTCCAAGATTGCCGATTAGCTCGCTGTTGAGCTTTTCCTGAAAATCCTTCCACGTAAATTGAAAGTCCGATTTTTCCGGCCGATTGTAAAAAATGTAAAACCGCCACGCATCTGCGGGGATGCCGCTTTCCTTTGCGTCCGTGCCGAACACGCCGACGCCTTTCGATTTGCTGAATTTTCCGTCTTCATAGTTGAGGTATTCGGTAGAACTCATGTGATGGAGCTTCGTCCACTCTTTGCCGCTTCCGATGAGGCTTGACGGGAAAATAACCGTGTGGAATGGAATATTGTCCTTGCCGATGAACTGGAACAGCTCGGGCGCCCCTTTGCGCGTCCCGTCTTCCGACTCGGACGGAAGCCACCACGACTTCCAGTCAAAACCCGCTTCTCCCTGAGCCGCAAGCAAATCCTCAAGCGCTTTGGTGATAGAAATATAGCCGATCGGCGCATCGAACCACACGTAAAATACCTTGTTTTCGTAGCCTGCCTTCGGAACCGGAATCCCCCACTTCAAATCGCGCGTAATTGCCCGCTCCTGAAGCCCGTCTCGTATCCACGCACGTGTCATGCGCGTCGCATTTTCAGACCAGCCGCCGGCAACGCTCGCCTGTTCCATCCATTTTTTATATTTCTCCTGAATCTTCGGAAGATTGATATACAGGTGCTTCGTCTCCTTTGGCTCCGGAGAGGCGCCGCACGTTGAACAGCGAGGCGTTTGCAATTCCGACGGCTCAAGCAGCTCTCCGCAGCTTTCGCATTGGTCCCCGCGCGCATCGGCATATCCGCACTTTGGGCACGAACCGCGCACATACCGGTCGGCAAGAAAACGCTTACAGCTTGGGCAATACAGCTGCCGAGACGTATGCTCCGTGATATAACCGTTTTTATCGAGGCCGAGAAAAATATCCTGCGTAATATCCGTCTGCTGCGGCGTCGAGGTACGCCCAAAATGGTCGAAGGCAATATGAAACCAACGGTATATATCTTGATGCAGCGCATGATAATAGTCGCAAAGTTCGCGGGGAGTCTTATGCTCCTCCTGCGCCTTCGTTTCGGTCGCCGTGCCGTATTCATCGGTGCCGCACACATAAAGCGTCTCGTATCCGCGGCTTCGGCAAAAACGCGCAAAAACATCGGCGGAAAGTATTTGAATGAGGTTTCCAAGATGCGGGACATTGTTTACATACGGTAAAGCTGAGGTGATAAGTCTTCTTTTCATAGTCATAATGGGCCGAATTATAGGTATTTTATTTTCATTGGTAAAGGGCGGGGCGGGCGGGAAATATAGAGGGCATGAGTATAATGCAAGGGCTTGTCCCGCCCGCTCCGGTTTGCCTTTGGAAAGCAGGCTAGAGGCACGAGTTTTGTCGGATGGGGAAGAGAGGGGCAGCACTATGGAAAAGTCAATAATAATGCAGACCCTAAATTCCCTAAAATGTAGTTTAAGCTGCCGGTTTGACACTGTGCAAATCCTTCTGTAAATTCCTAAAAAATAGGTACAGTGGTAAAATAAGCACAGGAGCCAAGTTATGGCAAAAGCAAAAACACCACCGCACAAAGTTGTAATGACAGAAGGCAAAGAAGAGATTATTAAAGCTTTGCTTTCAGAATACGACATCCAGTCAGCGCAGGATATTCAGGAAGCGCTGAAAGACCTTCTCGGCGGAACCATCAAAAAAATGATGGAAGTTGAGATGGAAGATCACCTGGGATATGAAAAATCAGAGCGTTCTGACACCGATGATTACCGAAATGGTTACAAGTCAAAGACAGTAAAGTCCAGCATTGGCGAAGTTGAACTTGCAGTTCCGCAGGACAGAAAATCAACCTTCGATCCGCAAATCGTAAAGAAAGGCCAGAAGGATATTTCTGACATCGATCATAAAATCATATCAATGTATGCAAAAGGAATGACAA
>CAUTOX010000103.1:0-8061 GCA_963539665.1 uncultured Treponema sp.
CGCCCGCTTCCGGCTTGCAAGAGCAAACAAGTTGCATAGCAGCCATCCGCGCCAACGAGTAATTCTCCCCGCCGGATTTTATTTTCCGTCCGCCCCCTTCCGGTTTACGAGAGCAAACAGGTTAGCATGGCAGCCATCCGCGCCAACGGATAATTCTCCCTGCCGGATTTTATTTTCCGTCCGCCCGCTTCCAGTTTGCAAGAGCAAACAGGTTGCATGGAAGCCATCCGCGTCAATAGGTAATTCTCCCCGCCGGATTTTATTTTTCGTCCGTCCGCTTCCGACTTGCGAGGGCAAACAGGTTGCATGGCAGCTATCCGCGCCAACAGGTAATTTTCCCCCGCCGCATTTTATTTTTTCGTCCGTCCACTTCCGGCTTGCAAGAGCAAAAAGTCTAGCATGGCAGGCATCCGCGTCAACGAATAATTCTCCCCGCCGCATTTTATTTTTCGTCCGCCCGTTTCCAGTTTGCAAGAGCAAACAGGTTGCATAGCAGCCATCCGCGCCAACAGGTAATTTTCCCCCTCCGGATTTTATTTTCAGTCCGCCCGTTTCCAGTTTGCAGGAGCAAACAGGTCAGCATAGCAGCCATCCGCGCCAACAGATAATTCTCCCCGCCGGATTTTATTTTTTCGTCCGCCCGCTTCCGGTTGCAGGAGCAAACAGGTTCGCATGGCAGCCATCCGCGCCAACGGGCAATTTTCCCCGCCGCATTTTATTTTTCGTCCGCCCGTTTCCAGTTGCGAAAGCAATGCGCTCGATGGAAGGCGCAGGGGAAGGCCGGCACGCAAGCGGCTCATGCTATTGGCGCCTCCTCCATCGATTCAACCAGAGCTTTTTCCTGCAGGGCATCAAGAATTTGCGCGACAATCGCATCGGGGGACTTTGCGCTCGTGTCGATAACGATGTCAGCAACGCCTTCAAAGCGCGTATTGTCGATGTTATACAGCTTAATGTAACGCGCGCTGTCTTCGCGGTCGCGGAGGGCGGTAAACTCCTTGATGCGCTCCAAGTCCCCGCCTTCGCGATTTTGGATGCGGCGCGCGCGTAAATCCTCATCCGCAAGCAGATACGCCTTCAAATCCGCCTCTTTGAGCATCCAGATTGCAAGGCGGCTGCCGAGTACGCAGGATTCTTTTTGGGCAAGCGCGACTTGCCGACTGTCAACAGCGCGGTCGTAGCTGTCGTCCGTTCGCGCCTGTTCTATCACCTCGGCAAGCGACATCCCTTTTTCTGCGGCAAGTTGCCGGAACGTGTAGTTTATCAACGTAATGCCAAGCGTTTCTGCAAGCAAGGCGCTGACCGTCGTGTTGCCGCAGCCGGACCTCCCGCTGATTGCAACGCGCAGCTTTCTCCCCTCTTTTATTTTCCAGTTTTTCATTCGACATTCCTCGACTGCTCCCGAATATTTTCCAGTGCGTCTTTTGCAGTGATTACCGTATTTCCGACTTCGACAAATTGATTTTTACTTCCGATTGTATTGATTTCCCGATTTATTTCCTGACAGATAAAATCCATTTTCTTACCGGGCGCAGGATTTTCCGAAAGCTCGGCGCGCAGCGCGGCAAGATGACTTTCCAAGCGGACAATCTCTTCGTTAATCGTATATTTTACAAGCATGACGGCCGTTTCATTCATAATGAGTTGTTCGTCGGCGCGTTCGCCTAAAAGTTCATGGAATTTGGCGCGCAACTGCTCCTTAAAGCGCGATTCCATTGTCGGCTGCCACTGCTTAAAAAACGCGGCGCACGAATCAAGCGTATCGAGTTTGGCGGCAATGTCCGCATACAGATTCCGTCCTTCCCGCTTCCGGTCTTCAGTAAATTGATTGAGCGCATCGAAAAAAAGCGGCTCAATCATCTTCCAGTATTTTTCCGCATCGTAGTTCTTGTCGGCAATCAAAACGCCGGGCTGGCTGACAATCAACGCGAGCGGCAGGGCGGCATCCTCCGCGCCGATTGCCTGTGCAACCGCTTTGATGGCGCGGGCGTACTCCGTTGCGGCCCCTGTATCGGCAAGAATGCGCACATCCGGCTGCCGCTCCTTGATGCGGAACGTAATGTCAACCTTGCCGCGCACAATTTGTTGTCCGGCCGCCTCCCGGATGCGCTGCTCAAGCGAATTTAAATACGGCGGAAGATTGATATTCAGGTCGAGAAATCGCGAATTCACCGAACGAATTTCAACTGAAAGTTCCGCCTCCTCAAAGGTCGCAGCCTGATACGCATACCCTGTCATACTCGTCATAGCACACTCCTCCGGCAGCGCGGCATAGCATTGCGTAACGCATCCAGCGCCGCCCGGCCAAGCGTCCAATTATCTCCGGCGCCCATCGTAACGAATAAGATTCCCTTGGCGGACGAATCGGCTGCATTCAATTCCGCGAGCGCGCATTCCTTTGCATCCGCTACTTCGTCAAAGTAAAAGACGCGCGACTGGTACGCCTTCGCGCGTTCAAATAAATCCCTGCCGGAAACGTGAGCGGCATCCGGATCTTCGCGCGCGCTGGCGTAGATTTTGTGCAGGATGAGCGTATCCGCATCGGTAAACGCCGACGCAAAGCCGTCAAGAAGCGCCGCCGTCCGCGAATAGGTGTGCGACATAAAATCCGCGATGATTTTCCATCCTTTATAAAATGCACGGTAGCCGGCAAGCGTCGTTTTAATGGCGGTCGGATGATGCGCGTAATCATCCATAATGACGACCGGAACGCCGTGCGCGTTTACCGTGCGCCCGACAATCTCGCTGCGGCGGCGCCCTCCGCTGAATGCTGTAAGCCCGCGCTGAATGTCAGCGGCAAAATCTTTCGGCTCTTTTCCATCGATGCGAAGCAGCTCGCACGTCAGAGCGATGGCGGCGGCGGCATTGCGCACCGAATGTTTTCCGGGTACGCGAAGCGACAATGCGCCGAGCAAGGCGAGCGAAAACCGGTTCTCGCCACCCTCAACCGATCCGAACGTCAGGCGATACTCCCCGTCGGCCTGTTCGCCATACGGAATAAGCCGGATGTCGGCTCGTTTTTCGGCTATGCGCAGAGCTGTTTCGGCCGCTCCCGCATCGTCCGCGCAGTAAATGAGTGCGCCGCCGGCCGGCAAAAGGCAAATATAATCGATGAATGCCGCTTGAATATCGTTATAGGTCGGAAAAAAATCTTGATGGTCGCTTTCGACGCTCGTTAAAATAATCTGATGAGGATGAAAAGACAGAAAATGCCGCTGGTATTCGCAGGTTTCTGCAACAAAATAGCCGCGCGCCCCCGCATGAAAAGAAGGAGCTGTGTAAATGCAGCTGCCTTCCTCACTGAACGAATTGATAACGGAACCGGCCAACGCCTGAGCCGGAAGCGGCAGCTCTTTAAGAATCGTTCCCGCTAAGCCCGTCGTGCTGGTTTTCCCATGTACGCCGCAGATGCCCGCGCTGTAAAAAAGCGCCGAATACGCGCCGAGCGCTTCCGTATACAGCATGAGCGGAAGACGAGCGCAGACAGCGGCGCGTAAATCGGGATTCGTATCCGGATGATATGCGCTTGAATACACCACAAATTGAACGCGCTCCGTAATATTCGCTTCGGAAAACGGCAATACGGCAATACCGGTCGCTTCAAGAACCGCATCGGTGTAAAAACGCTCGGCAACATCGCTGCCGCTTACGACGGCTCCCGCGCGGCAAAGAATTTCGGCAAACGCCGTCATCCCCGTTCCCTTAATCCCCACAAGATGGAAATGCGCGCCCTGCAAATCGGCTGGCAAAGAAGTTTTCGTCATGGCCGCATTGTAATTAAACGCAAGCGTTTTTTCAATGAACGAAAAAGCAGCGCGGATTTCCGGAACGCATCCGTAAACGAGCGGCGCATCGCGTAAGCCGCCCCGCATTTGCATTTACTAAATCGGCAAGCAGGATGCGCTCCATCATCCAATCGCCTATTTTCCCGCCTGCCTGAGCGCAAATACCATTTCCACTTGCGCAGAAACTTGAATCTGGCCGGACGGGCTGAATGCTGATTCGTCGGCGGACGCTTCGGTATAGGCTACGGCGTTTTGCAGGGACTTAGCGCGGAGGTTGTAGGGCGCGCCGCCGTCGGGGATTTCGATTATGCTGATAACGCGGCCGGGAGAGAGTTTTTTACCGGCATTTCCCGCGGCCGCGCACAAGGTTTGCGCTTTTTCTTCGGCGGCTTTGACGGCTTTTTGACGAGCTTCATCGGAAAGTTTCCGCAGCTCCTTTGAGGAAAATGCAACGTCGCTGATGGTGTCAACGCCCGCGCTCAACAAGGCGGTCAGGAACGGTTCGTAGAGCTCAAGGCTCGTCAGCTCGACGGAAATGTCTTGCCGGATTTCGTAATGCTGGAATTCCCGCGTATTGTCGTATCGATACGAATAACGCGGCTCAATCGAAATGCGCTTGATGTTGATGTGCCGCTGCTCGATTTGGTGCGCCGCAAAAATATCGGCCATCTGCCGAACCGCCTCTTCATTCTTCCTCTTTGCTTCCGCGATGTCTTTATCTTTTGAAGACAAGGCGAATGAAATCCCGACCGTATCAGGCGCCGCATACACGGTTGCAGAGCCGCGCACGGTAATAGTGCGCTCCGTTCTGCGGCATGATGTTCCGACTGTCAAGAAATCCGCAGCAAGGGCGCATACGCTTTTCAGTTGCATAAAAGCCTCCATAATGTGCGTGAAGTACGCGGCATCATACCGAAAATGCGCCGTTTGTGTCATTCGGCACGTGTGTTTTCAAAAAAACGCCCCTGCCGTCAGAGACTTTCCAAAATTGCTCCAAGTGCACGCAGCATACGCGGCACCGCGTACGCTCGACGGCATTTCAGGCGGCATCCCTACGCGCTTGCAATCAACTTTACTCTCAGCGGAAAAACATTTATATTGTGCGATATGTTAGATAAAGTCTTAACAGTACTATTCGGCTCTCAGAATGAGCGTGATGTAAAAAAATTGCGGCCTTTGCTGATGCAGGTGAATGCAAAAGAAGAATGGGCAAAGGCGTTCAGCGACGAAGATTTTCCGAAACAAACGGAGGCGCTCAAAAAACGCCTTGCCGATGGGGAAACGCTTAATGACATTTTGCCGGAAGCGTTTGCGCTTGCACGGGAAGCGGCGTTCCGCATACTCGGCGAGCGGGCGTATGACGTGCAAATCATGGGATCGCTCGTGCTACATTCCGGCCGCATTACCGAAATGAAAACCGGCGAAGGCAAGACGCTCATGTGCGTGGCGGCGGCGTACCTCAACAGCCTGTCGGGGAAGGGCGTGCACATCGTTACGGTCAACGATTACCTTGCCGAACGCGATGCGGCGTGGATGCGTCCGGTATATGCCTATTTGGGGCAGACGGTCGGCGCCATCTTGTCGAACATGGATAACGAGGCGCGGAAGGCCGCATATAATTGCGACATTACGTACGGTACCAATAACGAATTCGGTTTCGACTACCTCCGCGACAATATGCAAATCGATTTGGAGCATAAGGTTCAGCGCGGCTTTCATTTTTGCATTGTCGACGAAATTGACTCCATCTTAATCGATGAAGCGCGTACGCCGCTCATCATCAGCGGTCAAGGCGAAGACGATACCTACAAGTATCAGGAAGTCGATAAATACGTCGGCGAGTTGACGGAAGTCGAAAAGGATCCGGCAACCGGCGATTATCCGGATGAAGTTGAAATGGAAGCGGCGGCCCGCAAAGAAATTAAGGGCGACTTCAAACTCGACGAAAAGTCCAAACGGGTTTCGTTTACCGATGCGGGCATCAACCATATCGATGCCATTCTCCGCGCCCGCAATTTGATTAGCGGTTCGGTCGTCGATGAGGAAAACTTTGAGTTCGTCCACTACTTTACGCAGGCGGTGCGCGCGCATCACCTGTATAAAAACGAGGTTGACTACCTTGTCAAGGACGGGCAGGTTCAAATTGTCGATGAGTTTACCGGCCGCATTCTGGAAGGCCGGCGGTACGGCGACGGTCTGCATCAAGCGATTGAAGCGAAGGAACACCTCCGCATTGCGCAGCGGAACAGGACGCTTGCAACAATTACGTTCCAAAACTTTTTCCGTATGTACACAAAGCTGTCGGGCATGACGGGAACTGCGGCGACGGAAGCGGTCGAATTCAATAAAATCTACAAGCTGGATGTGGTTGCCATTCCGACGAACCGGCCGATTGCGCGGAAAGATGAAAACGACGAGGTCTACCTGAACGAACAGGATAAGTGGGAGGCGATCTGCAAGGAAATTGCCGCCGCTCACGCAAAAGGCCAGCCGGTTTTGGTCGGCACCGTGTCGGTTGAAAAGTCGGAGCTGCTTTCGTCCATGCTCATCAAAAAGGGCATCCGGCACGAAGTGCTCAACGCGAAAAACCATGCGCGCGAGGCGGTGATTATCGCGGAAGCCGGCGCCAAGGGCGCCGTAACGATTGCAACGAACATGGCCGGACGCGGTACGGACATTAAGCTCGGCGGCAATCCTGAATTCCGTGCACGAAAACGGGCGGGCGCATCGGCTTCGGAAGAGCAATATCAGGCGGCGTACAAGGCCGAAAAGGAACGCTGGCTTTCCGATTGCGAGGAAGTGAAAGCGGCCGGCGGCTTGTACGTTATCGGTTCGGAGCGGCATGAAAGCCGCCGCATCGATAACCAGCTACGCGGGCGTTCCGGCCGTCAAGGGGATCCGGGGCGCAGTAAGTTCTTCATATCTATGGATGATGATTTGATGCGACTGTTCGGCGGCGACCGCATGAAAAAACTGATGACGCGGATCGGTATGCAGCCGGGCGAGCCGATTGACCATCCGTGGCTCAATAAAGGAATCAAAAAGGCGCAGGAAAAGGTTGAAGACCGCAACTTCGAGATTCGTAAACACCTCCTCGACTACGACGACGTGCTCAACGAGCAGCGCACCATTATCTACCGCCAGCGCGATGAGATTCTTGCCAATGACGATCTGTCATCCCGCGTTATGAACAATGCGCGGGAGCTTGTCGAAGATATTTTCGACGAATACAAAAGCGCGTCGAAGGTGAAGAAGGACGCTGCGCTGACGGAGCTAAACGAAACCATAAAAAATACGTTTGGCGTTCAACTGCCGCATGACCGGTTGACGGAAGAAGCGCTGAAGGCCGCGCTGCAAAATGACATTACGGAAAAAGAAACGCTCGTCGGTAAAGAAAATCTCAATATGTTCATCCGCTACCAGTACATTCAGATTATCGATAAGAAGTGGCTTGACCAGCTTGAAACGCTCGAAGGCCTCCGCGACGCGGTTGCGCTCCGTTCGTACGGTTCAAAAAATCCGCTGACCGAATATAAAATCGACGGGTTTAAGATTTTTGACGAAATGCGCGACTCCATCCGGAACGGCGTTATTTCGCGGGTCTTCAAAGTGCGCATTCAGTTAAGTCAAGAAGCGCAGGAGCAGCGGCGAGTTGCCATGCAGCGGGGCCGTGCGCACATGAACGCCCTGCACGATGAGGCGGACTCAGGCTTCGGCGGCAGACAGGCAGCCCCTTCGATGGGCGATACGGCGCGGCGGCAGGCGGCAGGCGGCGTCATGCAGAACCATACAACGGGGCAGTCGGTTACGGTACGGCGCTCGTCCCCAAAAATCGGCAGAAACGATCCGTGCCCATGCGGCAGCGGAAAGAAATACAAAAACTGCTGCGGCCGCAACAACTAGCCGCATCACGCGCGGGAACTCCGGTTCCCGCGTTTTTGTTTCTATCCCGCGCAGAAAACGAAAACCGGCAGGCAATACGCTCGCTCCAGCATGGCGCATACTAATTGCGCCGCGCTGTTTTGCAGTTACGCAATCAAAATCCGCCGCGCGAATCGCCGCGCTTAATATTATGCTGCATAAAAAGAAGCGAATTTAGCCAACGCGATGCAAGTTTTTACGTTTTTCATCAATAAATGTAAAAAAAAACCGCAAATCCCCTTGACGGGGGGGGGGGGGGGGGGTATTATATATAAAAATGAAAACGTATTAGCGGGTCCGAACGAATTTAAAAATTATTAACTTATATGCACCAACCGGAATCGTTCCCGCCCCG
>CAUTOX010000104.1:0-8013 GCA_963539665.1 uncultured Treponema sp.
TTTACGAACAGCGCGGCATTCGCGCCTCCCGCATCCTCATCCAGCGTGTCGAACGCATAGCGTTTGCCTTCCGCATCGTAATAAAACGCAAGCAACCGCCTTGCTCCTTTCCGGTGTCCGATAAAAACGTATTCTTTGCCAAACGCCGTCCCGCTCGTAATTGCGTGCGCAAACTCCGCTGGCTCCGGATAATCGTAGACTTTGCGGTACGCGCCATCGCAATTTTCATATAGTGCTACATTATCGCCGTGAAAGGGCGAAATGACAAGCATTTCTTTTTTACCGTCGCCATTTAAGTCCGCCATAATTGCATCGGACGCAGGAGTGTCGATAAGCCGCTCGATTTTCCAGTCTCCGTCAGGAGCGTCGGGCGGCGTAAAGCGGAACACGCCGTTTTCCGCGCTTACAATTGCAGTTTCTGCGCCGCCGTGCACGTCTTTTGTGTAACCGTGGTTTTTTGTCAGTCCCGCTTTCAGTTCCCGAATCTTGAACGACTGGGCGCAAAGCGATTCATCGTCGAGGTTATCGGGAAGAATTCCTGCATACACTTTGCCGGGGCTTGTCCAGTCCTCCTTGTACTTATGCGCCGACTTAATCGTACACAGAAAAAGGTAGTTTACGCCCTTGTGCCGGATAATGTCGAAGCGGTGCAAAAACGGCATATCAAGGATTTTCTTGATGCGCCACTTGTTTTCCGCGATATTTTCAGGCTTGACGTACACGATGTTCGCGTCGGCAGAATCATTGGGAGAATAAAACTTCTGCGTCGCAAGAAATGCGCCGTCCTCGCCTAAAAGCGGTGCAATGCTCATCGTGCCGCCGGTACCGTCCCACAAAACGGAACGTTTGTTGCCGTCCAAGTCGTAAAGATTACACGCATCCTGCTTCTCCGCCGCCACCAGCATATACTCCTTCCCGCCGCAAACGAGCGGCGAAACCGCATAGCACTTGGCAAGCGTATCAATCTTCTTTTTTATGGCTTTCATCGCACGCCGCCTATTCTATAGAAGAGAACGGAACGGAATGTTCTGCGGATTTTCAAAACAGTCTTCAAATCCGCGCCGGTGATGGTACATTCGCTTGTCTTTGTCCTGCGGATAGACGTATTTTCCGCCCACTTCCCAAATAAACGGGTGGAATTGATAGTCGAGCCGCATTTTTTTCATTTCGTAGAGGACGTTGATTTCATTCGTGTCCGCCATAAAGTTTGTCCACACGTCGTGATGAACCGGAATGACGACTTTACAGCGGAGCGCTTCCGCCATACGAAGAATGTCAACGGAAGTCATTTTGTCCGCAATGCCGACAGGATTTTCGCCGAACGCGCCGAATGCAACATCGATGTCGTAATCCTTGCCGTGTTTGGCAAAATAAATCGAATAGTGCGAGTCGCCGGAATGATAAATATTTCCGCCGGGCGTTTTGACCAGATAGTTGACCGCCTTTTCGTCCATGTCATCGGGACACTTGCCGGTAAGCTCTTCGCGCTTTTCGCTTGTGTCGTCAGTTGTAACCAGGCAGGTGCGGTCAAAGGAATCGAGGGCGATAATTTCCGTATCTTTGATTTTAATGCGGTCGCCGGGCTTAACCGTAATGCACTGCTCGGCAGGTACGCCCCACTTGAGCCAGTATTCCACAGACTTTTTCGGCCCGATAAAGGGGACAGGGATTTCTTTTCCGTGCTCGTCGACGGTTTTCATGCCGCTTTTGACCACGTGAGCGGCAAGGTTTGGATCCATGTGATCCTGATGGTAGTGCGTGGCAAGAACCGCGTCCACGTGCTTAACCGCAAACGGATCGATAACAAACGGCACTGCCCGCAAATTCGGCTGCATTCTGCGGACTCCCGCCATGTTTGCCATCTGGTGGCCGGGCTTCATTTTGTCATCGCCATGCGAGCGCTTGCCGTTGCCGCTCCACAAGTCTACCGAAAGATTGCAGCCGCCCGGCGTCTTAAACCAAATACCGACGCAGCCAAGCCACCACATTGCAACCGAGTTCGGCGCAACGTGCTCCGCTTCAATCTCCTCATTGAGCCACGTTCCCCATTCAGGGAAGGTTTCGAGAATCCACGACTCGCGGGTAATTTCATCAATTTTACTCATATCCGACACTCCTTATGCAATTTATGAACACCACTGTTCAAATAATAGCTACAAATGATTCGTTTATCTGTATTAGAATCATTTAACATCCTTATACAGAAACTATATGGGCATTATTTTCGTATGTCAAGCATAAAGGCCAAAATGCTCATAAAATCGGGACTTTTAAGAATCTTTTGAATGTTTTATGAAAAAAAATCAACGCCCGCCGACACAGCGTATCGGGAGGCGCTGATTTGCCGTGTGCGCGTTTCATGAATAGCGTTTTTACGTGTTCTCCAATCCCTTAATATTCCGCGCGGCGCGGTTGCACATCTCAGCGGTCTTTCGGCACCTGCCGGAATACGCAATTCCGCCGACGGGATTGCGCTGCGCTCCGTGCGGCTGCTTTTTTGCAGTCGCTCCGGCTCGGCGGAAAGGCCCCATCACCGAGCGTCCGATGACAGACGTTCGGTTTTTGCTCTCACTGCATGGCACGTTCACACGGAAGCCTGCTTGGCAGTTCCGGCAGATGACGGCAAAACGTATTCGCGTTCGGCTTTGTCCATGAGCGCGGCGTATTTTTGCGCGATACGTTTTGTTTTGGCGGCAGCGCGGCCAGCGTAGTGCGCGGGATTGCTGAAAAAGGCCGCGGCGGGCGGCAAGTCAAGCTCGGCAAGACGCGCAGAGATTTTCCGCCAAATGGCTGCATCTTCTGCAAGCGTTTCGTAAAAGCTTTTACCGCTTTGTTCGGCGCGGAGCGTCAATTTTCTGATGATTTCGTGGGCATCGCTTTCGCCGGCAGAGGCAAGCAGCAAATATGCAGGCTCGGCAAGAATGCCGCCGGCAACTTTTCCGCCGGAGCGCGTAAGGTTTTCCGCCATTGCCGCGCGGTCCGGCTGCAATCGGGAAACGACCTCCTTCATGCGGCTGACCGCCATAACGAAGCCCGCAAGATAATCGGCGATAAAGCGTTGGCTTGCGGAATTCGTCAAATCCCGCTGATGCTCCGAAATTTGATCCATATAAAACGTAATGACGCGCGGGCACATCGCCTTCCACAGCGATTTAACGTGTTCGCTGTTCCACGGATTGCGTTTTTGCGGCATCGTGCTCGAACCGACTTGCGCGCTGCCGAAATATTCAAAGACCTCGCCAATTTCCGAACGCTGCAAGTGCCGTAAATCATCGGCAAGGTTTGCAATAATGCCGAATGCAACATTGCACTCAAGCAGCAGGCGAAGCAGCGGCTCCGGTTCGGTAAGCTGGTGAGAGTATTCGCTTGGTTCGAGCGACAAAAAAGCAAGGTAACGCCGCTCCAACTCCTCCGGATCCGGCGCAATCATCGCCGCGCCGTTGTACGCGCCGACCGGCCCCGACAGTTTGCCTTTCAGTCCGCGCGCCAGCTCTCCAATCTGCAAAATCGACTTCCCCAGCCGGCAGACAAACTCGGCGACCGCCCAGCCGAACGTAATCGGGACCGCGTGCTGCCCGTGGGTGCGTCCCACCTGCGGAGTTTCCGCTTCCCGTTCGGCAAGGACGCAAAGCGCACGTTCAAGCGCAATGAGCTCCGGCGCCACAACGCCTTGTACCGCATTTTTCATGCGCACAGCCAACGCCGTATCCAAAATGTCCGCGCTCGTTGCAGCAAAATGAACGAGCGGCGCAAACTTAGGCGGCATCTTCGTCTTGAGTACGTTCACCAGCGCACGGATATTGTGCTGCGTCTTTTGCTCTTCGGCATAGACCTCTTCCGGCTGCACCGCATCGCCAGCAGCATCAAGCGCGGCTGCCGCATCGGCATCAAGAGAGCCGGAGACGGCAAGATGCGCCTTGATCAGCGCGATTTCCGCCTGTACGCAGGAGCGCACCGCAGCTTCCTCAGAGAGCGCTGCGGACAGTTTGCCGAACACATCGCTTTCGGAAAGCGAATACCGATGATCGAGCGCAGATATATTTTCAAAAATGTTGCGATTATCCATACCCGCATTATTATAAAAGCGAAAAAATTGTGCAATGGCGGGCGGGAAATATGGCACCTATAGGATAGAAGATACATTGCCCGCTTGCTCGTTTCACTTTTGTGAAACGAGAGCGGACTGCACGATAACCTATTGGTTTTCAGTTCCTTTTCAGCAGTCCGCCCTGCTCGCTTCCAGTTTGCCAGAAGGCAAACTGGCTAGGGGGATGTATAAGAGAGGGCGGCGATATGGACACTTATTAGGATAGAAGATACATTGCCCGCTTGATCGTTTCACTTTTGTGAAACGAGAGCGGACTGCACGATAACTTATTGGTTTTCAGTTCCTTTTCAGCAGTCCGCCCTGCTCGCCTCCAGTTTGCCATAGGCAAACTAGCTAGTGGGACATATATGTCAGAACGCGAAACACGTCGCTTACGTGATAGAATATACGAGGCCGCTTGCTCGTTTCGCCTCTGTGAAACGGGAGCGGACTGCACGATAACCTATTGGTTTTAACTTCCTTTTCAGCAGTCCGCACGGCTCGCCTCCGTTTGCCATGCGGCAAACTGGCTAGTGGGACATATATGTCAGAACGCGAAACACGTCGCTTACGTGATAGAATATACGAGGCCGCTTGCTCGTTTCACCTCTGTGAAACGAGAGCGGACTGCACGACAACCTATTGTTTTTAAGTTCCTTTTCAGCAGTCCGCACGGCTCGCCTCCAGTTTGTCATAGGCAAACTGGCTAGTGGGATGGATAGGAATGAGCGGAACGAGTGAAGGCCGTAAAGGAAAAATATATCTAATTGCCTTGAAATACAAGTAAAACCCCGTTATACACAAGCTATGTCGTATGATAGAGATTTAAGACTGCGGGCGCTTGAATATGCAAAGGAAGGCCGCACGTTGGCACAGACTGCGGCTGTCCTCAAAGTAAATATCGGTACCAACCGGAGGCATAAAAATAAAAGTCCGTTGTCCGGTCAACAAGAAAATCATCCCCGAAAAACTCATCAAATCTGAGGAAGAGCACCCCGATGCCTACTTAAAAGAAATTGTGGAATTTTTCGGCTGCCATCTATCTTCCGTGCTGAAGCGGCTGCGAAAACTTGGTATCACGCGAAAAAAAAGAGTACATTTTACAAAGAACAAGCCCCCAAACAAGTAGAGGCGTATTTAGAAAAAATCAAAGGCATTCCCAAAGAAAAGCTCGTATATATCGATGAAACTTGCATCTCAAACAGCAAAGCTGCCTTAATCCCCTGTAATCAAACAAATTACACACACCAGAACTACACAAAAAAATACCGCCTTACAGAAACTGTAGTAAACGCGGTAAAAAAAATGAGTGGTGTTAGTTTCGGTGTCCATGACTAACCCCACTTGTAAAAGCGGGCTTAGCCCCTTCAAAAGACAGGACACTCTTTTGAGGGGGCTTCTTTTTTGCCCCGATAACGAGGAGTTAGAAATGAAATACTTTAAGAAAACAATGACATTGCAGGAAGTCAAAAAAGCATACAGACAGGCTGCAATAAAACTGCATCCCGACAAAGGCGGCGACATTCAAGAAATGCAGAAATTAAACAATGAATTTGAAATCGCGTTTGCATTGGCAAAGAAATTTAATGCGGTACAAACAACCGAAAACGCACGGAGCTACCGCAAAACTTTTTACACCGAAAACAATTGGACAGGTTCAAACTATGATAAAAACCTTTCAATCAAAGAAATTGCGAAAATCATTCGCGAGTACGTTAAAAACGCATATCCGACATATCGATTTTCAATCACATCAACCATGACCAGCATTTACATATTTTTGACAGAATATCCGGTCGAACTTACGAATCCGGACTTATTGCTGAATCACTTTCACACGCAACTCAAAGACATAAAAATTTATGTCCCGTCAAAATGGTATATCAATACCAATAAAATGACAGATGCGGACATTGAAGAATGGATTGACTACCGCATACACAAAGCATATCGCAACGAATCTTTTTCCGAAGGCGATACATGGCTGCATCCCACTATCTATCAGACATTGAAAGACGTAAAAGACCTAATGAACTCATACAACTACGATGCCAGCGACATTGATCAAGATTGTTTCAACAAAAACTTTTACGGCTCGGTATGTATTGGCAAACCCAATAAGCCCGCAGTTTTTGTCGAACGTACCGCGCGTATCGATTCAACAAAACAGCGCAAAGACACCAAGCAAATTGGCGCATAAAAACCCGCCGGAGCAATCCGGCAAAAGAGGCGGGAATGACAAGAGGGGAATACTTAATCATGCAGAGGGACAGACAGAAAAACATGGCAATACAAGCGTATCGCGAAAAGGATTATTCGGGCGCACGAATGCACAACAACATAGCAGAAGGCTACCAGTTAAAACTAGAAAAGCTGACGATAGCCGAATTGGGGGCGCACTATGAATAGAACAGTAAAAACAAAAGCCGAAGCCGCCCGCCGCGATATTCTAAAAACCGTCAAAGAGAGCGCGGTTATAAAAGAAGTGCAAGCGGTAATCGACGCAACCGGCTTAGAAGTCCAGCGGCTGAACACCGGCGCATTCGTAACCGGCACAGGTAACAATCGCCGGTTTGTACGAAGCGCAAAAAAGGGAACGCTCGACTTTGAGGGCTATGACAATCGCGGGCGTTTTCTTGCTATCGAATGCAAAAGACCGGTAGGCGGGCGCGTATTGCCGGAGCAGGCGGCGCGAATTGAAGACATCAACAAAAAAGGCGGCATTGCCTTTACCGCAAGAAGCGGAGCCGAAGCGCTCAATCTTCTTGAAATAAACAACTGCATTTAGGGGGCAGAAATGAAGATTTTAGATGACGAAACAACCGAGCCGGAGGAAAAAGGGACGCTTGAAGTTCCCATCCTTAAACAATTTATTACACATCTAAATCAAGTTGTGTACGCGAAAGAATTAGCGTTGCAGACAGAAGAGAACGGGACGCTTATTGCAAAACTGCAAGGCTATATAGCGGGCGCAAGAAAATACAAAACGCTTATGAATGCCGCAGGGTTCGCTGACATGGACACGCAAGAACGAGCCCGCCCATTTTTTACAGTGGATGCGGAAGGCAATACTAGTTGCATCCTTAACCCGCAGGGAATAACTGAATCAAACATAATGGCGCAGGCGTTTATTCGTATGCCCGAATACCAAGCGTTCAAGAAAATGCGAGAGTGCGAAATTGAAAAGGCTAAAACCAATTTGTTTTTCTATTCCGATAAGGGGCGCGACTTGTATTGGTGTAGAGAGTGGTACAACGCAATGATACAAATTGATAGCTGGATTAAACAACTACAGATACGAGTTCAGTGGTTAGAAGCGGAAAAAGACCGCGCGAAAAAGAGAGCAAAAGAAGAACTGTCATTTGAAGGCATGGGGGCAGAAAAATGCAATTTAACAAAAACAGAGTGTACACCGTACTGAACGCGGATGAGTTGGAAGTTGGCAGCATGGTGATTGTTGCGGACAACTTGAAAGATTTGAAAGCAAAGGTCTTAGATGGTTACGAGGATATGCAACATCGTCTAATAAAGATAGGGGAAGAACGTTTCCAAAATCGATTTTTTACAACAGAGAATCTTGCTTGGGCGCTCGCCTATCTCGTTTCCCCGTCGGACAATCAACTAACTGCGGAATACGAACCGTTTTCAGACATGGAAACCGCGTACGAAGCAATCAACTTACACGGCGGATGGGTAATAAATGAAGATGGAGCCTATTTTGCTATTACCGGCATAAATATAGGGCCTGAAAACCGTGAAGAACTATTAGTAGGGCAGCATTGGTATTCCGCTGAAAGTATTTTTGAAAGTTGCATATTTGCCGACGACGGCTCGCTGGTAGGTCAAAGAATCGAGGACAGCGACACCAAAAAGGACGGCGCAACCTAAGTGCGCCCTCACCCCCATCAGCGCAACACGGATATTAA
>CAUTOX010000105.1:0-7737 GCA_963539665.1 uncultured Treponema sp.
ATAGTCGGCTTTTGCATCGATAATTGCTTGTGCAGTCTGTATTTGACAGTTTAAATCATCCGCAACTACCATGCATCCTGCTATCTCAAGTGTCTTTATCAGCTCTTGTACCGCTGGTATCTCGTTACTCTTTGACTGCACTGTTTCCTGCGCAAGAGTGAGCCCTAGTTCGCCTATCTGCGCGCTGACAATATGTAATGGACTGTCATACTTCTTCATTTTCCCTGTCGAGCGGATTTCTTTTCCGTCTATTGCAATCGTCAGGCTTTTTTTCTTCTTCTTATTTTGCTCTTCTTCTTCCGCTTCAAGCTTTTCCGCAAGAGAGGGAATGAGTGAGCTTACCCAGCTTTTCATACACTGATTAAGTGATTCAGGGCTTACCATTGCCAAAAGACTTAACAGCCGCCAGTAACACGGTATTCTTTTTATACCGAATTCTTTTTCAAGAAACGCTTTTACATGCTCGCTCGTTGCCCACGCATGTATTAAACCTGTTCGGAAACTTGAGTTTCAGAACAGGCTACTTTGAAATGCGATGTTCTAAATCGTGCTATTTGCGCGATTTAGAACTCGGCAACATGTTCGACAACGAAGTTATCGAACATGTCCATTTTCTTTACGCTTTTCAGATCGCAGAGACTTCCCAAAATAACGATGATAACCGCATCTTTTATGCTGCAAAAATATCCGTCGTACTCCCGTTCGCTTTGAAGCACTTCAAGTGCATCTTCTAATTCTTCCCACCTCATGTTCTCACTTTAGCATTTTTTCTTCTTTTTTAATACCTTCACTCAAAAATTGATTTCCGTGTTCTTTTGCATATTCAAGCGCCCGTAGTCTTAAATCTCTATAGCTAATTGCCTTTTAAAACAGCATCAAGAGCCTGAGAAACAGAGTCATATAACTGAACACAGCCAGCAACTTTTCGCTTCAAAGCGCTCCACGTGTGTTCAATGGGATTGTATTCCGGTGAATACGGCGGCAGAAAAATCAAGGTCCGCGAGTATTTTTTTGCGGTTTGATACAAGACTTATTTTTTATGAAACGCCGCGTTGTCCATGGTGATAACGTGCCCTTTCGGTAAACAGTTCAACAATTCATCTTCAAACCACTTTTCGAATAAAGTAGCTTTCATCGTTCCGCTGTAGGTGTGTGGAACAAGCAAGGCTCCTTCACATTGTGCCACAACCGGCCCAATTCGAGCATGACGCTTGCCGCTGATACGAATATTGCCCCGTTTTCCTCGCTTACTGAGCGCATATTGGCGATACATTTGCGTCTGGAGACCGGTTTCATCGATATATATAAGCCTTTCTTTGGGAATGTCTTTGATTTTTTCTAAATATTCCTCTACTTGTTTGGGGGCTTTTCTTTATAAAAGGTGCTCGTTTTTTTCGCGAAACCTGAGCTTTCGCTGCCGCTTCAGCACTGAAGCTGGATGACAGTCGAAAAATTCCGCAATTTCTTTTAAGTAAGCATCGGAGTGCGCTTCCACATATTTGCGATTAAACCAGTTTGGAAACTTCGGTTTCTGAACTAGTTATCTTGAAATACGAGGTTCGAAATCGTGCTATTTATGCGATTTAGAACTCGTAGACCTGTTCGGCAACGCAGTTATCGAGCAGGTCGTGTTTTTCAGGAATGATTTTCTTGTTGATCGGACGGCGAATTTTCATTTTAACGTCTCCGGTTACCTCATAGCGCCTTTTCCAATATTTCAAGTTAATTAGCTATGCAATTTCTGCAAGACGGTATTTTTTTGTGTAGTTTTGGTGTGTGTAATTTGTTTTATTACTAGGAATTAATGCAGATTTGCTATTTGAAATGCTATTCTCATGGCTTTGGTATAGCATTTTTTAGAGAGTTTAAACAGGCATCTAAGATACTTTCTAAAATGGATATACAGACTATGGGCAACCGCGCTTGCATCTACAATGATAATTTTAGAACTCAGATTCTTTTTTCATGCCGATGCCGTGCGCACGTCCATCCTTTCGTTGAATCTTGCTCTGCTTTGCACTATACTCCGCGCCGAAGCGGAAATCTTATGCGATAGGGGGCGGTATGAACATTGTTGTTATTGGCGCACAGTGGGGTGACGAGGGAAAGGGAAAGATTGTCGATTACCTTGCGGAGAACGCGAAGTATGTGTGCCGGTTTGCCGGCGGCGCGAACGCGGGGCATACGCTTGTCGTTGACGGCAAAAAATATGCGCTCCATCAAGTGCCGTCAGGGATTTTGTATCCCGATAAGACCGTTTATTTAGGTTCCGGCATGGTCATCGCGCCTGATGCGCTGTTCGATGAGCTGCAAATGCTGACTGAACATGGCATTCAGTGGGAAGGCCGCGTTTTTATTTCCGACCGTGCGCACATCGTTCTGCCATGTTATCGCGAAATGGACAAAAAACGTGATGCCGAACGCCGCCAGCCGATTGGAACAACGGGACGCGGAATTGGAACTGCGTATTCGCAAAAGTCGGAACGGGACGGTATTCGTCTTGCAGACCTTGACTGGGACGATAAAATAAATGCCCTCGATGAAGCTGATAGGAATTTTCTACGTCCTTATATTGACCGATTGCTTGCTATGCGCATTGATATTGCATCTGAAATGTGGAAAAACCGCGCAGCAAACGTACTATTTGAAGGGGCGCAAGGAGCGTTGCTCGACCTTGACAGCGGAACGTACCCGTTCGTCAGTTCTGGCGCGTCGTGTTCGGCAGGAGCTGCAACCGGCGGAGGCATCGGGCCTCGCGCAATCGACAAGATTTACGGCGTTTTTAAGGCGTATGAAACCCGCGTCGGCAACGGTCCCATGCCGACGGAGTTCAATACCGAAACGGAAAGCGAACTGTGCGAGTACGTGCGGAATACCGGCAACGAGTTTGGCGTTACGACAGGACGCGCACGCCGCTGCGGTTATCTTGATCTTGTCGCACTGCGCTATGCCTGCCGCGTCAATTCCATTGACAGCCTCGTTTTGACCCACCTCGATGTCTATGACGCAATGGAAAGCATAGAAGCCTGCGTCGCCTACGACATCGACGGTAAAACCGTTACCGACTTTCCGGCTTGTATTCCCGCGCTGAACAATGCAAAGCCCGTCCTCAAAAAGTTTGATGGTTGGAAGCAGCCGCTCAACGACATTTCTTCCTACGCAGCTCTCCCCACCGCTGCAAAAAACTACATTGAATTCATTGAAAACTTCACCGATACAAAAATCGGCATCATCTCCGTCGGTGCTGATCGCAATCAAACCTTTTTAAGAGAGGAGATTTGGGGCACAGAGTGAATGCAGGAAGACGGTATTACGGCATCGATGCCTTTTTTACCACCGTTTTCCGTACAATGCCCCCAATTCGAGAATGATGTTGTAATACGGCAGCATATTCTCTCGTTGCATGGTACATTTTCTTTTCTGCGAACATCCTCTATCCACACAAAAGCAGTTGCAATGGCGTATGCTCCCGAAATATCTATTAAATGGTATGACAGAGACCCGACGATATAGAACAAAGCTAAGCCAATGCGGATATTTACCTTTAGAGGATGCTTTTTTATTCAAACTGATTTGTGCAGTTGCATATTATGTTGTTGGAATGATTAATAGGGGACTTTTTTCAACTGGAAGTATTTATGTAATGGGCATCGGTTTGTTTTGCTTTTAGTTGGATTTGCTGTTTTTTATGATTTTTGAATATATTAGAAGCTGTGTGAACTCCCGTAAAAATGTCTGTTATAAAGGGTAATATCATAGACTGCAGAATAGTATAAAACTTTCGCTTTTGTTTTTCCAACAGAACCTATGTTTTCGAGCTAAAGGGAAGCCCCTCGTAGTGCGAATTGATATGCACAACTATATCGGTACTGGTATCGTTATCAATGAAAATTCCTGTTCCGTCATCAATCTTTCTGAAACGGAAGTTAGTATCTGCAAAAGCAAAGGTATAGCTACGTGCCTTAAAATATAACTAAAAATCCTCTACAATCTTTACATGGCGTATGATAGAGATTTGAGATTGCGGGCAATCAAATATACAGAAGAAAGCCTCACATTGGCACAGGCTTCGGCGGTATTCAAAGTAAATATCGGTACACTCATTGGCTGGCGAAAACAATATAGAGCAACCGGAGTCGTGAAAATGAAACTTTGCCGTCCGATTAACAAGAAAATCACTCCTGAAAAACACGTCCTGCTCGACAACATCGCATTTCAAGGTAACCAGTTCAGAAACGGAAGTTTCCGAACTGGTTTATTATAAAAACTTGAAATGGAAGCGTCGTCGCGTTCATACCAGCGTTTTGCCCCCTTTGCCATCATTATCCATAATTGACAGAAAATAATACCCAGCAGGCAGAGCGCAAGGCTGATGATGTGAAAAATAAGCGGGGACAATTCATTATAGTTTCAGGAGATGGCGGAATCTCTTTTAGATGGTCATTTACGAAAATTCCATAGCCGGCTGCTATTGCAAGCAAAAATACGGCAAGAAATATTGAACGCAGCCGCAAATAGTCAATCTCGAAGTTACGGCATTCCCAGAATTCTTTGTACAAATCTTTTACGGTAAGTTTATTATCTTCTATTCCGCCCATAAAAATGTAATCCTCATAAAGACTAAAAATAGACTTGTTCGAGACACTGTGCAAGTCATTCTGTAAATTCCTAAAAAGTAGGTGCTGTGGTAAAATAAACACAGGAGCCAAGTTATGGCAAAAGCAAAAACACCACCGCACAAAGTTGTAATGACAGAAGGCAAAAGCGAGATTATTAAAGCTTTGCATTCAGAATACGACATCCAGTCAGTGCAGGATATTCAGGAAGCACTGAAAGCCCTTCTCGGCGGAACCATCAAAAAATGATGGAAGTTGAGATGGAGGATCACTTGGGATATGAAAAATCTTGGCGTTCTGACAACGATGATTACCGAAACGGTTACAAGTCAAAGCATATAAAATCAAGTATCGGAGAAGTTGAACTGGTAGCTCTTCAAGACAGAAAGTCAAGTTTCGAGCCGCAAGTCGTAATGACAGGCCAGAAAGATATTTCCGGCATCGCTCACAAAATCATATCAATGTATGCAAAGGGAATGACAACCCGTTGGATCTCTGCCCCCCTATCGAAGACATATACGGCTTTGATGTTTCTGAAGGCTTTATTCGTGCAGAGGGGTGTTGATTTCCGATGTCACAGACAAGATACTTGTGCAGATTGAGGAATGGCAGAACCGGCCGCTTGATGATGTTTATCCGGTCATTTACATCGCTGCCATTCACTATTTCAGTCAGAGACAACTGAGTAATTGCCAAAAAAGCCGCTTCTGTAATTCTTGGGCTTACCTGCGGCGGGCGTAAGGAAGCGCTGCCGCTTGCCATAGGCGAACAAGAGAGCGCCAAGTTCCGGCAGAACGCTCTTGCTCTTAATGAGCTTAAGAAGCATGGAGTGCAGGATGTTATGATTATCAGCGCTGTATGGTTCACATGGTCCGCAGCACCTTGCAATATGTCGCATCAAAAGACATGAAATCTTTTGCCTCCGACCTAAAAACGACTATTTACAATGCGGTTTCCGAAGACGAATGACAGAAAGCTCGCGAGCGGGTTGTTGAAAAATAGGCCGCCAAATATCCTGCCTCCATGAAACGCTGGATAGAAAACCCGGATGTTGTCGTGCCTATTTTTAAGTTCTCTCAGGATGTCCGGAAAATCATTTACACTACGAATGCGATTGAAAGCCTGCATTCCAGTTACCGAAAACTCAAAGCGCCAGCGCAGTGTGTTCCCACGCGGCCAGGCTCTGCTGAAAGCTTTGTATCTTGCAACTTTTGAAGCAACAAAAAAATGGACTCAGCCGATTCACAACTGGGCTCAGACCTACGGACAAATGTGCATAATGTACGAGGGCCGCCTACCTTACTGATCTAAAAAAAGCCAGCTTCTCAAGGAAACTGTCTTTAGTGTTTTACTCTTGATAAAAAATCAGCTACTCGCGGGATATACCCCCATTAACACTTTTTATCGCAGCCTACTGAATTTACAGAAAGGACTTCACAGTCTCTTTGTTAATGATTAAGACAATGGCGATTTTCAGCATTTCGTTCAATTTTATACGGTCTATTAAAAAAAACAGCTACGATGGTAAACGCCCCATTGATGATGTTATACGGCGCGCTTTCAATAAGCGTTGTCCGCGCACAGCTCATCTCATTAAAAACCAGCGTTTTTCCGTTCGCGATGTTCGCTTTTACCGCTTCAAGCCGCGCCTTGTACGTCTGTAATTTTTCCGGCGCACGAATAAACAAATAATACATCTCTATACTTCTTCCTTCTTTTCCCGCATTGATGGCCGGTAGCACACCCGGTCGAGTAGTAATATCTGGCCGACTCAGTAAAGCGGTCGGCGGCGGCTTCTCCGATGTAGCTTATATAGCTAATTGCCTTGAAATACAAGTAAAACCCTATTATACTCAAGCTCTGTCGTATGATAGAGATTTAAGACTCGGGCACTTGAATATGCAAAAGAATGACACTCATTGACACAGACTGTGGGCGTGTTCAAAGTAAATATTAGTACAATTATTGCTTGGAAAAGGCGATATGAGGCAACCGGCGACGTAAAAATAAAAATCTGTCGTCCTTTTAACAAGAAAATCACTCCTGAAAAACACGACCTGTTCGACAACATCGAACAGGTCTACGAGTTCTAAATCGCACAAATAGCACGATTTAGAACATCGCATTTCAAGGTAACCAGTTCCGAAACGGAAGTTTCCGAACTGGTTTTATCGCAAATATATGGAAGCGCATCCAGATGCCTACCTCAAAGAAATCGCAGAAGTCTTCGGCTGTCATCCATCTTCAGTGTTGAAGCGGCTGTGAATGCTCAGGTTACGCGAAAAAAAGAATACGTTTTACGCAGAACAAGCCCCCAAACAAGTAGAGGCGTATTTAGAAAAAATCAAAGACGTTCCCAAAGAAAAGCTCATATATAGCTATTTGCCTTGAAATGCAACTAAAAAGTTCTATACAATCTTTATATGGCGTATGGCAGAGATTTAAGATTGCGGGCGCTTGAATATGCAAAAGAAGGCCACACATTGACACAGACTGCGGCGGTATTCAAAGTAAATATCTGAGCACTCATTGGTTGGAGAAAACGCTACAGGGCAACCGGAGACATGAAAATGAAAATCCGTTGTCCAGTTAACAAGAAAATCATTCCTGAAAAACACGACCTATTCGACAACATCGAACAGGTCTACGAGTTCTAAATCGCACAACTAGCCGATTTAGAACATCGTATTGAAAGGTAACCAGTTCAAAAACTGAAGTCTCCGAATCGGATTAATCATCGAATATGTGGAAGAGCACCCCGATGCCTATCTCAAAGAAATCGCGGAATTTTTCGGCTTTCATTCATCTTCAGTGCTGAAGCGGCTGTGAAGGCTGGTCTCACACGAAAAAAAAGAGCGCATTCTACAAAGAGCAAGCCCCCAAACACGCAGAGGTGTATTAAAAAAAATCAAAGACATTCTCAAAGAAAAGCTCGTATATATAGATGAAACCGGTCTCCAGACGCAAATGTACCGCCAATATGCGCGCAGTAAACGCGGAAAGCGCGTCAATATCCGCATTAGCGGCAAGCGTCATGCTCGAATTGGGCTTGTTGCGGCACAACGTGAGAGCGCGTTGCTTGCTCCGCACACCTACAGCGGAACGATGAAAGCGTCTGTGT
>CAUTOX010000106.1:0-7701 GCA_963539665.1 uncultured Treponema sp.
AGCAACGCGCCCTCACATTGCGCCGCAACAAGCCCAATTCGAGCATGACGCTTGCTGTTGATGCGAATGTTGCCCCGTTTTCATCGTCTACTGCGCGCATATTGGCGGTACATCTGCGTCTGGAGACCGGTTTCATCGATATATATGAGCTTTTCTCTGGGAATGTCTTTGATTTGATTTTTTCCAAATATGCTTCTACTTGTTTGGTATCTTGTTCCTTGTAAAATGTGCTCTTTTTTGCGCGTAACCTGAGCTTTCGCAGCCGCTTCAGCGCTGAAAATGAATGACAGCCGAAGACTTCGGCGATTTCTTTGAGGTAGGCGTCGGGATACTCTTCTATGTATTTGCGATTAAGCCAGTTCGGAAACTTCGGTTTCTGAACGAGTTTCCTTGCAACGCGATGTTATAAATCATGCTATTTGCGCGATTTAGACTTCGACAACCTGTTCGCCAGCAGCGTTATTGAACAGGTTCTTATGCGCACGTAGGGAGGGGGCAAGCCGTAAGGGCCTGTTTAGGGCTTCTCTGTAGCTCGCTTAATCCAACCAAACGGAATAATTGTCATATATTTCAGGTCTTTTCTAAACAAGAATACGCAAAGCAAAGCTTTGTTTAGCTTAAAAACAAGGGGTAGTTGAAACAAAAAGCGTAAGGTTAATACCACCTGTAATCTATGCTATTGACCGTCATAACGCTCTTTTTGGTGAGACTTCAAACAGCTTCAAGGTAACTTGTTCCGAAAAGGAATTTCCGGACGAGTTTGATATTTCAGCAGTCCGTTAAGAGAGCTTGCAAAAGTCGTGGAGACAATTCTATGCGCCAGCGGCAGGGGGCGGCAGACGCTTTACCAAATGCGGTGAAAAATATACATTAAACCTGTTCGGAAAGTTCCGGTTCTGAACAGGTTACCTTGAAATGCGATGTTCTAAATCATGCTATTTGTGCGATTTAGAAGTAGTCTACCTATTCGTAAACGCAGTTATCGAATAGGTCTATTCCCGAAAAAGCGGCGGCTTTTTTGAGTAACCTATGGGCGGTTTTTGAGTGCGGGTGTTTTTTTGGCGGGATATTGATTTGAGCGGCTCCGTTTTTACGGAGGAGCGAGGGACGGCGCTGACAGTGGGCAGTTTTGACGGCCCTCATTGCGGGCACGCGGCGCTGTTTGACGCGGTGTTGACGGCGGCCGGCGCGGAGAACCTCATTCCGGGAATCGTAACATTTACTCGCCCGCTGCCCGCTCATAAAAATCCGGCTGCGTATCAGGGCGATATTGCAACGCTCCGGCTGCGGCTGCTTGAGTATGAACGGCAAGGCTTTGCATTCGCTGTGCTCATTGACTTTTCCAATGATTTTGCTAGAATGCTCGGCATCGACTTTTTGAGAGCCCTGTCATCAGGATTTTCTCTGCGTTTTTTAGCGGAAGGACAGGATTTTCGCTGCGGCCACAGGGGTTTATACGGCAAGAAGGAAATTGAAGCGTTTGCCGTTACGCACGGCATAGACACGGTTTTTCTTCCGCCGGTGCTGTATAATGGTTGCCGCGTATCGTCTTCCGTTATTCGGCAGGGCGTTCTGAATGGGAAGTTTTCCGATGTTCGGTTAATGCTCGGGCGTAGTTACACGCTCGATATGAATGCCGTAAACAGTACGGCGGAAGCGGACGGCGCAGTTATTTTCGCTCGGCGCGATTTTTCGCAGGCGCTGCCGCAACACGGAAGCTACGAAGTAATGGTTAATACGTCTGACGGTAGTTTACGTACTCGTCTTGAAGCAGGTCTTAAAACTCTTCGCCTCTTTGGATCTGTATTCAATGAGTCTACGCGAATTCAGACGATAGAATTTATATCATAAGGGGTAAGTAAAATGGCGCTTACAAAAGAAACAACATCTTCCATCGTAAATAAGTTCGGCGCGCAGGAAACCGACACGGGGAATGTAAAAGTTCAAATCGCATTGATGACGGAACGCATTAAACAGCTGACGGAACACTCAAAGACATTTCCGAAAGACACTGGCGCAAAACGTGCGCTTTTGAAAGTGGTCGGTCAGCGCAGAAAGATGCTCAGATATTTTGAGCGGACGAACCTTGAAGGCTACCGCGCTTTTATAAAAGAAATTGGATTACGCAAGTAGTTTTGCTTTTCAACCGGCCTGCGCCCGGCATTGTCGGCGGCACAGGCTTTTTTATTTTGAATGCGCTTGCATCGGCGGCAGAGCATTGCTGCGGGAAACAGCGCGGAACAACATATAAATCACAATATAATAGAAGGAAATGAATGCCAGTAGAAAGAGTAACGTATAAACTTGGCGATGCAGACCTCATCCTTGAATCAGGAAAAATTGGGAAGCAGGCGAACGGCTGCGTATACGCTCAGTGGGGCGGCGCGGTTGTTATTGCTACTATTTGCGCATCGCACACCATAACGGAAGGACAGGACTTTGTTCCCGTTACCGTTGATTACAATGAAAAATTTTATGCGGCGGGAAAGATTCCCGGCGGTTTTGTGAAGCGGGAAGGCAGACCGAAGGAAAAGGAAATCCTTGTCTCCCGTTTGATTGACCGTCCGATGCGGCCGCTGTTTGAACCGTCGTTCGGGCGCGAGCTGCAAATTGTGCCGACCTGCGTTTCCGCGGACGGAATCCATACGCAGGACATTCTTGCCGTTATTGCAGCGTCTGCGGCCGTAACCATTTCGGACATTCCTTTTCATGGGCCGGTGGCGGCGTGCCGCGTCGGGTACCTGAACGGCGAATACGTCATCAACCCGACATTTGCGCAGATAGAAAAGGCTGAGCTTGAAATTGTCGTTGCGGGAACGGCCGACGGTTTTACGATGGTTGAAGGCGGTGCACACGAAGTAAGCGAAGAAGTTATGCTCGGTGCGTTGGAAAAGGCGCAGGAGTTCATAACGCAGATGTGCAAGCTGCAAGAGGAACTGCGGGCAAAGTGCGGCAAAGAGAAACTGCCGCTTGCGCCGCTTGATGTGCAGCTGGAAAACGCGGAAAAAATCGAAGCGGAAGCTACGCCGCTTATCAAAGACGCCTGTTTCCGCGATGGGAAGCTCAATCGGGGCGAAGCGCTGAACGCGGTACGCGCAAAGCTCGTGGAGGCGTATCGAGAGCAGCTTGAGGATGCCGTGCAGATGCGGCTTTTCAACGCGCTGCTTGATGACATTCAGTTCAAGCTGCTGAGAAAGTCGATTCTTGATGAGGGCATCCGCATTGACGGCAGAAAGTGCGACGAAATCCGCCCAATCATGTGCGAAATCAACGTGCTGCCGTATCCGCACGGCTCTGCGCTCTTTACGCGCGGCGAAACGCAGTCGCTTGCCGTTACCACGCTCGGCACTTCGCTCGATGAGCAGGTGTACGACGATATTGACGGCGACCGCAGCGAACATTTTATCCTGCATTATAACTTTCCGCCGTATTCCGTCGGCGAAGTCGGCAAACTAACGACAGGCCGCCGCGAAATTGGGCACGGCAACCTTGCCCGCCGTTCGCTTGCGCCAATGGTACCCGGCCGCGACGTATTCCCATATACGGTTCGCGTTGTTTCGGAAATCATGGAGTCGAACGGCTCTTCATCTCAGGCTTCTACGTGCGGCGGCTGCCTTTCGATGCTTGCTGCGGGCGTTCCGATGAAGAAGATGGTTGCGGGAATCGCGATGGGCTTAATCACCGAAGGGCAGCATTACGAAAAATACCAGATTCTTTCCGATATACTCGGCGAGGAAGACCATCTCGGCGATATGGACTTCAAAGTTGCGGGAACGAAGGACGGTATTACCGGCTTTCAGATGGATATAAAGATTGCGGGCGTTTCGATGGACATCATGCGGAAGGCGCTGGATCAGGCAAAGACCGGCCGACTGCACATCCTTTCGATTATGGAGCAGTGCATCAGTAAGCCGCAGCCGATCAGCAACAATGCGCCGAAAATCCTTTCGATGAAGATTCCTGTGGACAAAATTGGTGCGCTCATCGGGCCGGGCGGAAAGAACGTCAAGGCTTTGTGCGCACAGTACAGCGTTACCATCAACACGGATGACGACGGCACTGTTACCATCTACGGAAAGAACGGGCTTGGCGCTGAGGCTGCAAAAAAAGCGGTCAAAGGCATTACCGAAGATCCGGAGCCGGGTACGGTGTATAACGGAACGGTCAAACGCATCATGGACTTTGGCGCGTTTATCGAAATTCTGCCGGGTAAAGAAGGCCTCTGCCATATTTCAAAACTTTCTCGTCAGCGCGTAGAAAAAGTTTCGGACGTACTCAAAGAAGGGCAAGTTATTCCCGTCAAGCTGATTGAAGTAGACAAAATGGGGCGCTTAAACCTTTCCTACATCGATGCCATTGAAGACGGAGCAAAAAAATAACCGATCGGGCGGGCTACGCGGCATGATTGAATCTCCGTCAGCCATGAAGTCCGCTTCCTTCTGTTAAAAAATCCTACTATTAGACCTGTTCGATACCTTCGTTGTCGAGCAGGTTTTATTTATGCGGCGGGGGGAATGCTCTGACGCCGCGCCGTAACAAGAGGCATCAAAACCGACTGCCCGCCTTATAGAACATTCAGCGCGAAAGATTAAGCGGCTGTACCCGATGCCTGCGTTGAGGGGCTCGAATACGCCAGCTGCGGCATTCCGCGTCCGGCAAAGCCGCTTGTTGCCGATGTTCGATTCGCGGCATCGGCGCAGGATGTTGCCTGCCGCATTTGCGCACGGCTACGCAGAGCGCGCGCAGGATGCATTTACGGCAATACGGCTGCTGCGAGAAACAGGAGCGCCTTCCTTAAAACGGAACGCCTGCTTC
Organism: uncultured Treponema sp.; assembly: GCA_963539665.1. Taxonomy (GTDB): domain Bacteria; phylum Spirochaetota; class Spirochaetia; order Treponematales; family Treponemataceae; genus Treponema_D. The sequence goes on from CAUTOX010000106.1 coordinate 4,816, forward strand.
CGGCGGCGGACGAGCCGAAAATCAGCGGGAACGGATTGCCTCTTGGCGCGTCAGATAGAAAGGCTTGCGTAGCCCGGCGCGGCGTGCCTGAACAAGAAAGAGGAGCTGCTTCGGCGCTCGGCCGGAATACTTGCACATACGGTTTGCATTTGTCCGCTCCTATTGGAGTCGCAGGTTGGGCTGCAAGTTTGATTTTCGGTACTGCTTGTGCTATAATCCGCTGCAATATGAGTGAAACGAAATTTCATGTTGATCAGAAAATTGTGTATCCAAGTCAGGGTGTAGGAAAAATCATCGAAATTTTTACTAAGAATTTTCGCGGCGCCGATATGCTTTACTATAAGATTTATATTGAAGCGTCGGATATGATTGTTATGGTTCCCGTTGAACGCGCCGAAGAGCTTGGAATACGTACGATTGTTTCTGCAGAGGAAGCGCAGAAGGCGCTCGATATGCTCTCTGATGAATTTGAGCCGATTACGTCGGATTGGAAGCTGCGCTACCAGACAAATCTTGATCTTTTGAAGAAGGGCAGTATCTCCGACATTGCGACCATCGTTCGCTGTTTGTACAACCGGAGCAAGGTGAAGGAATTGCCGATCCTTGAGCGGAAATTATACGATTCTGCAAAAAAGCTGCTTGAAGATGAAGTTTCATTTGCGACCGGAAAGTCTGAAAAGGAAGTTGAAGAGACCATTCACGTAAAGCTAGAACCGCCGGGAGCGGCTCCGAAGGTCAAGCAAGTTGTGCCGGAAGAAGATGATGAGGACGAGGGCCTGATGGATGATTTGGACGGCGGCAAGGATTCCGACAAATTAGATGACGATGCGGATGAATTGATAGATTCATCTGCTGACGATATGGGTGATGACGATGATTGATAACAAAACGAGCCGCATTGCCGTAATTGTTACCGCTGCCGGTTGCTCTACGCGGATGGGCGGGGAAAAGAAGGAGTTTATGCCGCTGGGGCGGGGGACGATACTTTCTGAAGCGGTAAAGCAATTTTTCAAAACGATTCCGGTTGATATGCTTGTCATTACGGTGCAGCAGAATGGCGAAGCGGACTCGCGGAATGCGCTGTTTGCCGATGCGGAGGTGCGGAGCCTCATTAAAAAAGAAACGGCGTTGCTGTTTGTTACTGGCGGCCAGACGCGGCAAGAGAGCGTGTTCAATGCGCTGACGGCGCTTGCCGAGCGCGACGATGCGCCGGATTATGTGCTGATTCATGATGCGGCGCGTCCGTTTGTAACGCGGCAAATTATTTCCGACACGCTGTATGCGGCGGAGGAGTTCGGGGCGGCGGCTCCGTGCTTGCAGCCTCCTGACACGCAAAAGGAAATCGACCGGCACGGCTTTATTTCAGCCCATCTTGACCGCTCAAAGTTGGTTTCGGTACAAACGCCACAGGGATTCGACTTTGCGCGTCTGTTGCAAGCGCATAAAAAGGCCGTTGACGAACATTTTACCTGCACCGATGACACGGAAATCTGGGGAAAGTACGTCGGTTATGTCAAAACGGTAGATGGCACGGCGGAAAATAAGAAAATCACCTACATGGCCGACTATCCGCCGACAATGAATACGGGCAATGCGCTAAACCTGCGTACTGGCATCGGCTACGACATTCATAAATTGGTTGAGGGGCGGACGCTCGTGATCGGCGGCGTACAGATTCCGTATTTTAAGGGCGAGGCGGCGTATTCGGATGGCGATGTGCTGCTGCATGCCGTTATTGATGCGCTGCTCGGCGCAAGCGGACTCGGCGACATCGGGACGTTTTTTCCGTCGAACGATCCGAAGTGGAAGGATGCCGATTCAATGGAATTGCTGCGGATTGTGTGGAGCCAGTTGCGCTCGGAAGGCTGGCAGCTGTTGAATATGGATTGCATCGTAAAGCTGGAGCAGCCGAAGCTGTTTGCGTTTCGGGAATCGATTGTACGCTCAATCGCCGGTGCGCTCGGAGCAGAACCGTTCCGCATCTTTGTAAAGGCGAAGACAGGCGAAAAGATTGGCGCGGTGGGCGCAGGAGATGCGGTTGAAGCATGGTGCAACTGCCTGCTGGTCAGCGGCGGAAGGTTTTTCGGGTAAGGGCGCGGCTGGTTACGGACAGTAATGTCAGTGCCCTTGACTAGCATCTTAAAAAAGGAAGGATATAAGTCATTATGTATCCTAGACTTAGTATAACAACAATAAACAAAATAATTTTATGATTTGCGTAGGATACAACTGCTACTGCAACAGCTAAAAAGGTTAGAAGCCTCGGAAATCAGTTTTTGCCATTTTCATAGGTTTTGAAGCCAAAATTACCGGAAAAATACTAAAACGGTACTTCATTTTTTTCTAAAAACATTAAACCTATTCGGAAACTTCAGTTTCTAAACAGGTTCCCTTGAAATGCGATGTTCGACAACGCAGTTATCGAACAGGTCTATCATAGAAATATAGCTAATTGCCTTGAAATGCAAGTAAAACCCCATTATACTCAAACTCTGTCATATGATAGAGTTTGAAGACTGCGGGCGCTTGCATGTGCACACGAAGGACATTCATTGACACAGACTGCAGCAGTGTTCAAAATAAATATCAGCACAATTATTGCTTGGAAAAGGCGATATGAGGCAACCGGCAATGTAAAAATAAAAGTCCGTTGTCCGGTTAACAAGAAAATTATTCCCGAAAACCTCATCAAATACATAGAAGAGCATCCCGATGCCTACGTAAAGAAATCGCAGAAGTCATCGGCTGTCATCCATCTTCAGTGTTGAAGCACAGCGAATGCTTGGTATCACGCGAAAAAAAAGAGTACCTTTTATAAAGAACAAGCCCCCAAACAAGTAGAGGCGTATTTAGAAAAAATCAAAGACATTTCCAAAGAAAAGCTCG
>CAUTOX010000107.1:0-7559 GCA_963539665.1 uncultured Treponema sp.
TCTTTTTCTCCATAAGTTTTAATGAAGATTTGTATGTCCATTTCTAATTTTTTTTTAATAGAACCGGATCAGTGAGCCGTGGTGGGCATAACACATCTTCTCCATATCCCCCATAAAACCCGCTGCCGAAAGATAAATCTTCCAGCAGCGGTTAGAGTTGTTTGTCAAGTTTTGCAAGCAGTGCGGCTTGAGGTTTTACTTTGTTGCAAGAATCGCAATACCGGGAAGCGTTTTTCCTTCGAGGAACTCAAGGGAGGCGCCGCCGCCGGTTGATACGTGACTCATTTTGTCGGCAAGGTGGAACTTATTGACCGCCGCAACGGAGTCTCCGCCGCCGACAACCGTCATTGCGCCGCGTCCTGTCGCTTCGGCGACGAGTTTTGCAACTGTTTCGGTGCCTTTGGCAAACGCGTCGAACTCAAATACTCCGACCGGCCCATTCCAGACGATGGATTTCGCTTCGGCAATAACTTTTTTGTATTCGTCGATTGTCTTCGGGCCCACGTCCATTGCCATCAAGGTAGCCGGAATGCCGATTCCGTCAACTGCAACCGCTTTTGCATTCGCATCGAACGCTTCCGCGCCTACATGGTCTACCGGCAGTACGATATTCACGCCTTTTTCTTTTGCGTTGGAAAGCAGTTTTTTCGCCGTGTCGATAAAATCATCTTCAACAAGCGACTTCCCGACAGAATGCCCCTGCGCCTTTAAGAACGTGTACGCCATACCGCCGCCGATAATAAGTGCGGAAGCGTTTTTCAAAAGACTTTCGAGCACGGCGATTTTAGAAGAAACTTTTGCGCCGCCGATAATTGCAATCATCGGTTTTGGCGGATTTGTTACCATCGGCTCGATATATTTGACTTCTTTTTCCATGAGGAAACCGCCGACCGGTTTTTCGCTCATAAATTTTGCGATTGTTGCCGTAGACGCCTGATCACGGTGCGCGGTGCCAAAGGCATCGTTTACAAAAATGTCGCCGTAGGAGGCAAGCTCTTTTGCCATTGCCTCTCGTTCCGCCGCGTCTTTTGACGTTTCCGCCTTGTGGAAGCGGACGTTTTCAAGCATCGCAACTTCGCCGTCCTTGAGCGCGTCTATCGCGGCTTTCTGCCCCAGCGCATCCGGCAGAAATTTGACTTCATGACCGAGTTTCGCCGCAAAATACTCCACGACGGGCTTCATGCGGTTTTTTCCGTTGATGAACTTTTCTTTATCCGCATCTGTGAATGGCTTTCCGGCTTTTTCCGCCTTTTCGGCAGCTTTTTTCACATCCTTTGCCGGGTCTCCGAGGTGGCTCATCAACACGAGGGAGCGCGGTTTTTGCTCAATGATATATTGAATGGTCGGCAGCGCCGCCGTAATCCGCGTATCGTCCTGCACAACGCCGTCTTTCATCGGCACATTGAAATCGACGCGCATAATTACGCGCTTTCCCGCCAAATCGACATCTTTTACCGTCTTAATCATACAAAACTCCTAATTATGGTAGATTCTTTACGTACTGTAGAGGTTTTGAAGCGTTAAATCAATGCGGATTGCTGACGAGGAAATGGGGCGGCGGACTGAGAGAATTGGGTTCTACGGATTTAGTTTTGCCGGCAGTCCGCTTCCTGTTTCGTGGGACGAAACTGGCGAGAACGGCGGACTGGAGAAGTAGGGCTACAGATTTAATTTTGTCGGCAGTCCGCTTCCAGTTTCGCGGGGCGAAACTGGCTAGATTTGTTGTGACCGGCGGACTGAGGGAATTTGGTTCTACAGATTTAGTTTTGTCGACAGTCCGCTTCCTGTTTTGCGAGGCAAAACTGGCGAGATTTGTTGTAAGCGGCGGACTGGGGGAAATTGGTTCTACAGATTTAGTTTTGTCGGCAGTTCGCTTCCTGTTTCGTGAGACGAAACTGGCGAGAGTTGTCGTACTGCGGCGGACTGAAGGAATTTGGTTCTACAGATTTAGTTTTGTCGGCAGTCCGCTTCCACTTTCGCGGGGCGAAACTGGCTAGATTTTTCGTACTGCGGCGGACTGGAGAATGGGGTTCTACGGATTTAGTTTTGCCGGCAGTCCGCTTTCAGTTTCGTGGAGCGAAACTAGCAAGAATTGTCGAGATCGGCGGACTGAGGGAATTGGGTTTTGCAGATTTAATTTTGTCGGCAGTCCGCTTCCAGTTTCGTGAGACGAAACTGGCGAGATTTGTTGAGATCGGAGGGCTGGGGAATTGGGGGCTACGGATTTAGTTTTGTTCGGCGGTACGCTTCCTGTTTCGCGGGGCGAAACTGGCGAGAATTATCCTGAGTGTACCTACGTCAATAAAGTAGACACAAAAAGCTCGTTTAAGCTGCATGTTTTTCACATTCTGAATAAACAGCCTCCGGAGTTCTGTAGTTCAGACTTGAATGAATGCGCTTGCGGTTGTACCAAGATTCAATGTATTCAAAAATAGCATTGTTAGCGGCTTTTGCATCTTTATATTTCCTAAAGTTTCCCTCTTCCTTTTTCAGGACAGAGTGAAATGATTCGATGAAGCATTATCGTACGAGTAGCCCTTTCTACTGTAGGAATGGCGGATTTTTAATTCTGCAAGAGCCGATTCAAAAAGATTGCTCGTATACTGACTTCCAAAATCCGAGTAGATAATTATTCATTCGGCATGCTTTGTATTCAGCGCCGCATTTCTGAGAAGCTTGCCCGCAAGCTGCGTATCCATGGTTTTGCCAAATGCCCCGCCGATTATTTTTCTTGAATACAAATCTTCAACTAAAAGCTTGGTAGTTCCAGACATCTTTTTCGGTATGAATGTACGTGGTATACGCGCACCATTTCTGATTGATTGAAGTGGAAAAGCCCGATTCATGATGCATCTTTCCGCTCTATTTTTTTCCTGCCTTTACAGGCTTGTATTTCTTTATAACGACAGACTTTATCCCGAGAGCCGCCATCCGTCTCTGTATCCTCTTGAGACTTGCCGCATGGCCTTCATTACGAAGAACCTTAAAAATATTCGGCGCTCCATAGTGTCTTTTGCTTTCGTAATAAACTTTAAGAATTTTAGAATCTAGTTCATTGTTGCTAAGTTGTTTCTTGGTTGGTTTACGCTTTGAATCTTTGTAATAGGTACTTCGATTCAATGTGCAAGGCTTTGAACTTGAATCAATAAAATCCGTATGATCCCCTCCGGCCTGCAAGCCCTGTACAATGCCAGTAATGAGTTTGCCGAATGGCAAACTTGAGCGGGCAGTCGGCAAAGTTAAATTGTACGGCACCCCATCTTGCCCTGTCCTGCGCAGCTTCCTCAGCTCAATATAATGCGCACTTTTGCAAATAGGGCGGATACTTTAAGGGCGATTCCGCCATTGCGTCATTCGTGCGTCCATTTTTACCGCCCGACTTAAAGCGGGACACCGCATCGGCCGGCGGCGGCTTTATGCAAGGGCGGTGATTTCCGGCTGCAGGATGGGGTTGGCGCTGCGAGATAGGATGAAAACCGCGCTGCACGCAGAAAGGAAGGCGAAGACGGCGCAAATCATTTTGAATAATTCGGTGAGCTGGCGGTGCAGGAGCGTTGCAAGGGGGCGGGCAAGGTATAAGCCTGCCGCAGCGCAGAGCATGGGTGCGAGCAGTGCGGCAAGGCCGCGTAATACATCGGCTGTTTTTGAAAATCCGATGTAGACTTTGCAGTTTTTTTCAAGCCGATAGCCGCGCGGATTTAATACGGTAATGCCGTTTTTTGCGCCGGCTTCTACCTGCAATGGAACAACGGTTACGGCGTTCTCTGAAATTTCTGTTACAATATAAACGGGCTTCACCGGGCGACCTCCATACTTTTAAGCTCCTGCAATCTTTTCTGGCATTCCTCGTAGCCGTTTTTATTTCCGAGTTGCTCATACGTGTCGCGCAAATTGAACAGCGCATCGTAATAGTACGGATTCCGCATTACTGCATGTTCAAACGCGATGCTCGCATCCTCATAATTTTGCTGATTAAAATACACAACGCCGAGCGTGTTCCAAAATTGCGGATTTTCAGGATTGAGCAGTATTCCATCTGCGCAATAAATGAGTGCGCGGGCCAAATCGTCTCGTCGGAAACACAGCACGGCAAGCGAATTGATGGTATCCTCATCCTCCGGATTTATTTCGTACGCCCGTTCCAGCGCGAGGATCGCTTCATCCTGCTTGCCCGCATCCTGAAGCATGATTCCTAAGTTGTACCAGAGCAGGTGGTTATCCTGTTCAAGCGTAATTGCCCGCGTAAAACACGCAATCGCCTCGCGGTACGAACCATTGCCCGCAAGCAAAATCGCCTGATTGTTTAATTTGTCAACGGCTTCATTCATAAGCGCCTCCCAAAATGCCGATTGTACCGGTCTTCTCCACTGTTTCCCTGAAAGCCCCCGCGGGAGCTTCCCCAATAACGGTCGCCTGAATGCCTCTGTTACGCCGTTTTTTGAAACGATAAAAGTAAATCGGCAAAGAGCTGCTGAATCAACTGCGCGCCAGCTGTCTTCCCGCCGCAGAAAAGTTCTGAAAGCTGCCGACTGCCGTTTTCGATTAAACGCCGTCCGGTTTCTTCTGCCTTGCCGATTGCCCCGCCGGATTCAAGGAGCGCGATGCAGCGTTCAACCGCTTGAGACGCAATGCCTTCGCGGGCGGCCGTTTCCATAAAACGCATGAGGGATGCCGCATCGGACGGATGTTCCTGTAGATGCAGCAGGACGGGTAAACTTTTTTTGCCTTCGACAATATCGTCTCCGCGCTGTTTTCCCGCGTTTCCGGCAGTAAGATTCTGCACATCATCGAGGATTTGAAATCCTTCGCCGAGTGAAGCGGCAATTTTTCCGGCTTCGGCGCACATCTCTCCGCAGCCGCCGCCCGCAGTAACGCCAAGCCGCGCCGCAAGAGCCGAAAGGGTTCCCGTCTTGCACCGCACCATCGCCGAGTATTCAGCAAGCGAAGGAAAATACGATGCATCCCGATGCCATGCAATGTCCATCGCCTGTCCCAGATGCAGCCGCCGCAGCTCCTCAGCATAGAGCGAATAGAGCGCAGTCTTAAACGCGCAATCCGCATCCAACGCCGGAATGCAGGCCGCCGCCTCAAAATACAACCACGCCCCCGCATTCAACGCCGTATCAAGCCCGTAGCGGACATACGCGCATGGCTGCCCGCGCCGCACTTCCGCGCGGTCTTCAATGTCATCATGAATCAAACTTGCCGTATGAACGAACTCAACCAACGGCGTAAGCGAATAGAGCGCGTTCTCAGATAACGGCTGTCCGTCCGCCTTGCCGCATTCTCGCGCCGCCTGTGCGCAGAGCGTCATCAGCAGCGGCCGCCACCGCTTGCCGCCCAAATTAATCAGCGCACGGCACGGCTCGGTTAAGTTTGCAGTATGCTCATACGCCGCCCCGTCCGGCAGTTGCGCAAACGATGCGTGAAGCCACGCGCTGTTTTCCTGTGCAGGGAGCGCCGTACGCAGCGCGCATTCAATCTTTTCCAAATACGGAACAAAAATCGGATCCATCGCCGTACTATACCTGAACTGCACAAAAAACGCCATCGCCGGCGCAGCGTGCGCAAACAAGACAATGCACGAGCACGGCTGTACAAAAATCGAAAAAATCGCCCGCTGAATTTCGCTCAGTGTACACTGAGCAATAGGATTGACCAATCCTATTGCCGCAAAACTTCACTATGTTCGTTTTGCGGCAATGAAAAATCAACAACATTTTCCACTTTGCCGCAAAAAAATCTGCTCAAAGGAAGCGGCAAAAACGGGAAAAGAGGAGTTTCTCATGAAAGCAAGCAGAAAATGCTTCATTTTGGCAGGAATGTTGTTTTCCATCGCGTTTACCGCATGCACAACATTCAAAGTAGAAGGTCTGGCGCTCTCGACAATGACTTCCAATGCGGAATCGTTGGGACTGTTTTCAAAAAAGAAATTAGTGCACGAATTCTTAGGTAATCCGGCCGGCGCGAACTTGTTCAATATTTCCGCAACCGCGATGAGCGACAAAGTATCGGAAATAATATGGGAGGAAATTACGGCGCGCGGCGGAAACGGAGCGCGGAACATCACCATATCTTATTCGGCCGGCCCGCTTGCATATATTACAAATTATTTCACATTTAGAATCTGGGCGCCAGCAACGCTCAAAATAAGCTGCGAAATTATCAAGACGAATGCACAAACTGTTCGCCTCGATACCGCAAAAGCCATAGAATCCGCCGTTACAGAATTCCAGAAATAAACAAAGGATAAGAGGCGAGGCGGGCGGGAAAATGGACGCCTAAAAAATGTAAGGGCTTACCCGTCCGCTCCACTTTTGCCGCTAGGCAAAAATATGCAAAGAATGGTGCGAGCGCAAAAGAGCAAGATACGCTGCAAAGAGATTGCGCGTATATTGCCTTTCCAAATCCGACTGAATAATTATTCCTTCGGTATGCTTTACATTAAGGACTGCATTTTTAGAGACTTTCCCGCAAGCTCTGCATCCATGATTTTGCCGAATGCCCAGCCGATTATTTTTCTCGAGTACAAATCTTCAACTAAAAGCTTGGTAGAGCCGGCCAGCTTTTTCGGTATGAATGTACGTGATGCCTGTGCACCATTTCTGTTTGATTGAAGCGGCGGTAAAATACCACTTCATGCAGATACTCTTCTGTTCTCTGTTTTTTTCTGCCTTTAAAGGCTTGTATTTCTTTACAATGACAGAGTTTATCCTTAAAGCTGCCATCCTGCGCTGGATTCGCTTGAGACTCACGGACTCGTCTTTATTACGAAGAACCTTAAAAATCTTCGGAGCTCCAGAGCGTCTTTTGCTTTCGTAATAAACTTTAAGAATTTTCGAATCCAGTTGCTCATTACCAATCTGTGTTTTGGTCGATTTGTGTTTTAAGTCTTTTGTAATAAGCACTTCGATGCAAATGCAAAGCCGTGTACATTGTTTTGACTGGATATGAAGTCTTGAATTTATTTACGAGCGCGATTTTATCTTTTACTTTGTTTCGGCGAATATGGCTGCGGCTTTTTTAGGATTTCATTCTCCATTTCAAGCGCTGCGATTCGTTTTTGCATGGCTTTTATATCAACCTGCGTTATTGTCTCTCCTTCTTTGGTTTTAGAAATGACGCCATAGTACTTTTTCCCATCTGTGGATTGTCTGTTCAACTAAGCTATATTTGCCGGAAGCACCTTTACGGTTTTGCTATTTTCATAGAACTCTATAATCTGCCTTTTGAACTCTTCTGTGTAATGTTTTTTGCTCCCATGCTACTTTCCTTTGGTTAAAAGATATTCTGTAGCAGTTTTGTGTTTACGAAATTGTACAGAGTCTTCCCTCCTTCTTCATTAAACCTTAAACTTCCGACCTCGCTGGCCAGCCCCTCAATGCTAACCTTGTTCTTCTGCGCAAGGCCGTTGACTTCCTGTGCAGTGTTGTAAATCTGCTGTACGCCGGCGGGCAGCTCGTGCAGGCTGCTCGGGCGGACGGGGAAATTGTATTTTACAGACTTATAGCTAATTGCCTTTTAAAACAGCATCCAGAGCCAGAGAAACGGAGCCATAA
>CAUTOX010000108.1:0-7535 GCA_963539665.1 uncultured Treponema sp.
GCGCCTTTTTTGCAGCTTTTGCATTCCACCGTTTTTGTATTTCGCCGTCCTTTAAATGGCGGTCTTTTTCTTCCCAATCCTTCCACGAAGCCTGCGCATATTTGTCTTTTAGATTTTTGTACACCGCGTAATTGACTATCCACGAATTTTTTGCAATCCACGCATCCAATTCAGCGGACGGCGCAGCATTTGCCGCGGTGTCCGTCGTTTTGTACAGCCGCTGCAATAATTCCGTCTTCGCATTCAGAATTCCCGTGTAATCGTAGCGACCATTTTTGTCGTAAGGGAATTGTTTTGCCATGTCTGCGTAGAGTTTGGCAATTTTTTTATCGAATTTTGATGCCGCCTCAAATTCCGGCAGCGCGTGAATGTCGATGTAAATCGGGTGCAGGGCGAATGCCGAAAGCCCGCTGTAAGGCGACGAATGCGTCCCCGTGTCGTTTACAGGCAAAAGTTGAATGACTGTCAGTCCCGATTTTTTTGCAAATTCCGCAAATGCGGGAATCGCCGTGTACTCTCCGATGACTGCATTTTCTTCCGCGTATAAGGCTCCAAGCGGAACCGTTATTCCTGTTGATTTTTCCGGTATGCGGTGCGTGCCGTTTGTAGTCTGAATGTTAGAGGTTTTCATAGGAGTGATTATATCACGGAAAAGTATAATTGTATCTTAATTTCACGAGTTTTACTGAAAAATGCTGCCGTAGCGCGCCTCGATCTTGTTTCGGCCGGACAGATGCGCATCGGCCGAAAAGCAACGCTGCCTGCAAAAATAAAACCGGCGCAAGCCAAAAGTCTGCGCCGGAGCGTTTATCCGCAGACACCGGAGGCCGCTGCCGATCGCTTTCCGCTGCGTCCGGTAACGAGGGGATGCGGTGGTTAAAAACAAACGGCGCGGTGCCTGTACAAAGACTGTTTTCAAGTTTTTATGCAGACGACCGTGCCTTTCCGCCCCGCACTGCCCCACCCTTCGTTCCGACAGGAAGGGCAGTTCTTATTTTTCCGCTTGATTACTCGCTTTTAATCGCAATCTTTTTGGGCTGCGACGGAGCGCGGCGCGGCAGCCGTACCGAAAGAATGCCGTTCTTAAATGACGCTTTCAGCGCGTCAAGATTAACGTCTTCCGGCAGCGTAAAACTCCGCTTAAAAGAAGAAACGCGCCGCTCACGAATAAGCCATCTGCCGTTCTCCTCTTTTTCCGTCTCCTCCATTTCGTTTTTTTCTTCTTGTTTTGAAGAGATAGTCAGCGTATTGTTGTCAAGTTCAATCTCAACATCCTTTTCCGTGCGGCCGGGCAAATCCATTTCCATCGTGTACGCCTCGCTGTCTTCTTTTACGTCCACTTTCGGCACAAAAACCGTGTGCGGATATACCGGCATATTCAACAGGCTGCCCACCTCTCCGTTAAAAAGTGAATTAAAAAGTGAAAGTTCGTTCATAGTGTGCCTCCAAGCATTTTATTTTGCGGTATTCATTACCGTCTACATATTATTGAGCAATAAGCGTGCCAATTTATCTATTTTACAAAAAAATATAAAACAGACAGAAATAATCGACCGTACAATTCCTCTCTTTATAAGAAACCTGTCTCAAAACGCATGTTTCCGAACGATTTTAATGGCTTGCGACTTTTCTTTGCAGACTGGAATAGAAAATCTTTTCCAGCCCCTTTGCAAAATGCGAAAAAAAACAAAATTCTTCCGCCAATCCTGAGTGATTTTTTCTCTTTTAAGGAATTATAACCCAATAAAGCGAGGAAAAATTACCCATTATCAATTCCCCATTCCCCGCAGACGCATAGAAAAAGACCGGCGCAAATCTGCACCGGTCTTTCGGAAAAATGTCGTTTATAAAGGTAAAAAATTACTTGCCGTATGTCGCAATAAATACGCCCGCCGCAATCGCAGTGCCGATAACGCCGGCAACATTCGGGCCCATTGCATTCATCAGCAGGAAGTTGAGCGGATCCTCTTCCGCGCCGACCTTGTTAGAAACGCGCGCCGCCATTGGAACCGCAGAAACGCCCGCAGAACCAATCAGCGGATTAATCTTCTCCTTTAAAAAGAGGTTCATCAGCTTTGCCATGAGGACGCCGCCGCCTGTTGCAACGCAGAACGCCGCCAAACCGAGCAGGATAATCCCCATCGAGTTCGGATTAAGTATTTTTTCCGGCGTCATTTGCGAACCAACGCCCAGAGAAAGCAGGATCGAAACGATATTCATCAACTCGTTTTGAACCGTCTTTGACAGCCGGTCAACGCACCCCACTTCCTTGATGAAGTTTCCGAAGGCAAGCATACCGATCAGCGGAGCTGCCGGCGGCAAAAACAGAATGGTAACAATCAGCAGCATCATCGGGAAGAGAATCTTTTCCGTTTTGGAGACTTCTCGAAGCTGCGGCATCCGGATGAGCCGCTCCTTGCGGTTGGTGAGCGCGCGCATAATCGGCGGCTGAATCATCGGAACAAGCGCCATATACGAATACGCCGCAACCGCGATAACCGCCATCATCTCCGGCGCAAGTTTTCCAGACACGTAAATCGATGTCGGGCCGTCCGCGCCGCCGATAATCGCAATGGCGCAGGCATGAAGCATCGTGTAGTCGATACCCGGAATGTAATTCATCAGCGCAACGCCGAACAGCGTAATAAACACGCCGAGCTGCGACGCGCCGCCGAGCAAGGCTGTCTTCGGATTGGCAATCAGCGGGGCAAAGTCGGTCATTGCGCCGATACCCATAAAAATGAGCATCGGGAAAAACTCATTGCCGACGCCGGCTGAATAGATGATGTGCAGCATTCCGTGCGGGGCTTCGCCCATTCCTGCGCCCGGAATATTGACAAGAATCGTTCCGAAGCCAATCGGAATGAGCAGCAGCGGCTCAAAACCGCGTGCAGCCCCCAGATACACAATCAAAAAGCCTATGGCAAGCATGACGAGCTTTTGCCAGCCGGGGACGATGACTCCCGCAAAGGGATCGATTTTCTCCGCCGCCTCGCTTGCCGCCTTTTGCGCTTCCGCTTCGGCAATTTCTTCGGCCGTTTCGGTGTGAATCATCTTGTAGATGCCGGTATTCCGCCCGATGTTCCGAATGAATTCCCTAACGGAAATGCGCGGAATGTTCTCCGACCCTTTGATAACCGTTTCCGCCGACGAGCGGAAAGAGCTTACGCTGTTCCCTTCAGAATCCGCAAACGCCGCGCTTCCGAACGAAAGCACGAATGCAAGCGAAATAATCGCAACGGAAACCGCGAATATTTTTTTCATGCTGTTATACTGTGTCAAACCGTTCATTTTCTTTCCTATTTTATTTCAGCAATAACTTGACCGTTCGAAATCTGCGTACCGGCCGGCACAACAAAATGCACTGAGCCCGCCGTACCCGCTTTAATTTCAAGTTCCATTTTCATCGACTCAACAAAAATGATTGTCGAATCGGCTTGCACCGCAGCGCCTTCGTCAACCGCATACCGCAAAAGCGTACCGGCGACCGGAGCTTTTACCGGAGTTCCGCCCGCAGGAGCCGCAGATGCAGCAGGCGCGGAAGGAGCCGCCGGAGCTGCGGCAGGGGCAGGAGCAGCAACGCTTCCGCCGATTGAGCCGAGCTTTTGCCCCGACGTTACCTGCGATCCCGGCTGTACGCTGAACGTTACCGTCCCATCGGCCGGCGCTTTTACTTCAAGCTCCATCTTCATTGATTCAAGAATAAGAACCGTCTCGCCTTTTTTGACGGAGGCGCCGGATTCAGCCGCATAGCGCAAGAGCGTTCCTGCAACCGGAGACGCGATGTCCGTTCCGCCGGAAACAACCGGCGCCGCAGATGCTGCCGCCTGAGCAGGAGCCGCGCCCGCCGCGCCGAAGTTGACATCGTAGGCCGCGCCGTTTACCGTTACGCGCATTTTGTCGCCAGCCGGCCCTGATGTAACATTGTACGCCGTGCCATTGACGGTAATCGTATAAGAGCCGCCCTTTCCCGCATTTGCCGAAGGAGATGCCGCAGGTTTTGCGCCGAACGAACTTTGCGCGTCAACCGGACCATTTGCGCGATTCTTAAAGAAGTTCGTCGCAACTTTCGGGAACATCGCATAGGTGAGCGTGTCTTCTACGGAGCCGTTTCCGCCGTTTTCCTTTGCTTCCTGCACCATCTTATCCCATTCCGGTTCAATCTTGTCGGCAGGACGGCAGGTCATAACTGCCTCCATTTTGTTCTGCGCCAGCGCTTTTTGGGCCAAATCGGCATTCACATCCGCCGGAAGTTTTCCGTATTTTCCAACGATGAGGTCGCGGAATTCCTGCGTAAGATTGTTGTAGCGGCCGAACAGCACATTGAATACCGCCTGCGTACCGACAATCTGAGATGTCGGCGTAACGAGCGGAACGTAACCGGCATCCTTTTGCACAATCGGGATTTCCTTGAGCACGTCGTCCATCTTGTCCGCAGCTCCCTGCTGCTTCATCTGGCTTTCAAGATTTGAAAGCATACCGCCCGGCACCTGCGACAACAAGATGCGCGTGTCGGCTCCCAAGAACTTTGATTCAAGCGATGCGTAATGCGTACGGACTTCGCGGAAATACGCCGCAATTTCCAGCAGCGCCTTGATGTCGAGTCCGGTATCATACGGAGTGTTTTTCAGCATCTCGACAATAGTTTCCGTCGGACTGTGAGACGTTCCCATCGCCATTGCGGAAATAGCCGTGTCGAGCACATCTGCGCCCGCTTCCGCCGCTTTTAATTCCGTCGCAACCGAAAGTCCCGTCGTCGCATGGGAATGCACTTCAATCGGCAAGTCGCACGCGGCTTTAATCGCTTTAACAAGGTCATACGCGACAAACGGCTTTAGCAGACCGGACATATCCTTGATACAAATTGAATCCGCCCCGAACTCAGCATATTTTTTTGCAAGGTCGGCGTACACCTTGTTCGTGTGATACGGGGTAACGGCATAGGAAATCGCCATCTGAACGTGCTTGCCGGTTTTCTTTGCCGCTTTCGTCGCGCGTTCAAGGTTGCGCGGGTCGTTGCAGGCGTCAAAGATGCGGAACACGTCGATGCCGTTGGCTGCCGCCGTTTCAACGAATTTATCGACAACATCGTCGGCATAATGGCGGTAGCCCAAAAGATTCTGACCGCGCAAAAGCATCATGATGCGGTTGTTCGGCAGCGCCGCATGTAATTTGCGCAGACGCTCCCACGGATCCTCGTTCAAAAAGCGGATGCAGCTGTCGTATGTTGCGCCGCCCCATCCTTCAACAGCCCAGTAACCGATTTTGTCAATCATCGGGCAAGCCGGCAGCATATCCGCCGTCGTCATACGCGTAGCGTGAAGCGATTGAGACGCATCGCGCAAAATTAATTCCGAAATTCCAACCTTAGCCATATTCTAACCTCTTTTCAGTATCTCCAGAAAATCATCGAACGCCGTTCGGCATCCGTTCCCTTCTCCGAACCGCCCCAGCCTAATCCGTCAGCCGGATGCGCAGAGCGGCGCCTATTTTAAGCCAACGCCGAATCGCCATAAAAACGAAGCCGCATCGGCACACATCATTGCGATTGTTTTTCGTGAACAGCGGCCGCAATCGCCGCAATTACCGCTCCCGTATCAGCCGCCGGAGTTGCGGCGGGCGCAGTTTTCATCTTTACAGCCGGTTTTTCCGTCAAATCCTTATCAAGTTTGAACGCGCGCACCAATCCGTGAAGCAGATTCATAAAAATGACAAGAATTATAATGAAAGAAAAAACGACAGCCATGCCAAGCAGCGTTAAAAGCGCGCTTTGCCCCAGCATTTCAGGTATTGTCATAAGTCCTCCAAAAAGGGTGATACATAAATATTTTCCATAGTATAGGGGAAGAAGGGGATATTTTCAATGAGCGGCAGACGAACGCCCCGCCGCCTCGCTGAATTCCGCAAAAACAGGCAGCCCGCTAGTTGTCCGCAACCGGTTTTCGTTGCAGCCACTTCCAGATTTCCGGATCTTCTTGCCCGATTCTCCAGAAAGCGACGGACTGCACTCCGGCATTGCTGTACAGGCGCAGCTTTGCGACGGTGGAATAGGCATCCTCAAACCATCCGACAAGATGGACTTTCATATCAATTTCTACTTTCGGAATGTCGTTGACGTATTCGACTGCGCTGGATTCATACTGGCGCATGATGCGATTCATGCCGGAAAAATACCAGCCTTGCGCTGTTTTTTCGCTTGCCCATGTGCGGCCGTAAAAAGGCAGCCCCATAACCAGTTTTGGGGCGGGGATAACGGATTTCGCATACGTTACAATTCGTCCGCACCAGTCTACTGACGCAATCGGCCCCGGGCGGCTGGTAGACCAGTGCTCATCGTATGCCATAATGATAACGCGGTCGGCAATGGCGGAGATTTTGCGGTACGGGAAGGCATCGTTTGCAATTGTTTTGAGGCGGGCGGGAACGCAAACCGTGAACATCTTACCGGCGTTTTTGCAAAGGCGGGATAATTCCGTCAAAAACTCGAGAAAGTTTGCTGCATCCCGCGCAGGAATCAGCTCGTAGTCCACCTGTACGCCGTCAAAGGTTCGCGCCGCATTCATAATCTGCGTAAGCATTTGCTGCCGCAGCCCGAATCGCGGTTCAAGAACAAAATGAGTCAGCGCGCGGCTGTCGCAGACCAAGACCAAATGCACGCGCCCGGAAAAACCGTTCAGTTTAGACCGCGCAGGAACGCCGCTCAGCTCGCCGTAACTGTTTACTTCTGCCGCAAAATATCCCACATCAGTAAGCGGAAAATCAAAATCCAGTTCCCGCTCACGGTTTTGCATCACCCATCCCCAAATCTCCCCAAACGCAACCGGCTCTCCGTCCGGCGATTTTTTTGTATAACCCGTCGGAACCTCTTCCGGAACCGCAACTGCGGCGGCAGGAGGCGTCTCGTCTTTCCGGCCGGCTGCATAAAACAGCGACGGCAACAGCAGAAAAACGGCGGACGCTGCGGCCGACCGGACAAATAATAAACGGCGGTTTTTCAGATTCGGCATAGTACTTTCTCCTTTTTATTCGTGCGGATGGTTTAATCCCCCAATGCTTGGGCTTAGGGGCGTTGATTTCTTATGTATCGATTATCGGCTTTTTTACACAGGCAGATGAAAATGCGCACGAGCGGGATGCGCGGAGCGCACAATACCCGCCGTAAGGTGATGGCGATACACACGCGAAAGCTGCATAGCCGCCCCGCACTCCCCAGTACGCTCCGCGAACTTAAAGCCGCCGAATAAAAATCCGCCCGCGCTGCGCTTTATTTTCTTTTTCCAGTGCATCCGGTATAGTCGGCGTATGACAGAGATTTAAGATTACAAGCAATCAAATACACAGAAGAAGGCTACACGTTGGCACTCGGAACTCAGTTTTTGAACACGGAACTCAGCTTTTGCCATTTTCATAGGTTTTAAGGTCGAAATTACCGGAAAAATACTAAAAAGCGCCTCATTTTTTCTAAAACAATCATAGAATACTTAGAAGCTGTTTAAGGTTTTCTAAGCAGAAGCGATATAAAAGTCAGTATCATA
>CAUTOX010000109.1:0-7374 GCA_963539665.1 uncultured Treponema sp.
GCCGCTGAAAGTGCGCGCGCTGATGGAGCAAAAAACAGGCGCGGGGCTTGCGGGGGCTGGAAACACGGGAGGCAAGCGGCGACCGACGGAGTAAAACGCCGCTCATAACTCCGGCAATGCAGCGCACAAGCCGGCGTTATGCCGTATTTTGTGCAGACAAAACCGACCGAACTTTTGCGGCTGGCTTAGTCGCCGAATAGCGCGTGAATGTCATCCGTCTCCATAACGGTAATTTTTGCTGTAGCGCACGGCTCTCGGTCGGCTTTATCTGCATATAACTCACAAAGATAGCGGTAAATGTGCGTCTCTTCTTCGCGGTAATCTTCTTTGATTTTCATCTTTATTGTCGTATTGTTTTTCAGAAAACCAATTGACGCGTGAAATTCCATAACGCTCAAAATAAAACCCGGCAGCGGCTCGCGCCCCTTAATACGATTTGTAATCCCCGTCAACGCAGAAATTCCTTGCGCCATAAATTCGAAGCCCGCCCATGTCGGCACTCCGTCGAATTCCGGTTCATAAAAAATGCAATTTTCCGTGATGTCGTACTCACTGGTGATCGTATGAATCTGTACATCATGCTGCGTAACGCGTGAAAGCAAAAACATTTTCCCTTTGTGCGGTAAAAGATTAATCAGTTCGTCATATTCAATATGCTGCGGCAGTATCATTGGTAAGTTCTCCTCAAAAAGTGCGGTAAGCCATGTCTGGCTTTGTGCTGTGCGAGTATAGCAAAACAATAGCCCCCAGCATAGCGGAATCTAACATCCTTCTTGATTTTTGAAAAGAAAAATCAAGAAGGATGTATATTTTATTAGTCATTATGTATGCTATATTTATCTAAAATATATAAAATCAAAGAGAATTATTACCAAAATAACCGCAAAGAAAAAAGACTGATAAAGTGAAAGGTATAGCGCATTAGAATAAAAATAAGTTAGGCAGTCTCAGCAATACTTATAACCTTGCCTTTTTGCTCTCGGTTTTGGGTGCGGTAATTCTTCGTACATTACATGAAACAATCCGGTCAAAAAGGCTCTGTTGTCAACTTCTTTTACCAATACCATTTCTTTTGCGCCCCTCATACAGTAATTTACAAGAAGCATCCAGCATATACGCAAGCGCCGGCGGCACCGCCTTTACAAGTAAGCAGTTATCAAAAACAGTATAAAAATAGATATTTTTAGTATATATTTTTATACTGTTATATAAGCTGATCGAGCTTTTCTCGTATAAATTCGCTTTTTTCTTTCAATGCAATCTTTCCGGTATATAAAAATAATTCATTCGGTTTTGACGCATCTAGTTTTACGCTTCCCGATGATGCTGTTATCAACGCGAGAACCTTGTTAATTGAAAGCTCCGCAATTTTTTCAAAAGTTAATGAAATAACGCCCTGTCGTTCTTTTATTGCCGAAATATTGAGGCGGCGGCATAATATCCGAATATGCGCAAGCGAAAGCAAACTGTTTACTTCATCGGGCGCAGGACCGAACCGGTCATTCAATTCAATGAAAACGCCGTCCAACTCATCTTGCGTTTGTATAGCGGCGATTTTTTTGTATATTTCCATTTTTGTCTGCGGATTATGCACATAGCTATCGGGAATAAATCCGGTATATTCAAGCTCCATAAGCACTTCTTTTTCCGCCTGATATTTTTCCTGTAGCGCCAGCCGATTGACCGCATCATTTAAAAGCCGGACATACATATCAAAGCCCACCGAGTACACGTTCCCTGACTGATCTCTTCCCAATAGGTTGCCCGCCCCCCTGATTTCCATATCCTTCATCGCAATCTTAAAGCCGCTTCCGAGTTCCGTAAAATCGCTTATCACTTGCAGGCGTTTCATAGCGTCCTCGTTCAAAGCCTTATCGCTCGGATAGAAAAGGTACGCATACGCTTTCCGGTCGCTCCTTCCGACGCGGCCGCGCAGCTGATAGAGCTGAGACACCCCATACATATCCGCCCGATCAATGATGATCGTATTTACATTCGGAATGTCGATGCCGTTTTCGATAATTGTAGTTGCAACGAGCACATGAAAAGCTCCGTTTTTGAAGCGGCGGAAAATATCATCAAGCTCATTGCTGCTCATTTTACCGTGCGCCGTCTCAATGAGCATTTCAGGCAAAATTCGTTCAAGCTTAATGCGCGTTTCTTCCAATGATTCGACACGATTATGGAGAAAAAAAACCTGCCCGCCCCGCTCCGTCTCTCTTCTGACCGCCGAAGCAACCCGTTCATTGCTGAAATGCTCTACAACCGTTTCCACCGGCTGCCGGTTTTGCGGAGGCGTTGTCAAAAGACTCATGTCGCGTATTTTCAGAAGACTCATGTGGAGCGTACGCGGAATCGGCGTTGCAGACATCGCAAGACAGTCGATACTATTTCTGAGGACTTTGAGCCGTTCTTTGTCTTTGACGCCAAAGCGCTGCTCCTCGTCAGTGATAACTAAGCCGAGATTTTTAAAAATCACATCCTTTTGGATAATGCGGTGAGTGCCGATTAAAATGTCAATTTGTCCGTCCGCAAGTTTTTTGAGCGTTTCCTTCTGGTCTTTTGCAGATATAAAACGGGACAATTCCGCTATTTTTACGGGAAAATTCCGAAAGCGCTCAATACACGTTTCATAATGCTGCTCGGCTAAAATCGTCGTTGGGGCTAAAAACGCCACCTGCTTCCCCCCCATAACGGCTTTAAATGCCGCCCGCATCGCAATTTCCGTCTTTCCGTACCCGACATCGCCGCAAATGAGCCGATCCATTGGCGCAGGTTTTTCCATATCCTTTTTGATTTCTTCCGTAACAGTGATTTGATCGGCAGTATCTTCATAAGGAAAGGCTGCTTCAAACATGGTTTGCCACTCTCCATCCTGAGGAAACGGAAAACCTCGCGCCGCCTTCCTTCGCGAATATAGGTCAATCAGTTTTTCCGCTAAATCTTCAACGGCCTGCCGAACTTTATTTTTCCGGTTTTCCCACGCTTTTGAACCCAACCGGTCAAGACGCGGCGCATTGCCTTCATTCCCCACGTAGCGCTGCACCATATTGACCTGTTCAATCGGAACGAACACGAATTCCTTATCGGCGTACTCCAATTTCACATAATCTCGTTCATTGCCGCCCGCCTTCACCCGATCGATACCGCCAAAAATACCAATGCCGTAATTGACGTGTACGATAAAGTCGCCCGGGTTTAGTTCAACAAACGTATCGATAACTTGACTTTTTGCTTTTTGCGCTGACTTCGGAATATATTTCCGCCGCCCAAATATTTCGTTTTCTTGGATGACGCGCAGTTTTATATCCGAAACGACAAAACCTTCCGATATAGATTGACCTAAAATAGAAATGAACGGATTTTTTTCGTCGATAAAATCTTTTAGTAATTCGGAAATTCTAAGCGCTTGATTGGTACTATCGCCGAAAATATAGACCGTCCAACCGTTTTGCTGCATCGCAGTAAGTTCATCTTTTAGGTAGCGAATGTTTCCAAAATAACTTTGCGCAGGTTCAGACTTAAAAATTAAATTACATTTCTCTCTTTTGATTTGATTTTCCGTACTAATAGTATGAAAAAAAATACACTTATCCGCTTTATCAATCAACTGTGTGA
The DNA here is from genome assembly GCA_963539665.1 of uncultured Treponema sp. GTDB lineage: Bacteria > Spirochaetota > Spirochaetia > Treponematales > Treponemataceae > Treponema_D. Next base: position 3,619 of record CAUTOX010000109.1, read on the forward strand.
AATGAAACATAATTTCATTCGGCATTGGAACTGGCATATACTTTCGGGCAAGGCGGTATGTGTTGAATAATTCTCGATTCATACTATCTTCCGCATTCAAAAGCCGATCGTAATCGATAAAAAAAATAGGAACCGAAGGGGCGATATAATCGAACACAGAATATTTTTGATCCCATAAAAGCGGATAAAAAATTTCTTCCCCTCTACTCTGCCCGAATGCTGCCAACTCCGCTAAAAGTTTTTCTTGAAATGCGCCCGCTTCCTCCGTTAATTCTAAATGCGGCGTATTTTCTTCCATACTATTGAAAGGAGCAGCCGCTTCAAGTTTTTGGGTAAGCGTAGAAATGAGCGTTTCGTCCCAAAGCACTTCCTTCATTGGGCAGATTGCAATCCGTTCCAAATTCCCAACCGTCGCTTGCGTTTCCGTGTCAAAGGTTCGTATCGTTTCAATTCTGTCAAAGTCGAACATAATACGCACGGCAAGTGCGTCTGCAGGCAAAAATACGTCAAGCACTTCGCCGCGTAAACTAAACTCGCCGTGCATTTTCACTTTTGGAACACGGGTATATCCTTGTCGCGTAAGAGAAGCCGCAATCTGTATCGTATCGATATGCTGATGTTTTTCGAGCGTCGTTATCAGTTGCCGCGTATACTCAGGCGGCGCAAGCGGGATCTGCAACGCCCGCTGCGTGATAATAAAAACGTGCGGAAGGCACTCAGCGTTTTCCTCTCTATCTTTTTGCATAAGCAGTTTTGAAATAAATTGCGCCCGCTTCCCGAACGCAATACTGCCGACTGTTGCCGGGTTATACGGCACGGTCTCCCATCCGTTTAAGACGAAAACTTCAGCTTCTGTAAATGCAACTGAAAAATCCTGCTGCAAGGCGTACGCGTCGCGTTCATTCTGCACAATAATGACAACATCTGCCGCTCCGCCCTGCCCCATTTTTTGTAGCTGCCGCGCATATTCTGCAATCAAGTATGTTTTCAAGCAGCCGTGTACGCCCATTATATCGAATGGAAAACAGGCGTCCGGCCGTATCAGCGTATTGAGCGCCGTCTTAAAATCATTCCATCTATGCAGCATTGATTGTATTGAATTTGGTGATAATGTATTCATAGGTTCAGCCGATAATAAAAACAAAGTTTTTCAATATAGATTTTGGAGAATTACATTGAAACGATTAGTCTTTTCTATTATAGCAATTTTATTTTATTTTGGACAACAAGCGTACGCGCATCTACCGGTAGGGCCTGAAGATGTAGAAAATATCACCGTTCAAATAAAATACCACGACAGGACAATGTATTATCCCGGCGATGGAAACGCAAATCCGGTGCTCGTTCACATTTCCATAAAAAATAACTCCCATGAAACAGTGCGCTTTAAACTTGCCGATGACCGAATGTTCAGCGTGGATTTTAATGTTGCAACGGTAAAAAACAATATTTTACCGCAAACAGAAAACCTAATCCGTAAGCGAACAACGAATCAAACCGTATATTTTAGAGAGATTGCGCTTGAAAACGGAGAAGAATACTCCTTTATCGAAAATCTGAAAGATTATATCGATATAGCAGAACCTTCTATTTATTACTTTGACTTACGGTTTTATCCGGAATTGTATAAATCAAAATATCTTGAAGCGGTTTCAAACCGTTTAACGCTCGAAGTCCGTCCGTCACCATCGGCAGCCTCTTCTTCCGTGTTGCCGGTAAAAGATAAAACTGCGGAACTTTTGAAACCGGAAGACATTTCTCCGGATAAGGTCGTTGAACGCACCATCATTGCTCGTCAAAGAGCGCTCTGGGATCAATATTTCCTTTACATGGATGTTGAAATGATGCTTCAGCGCAACGCCGTTGCCAAAAGACGGTACAACTCTGTGTCGGCGGATGAGCGCGCATCTCTTTTGCAAGATTATAAATCCGACCTCATGCAGTCCCGGATCGACAATGATATTGTCGCTGTTCCGGAAAAATTTGAAATCGAAAAAACCCTGTATTCAAAATCAGAGGGGACTGTTACCGTCATTGAATGGTTCAAATATCCGAACTATCGAGAAAAGAAAAGCTACGTTTACAAAATCCGCCGACGCGAAGGCATCTGGCAGATATATGATTACACTGTTACAAATTTGGGTACGGAATGAAAGCGCTTATTGTTTGCGATGATGAATCCGCAATCAAAAAGATAGATGCAGCTTTGCAGGAATGCGGATACGGCACAATTATTTACCGCTGGCTTTTGAAAGCTCTGGACAATATTGAAGAAATTAGTCCAGATATTACAGTAATAAGCGTAAGCGATTATCCGCGTCATTGGAAAGTGCTCGCACAATTTATAAATAGCGGTATTGGCCGCAACAAAGACACTGTCCTACTCTATACTCCTGCCGATTTATCGGATGAGGAATATAAAAAAGCCCGGACGCTTGGAATTACAGGTTTTATTCACGGCTTGGATGAAAACGCACAAGAATTGAAAACAGTATGCGGTTCTATCGAAAACGCCGGAAAAACAGTTTCACCGAAAAATGATTCTGAAAAAGACGCAGAAAATGGCAAAATTCCGAGTGTTGACGAAATTTTATCAGACAGTAAAGATGCCGTTTCAAAAACTCATGCGGAGCCAGAACATCATGGCACAAGCGGCGGCCTTAAAAAGAAATGCGAAAAATATGCTGCAAGTATTGGAATGCAGCCGGATGAAAACTGTATTGCTCATACAAACGAATGGGCTACGCAAAAAAACAAGGAAAAAGCCGTACAGCCCCCTCCTCTTGATGCAATAGCAAATAACATGGGAGCGGAGAACAATTGTTGCAGCGCACAGAATGTAGATTGTTGCGCTCCCCTTGTTGCAGAAAAAAAAGGTTCATGTAAAAGCGGTACGATAAAACGATGGAATTCGATTTTACGTCATATTCAGGAATTATATGAAAAATAAAAAAGCTCAATTTTTTTGCGAAAATTGCGGCGCAAAAGTTCCGGAAAACGCAAAACTCTGTAAGAATTGCGGGAAATTTTTTATTTCAGTTCGCTGTCCTAGCTGCGGAGTAACCGGAAATGCAAAAGACTTTGAAAAAGGCTGTCCGCATTGCGGATATGCAAAGGGAGCAGACAATAAAACGTCTGTATTGCACCCGCAGGTAAAAGAAAAAAAACGGTTATTTAAAATCCGCCCATTTGCATTTGCACTAAAACAGGATACAGGAAGAGAAACAAGTCTCCCTATGTGGATTTATGCATTAACGACCGCAGGACTCTTCGGCGTTCTTTGGGGTGTATACAGCTGTATTAGAAATCCATTTTAGAGGGATGCTATAAAACGTAGAAAAATAAAAGTGCCCGGAAGGAGACTTGAACTCCTATGAGATTGCTCTCACTAGGACCTGAACCTAGCGCGTCTGCCAATTCCGCCATCCGGGCATCAATGGGCGCGAGAATACCAAAAATAGAAAATATGGTCAAGCTGCCGCATTGCATCACGTTAAATCTAACCGAAAAAAAAGCTGTTCATCACGTAAAAATCTCAGTGTTAGAAGCAGCACTCAAGTAGGCGTGCCGCTTCTAACATCGAGTTTTCACTCGAAAACTCGCGTATATACATGTGCGCTCACGCGCACCAATACGGCATTTTCGGAAGTTGATACTTCCTGCAATGCCGTATTTTAAGGAATCCAAAATAGAAGCCCACGGGAAGGGCGCAATGGGGTTAGACATGAAAACGAAAAAGAAATTGAGCGAAGAAAC
>CAUTOX010000110.1:0-7263 GCA_963539665.1 uncultured Treponema sp.
TTTAGAAAAAATCAAAGACATTCCCAAAGAAAAGCTCGTATATATCGATGAAACTTGCATACAGACGCAAATGTACCGTCAATATGCGCACAGTAAACGAGGAAAACAGGTCAACATTCGCATCAGCGGCAAGCGCCATGCTCAAATCGGGCTTGTTGCGGCGCAATGTGAAGGCGCTTTGCTTGCCCCGCTCACCTACAGCGGAACGACGAAGGCTTCTTTGTTTGAAAAGTAATTTGAAGATGAATTGTTAAAGAATTTGCCAAAGGCTCATGTCACCATCATGGACAATGCGGCATTTTATACGAAAGAAGGCTTGTATCAAATCGCAAAAAAAATACTCGCAGGAACTGATTTTTCTGCCGCCGTATTCGCCTGAATACCATCCTAATTAAGCACAAGTGGAGCGCTTTGAAGCGAGGGGTGCCGGCTGTGTTCATCTATATAAATCCATTTCACAGGCTCTACATGTTATTTTAGAAGACAATTCGCTATATTCTGTGGCACGGCAAACACTCTGCTTTTTGTGCCCCACCTTCGTCATTGACCGCGGAAGATGCCGCTTCCGTGCGCGGAATGCACCGCATTCATTCCGGCAGCCGCTCCCGCAAGCAATCGATGCAGCTCCTGTCGTCTGCGCTACATATTTTCGTACAGCTGTACGTTATCTTCTAATTATTCTGAGGCACGGCAATAGTTCTACTTTTTGCGCCCCACCTTCGCCATTGACCGCGGAAGATGCCGCTTCTGTGTGCAGAATGCACAGCATTCATTCCAGCGGCATCTCTCACCTGCACGCAAGCGATGCTACTTCCGCCGTTTGCGATACATATTTCCGTACAGCTGTACGTCGTCTTTCAAAATGTTCTGCGGCACGGCAATAGCTCCACTTTTTGCGTCCCCGCCATTGACCGCGGAAGATGCCGCTTCCGTGCGCGGAATGCACCGCATTCATTCCAGCGGCTTCTCTCGCCTGCACGCAAGCGATGCTACTTCCGCCGTTTGCGATACATATTTTCGTACAGATGTACGTCGTCTTTCAAAATGTTCTGCGGCACGGCAATAGTTCTACTTTTTGCGCCCCCTCTCGTCATTGACCGCGGAAGATGCCGCTTCTGTGCGCGGAATGCACTGTATTCATTCCAGCGGCCGCTCCCGCAAGCAATCGATGCAGCTCCTGTCGTCTGCGCTACATATTTTCGTACAGCTGTACGTTATCTTCTAATTATTCTGAGGCACGGCAATATGGCTAATTGACTTATAAAATATAATAACTACTTTTAGGATAAAAGCTAAGCCACTATAGATTCATCCAATATTTATATTTGCAAAAAGGAATGCTGCGAGTTGTGTATGCCAATCGTTTGGTAGTAGATACCTTTATTACACTTTTACAAGGCAATTAACTATATCACACAGAATTTCATTCTGATACACTGGGGAAAATACTCTAGGACATTGACTTTTTTGCTGCCGTATCGCCTGAATACAACCCCATTGAACACACGTGGAGCGCTTTGAGGCGAAAAGCTGCTAGCTGTATTCATCCATATGGCTCCTTTTCACAGACGCTGGATGCTGCTTTAGAAGGCAGCTCGCTATACCAGTGAGCTTTAATTTACCGGCCACCCGCTTCATGTTTGCTTGAGAGTAGACGTGCGAGATATCACAGGGACATGAAGCGACAAGCGGCGAACAACCTGTGCTATTTATTTTCTGTTTCATCGCGTGAACGAGCTTCTTGTTCTTCTTTTTTCGCTTCATTCTTATCTTTGATGTCTGCGGCGCCGATAAATAAGCACACAAGCCCGACGAATGCCGAAAAAACCGGCGCAAATCCTTTTAAGAAAGCAATAACTTCTGCGCCCCAGTTGAGCGGCATTGACGGCAAAACCGCAAACACAGTAAATGCAATAAGAATAACACCAATGACGAGTGAAATCATACAATACTCCTGCTTTTCAAATTAAAGCGATTATAGCCAATAATTTTCTCCTACACAATCGACAGCAGCAGAGCCAGAGAGAAATCAATTTTGACTCACTTGTACTTGGTCGAATGTCGAGTTTTGGAAAAACTAAGGCGCTTTTTTAGTATTTTTCCGGTAATTTCGACCTCAAAACCTATGAAAATGGCAAAAACTGATTTCCGTGTCATGCAGCTTGTTTTCAGTGCAAACGGAAATGATTTTCATATGTAGCTAATTTAAGCTGGTTAAACAGAATAATTTTCATATATTTCAGGTTATTTCCAATCAATGAGACGTAAAATAAAGCTCTGTTTCGCTTGAAACAGCTGTTTCGTTGGAAAAACAAAAAGTGTAAGATTAATTAGCGCTTTGTAAGCTATAATATTAACTGTTATAACAGGCTTTTATATAAGACTCCAAACAGGTTCTTAGGCTATTCATGGATTGCACTGTTATTGATTTTTCAGAGCGACTGCCAGATGATTTTGCGTTCGGCACGTCAAGCGGCTCGCTATACGGTGGAGCGGGTATGGTGCCATTTTGCGCATCACAGCGAATCAGGTTCGTAATAGGCGCAGGGGGTGCCTTTTTTTACGGTGATTTCGTAAAGCAGTTTTTGCAGCAGGATGTCTTCGAATCCAGCGGCTCCGGAACGGATGGCGGCATCGGTTGCGGCAAGGAGGGCGAGTGCGGCAGCTGACTGGCCGGCTGTCCAAATGCGCGCGGCCTGCGCGTATTGCTGCTTCATTTTTTTGCTTGCAAAGCCGTTGATTTTGAGGTTGAAATCGTCTGTTTTGCCCGCAGCTCCAAGTTTGTGCCATAGCTGGAGTTTTCTGAAGCACGATGCAAGTCCTGCAATGAGCATGACGGACGAGTTTTCTTTTGAAAGGCGGATTTTCTGGAGAATCTCGATTGCTTTTTCAAGCCGCTCGCTTCCGCTGTTTTTGGTCATGGCATCAAACAGCGAAAATGCGTTTTCCTCTCTGTTGTGCGCCAGCAGCGTTTCGATGTCCGCTTCGGTGATTTCGTGGCCGGGCGGAAAGCAGACAAAGAAGCGGCAGCATTCCTGCTTCAGCGATTGCGTGTTGTTTTCGGTCAATTCGAGCATTGTGGCGGCGGCTGATTCGGAAATGCGGTAGCCGTTTTTTGTGCAGAACGATTGAATCCACGGGATCTTTCTGTCTTCGAACATTTCCCAGAAAATCTTTTTATTCGCAGGGGGAACAGCCTTTTCAAGTTTCGAATCGATTGAAATCTCGTCGGAAACGAGGATTAACGCATTGCTGCCGGAGTCTTGGGCAGAAATCCATGCGGCAAGCATTTCAACATCGTCCTTTTTCTTTATCGATTCGGCATTTTTGACAGTAATGCAAACCGTCGCAGAAAAAAGCGATTCATTTTGCAGGACGGCCATGTATTCGACCGCTGGCGTTTCGGAGGCAAAGAAGGAATAGCATTCCACGGCTCCGTAAGTTTTTTTCAATGTGTTTATGACGGCGCCGACAGCATTATTTCTGTCGCCTGCTTCGGGGCCGGTGAAAAGATAGGTAGAACTCATAACAGGTACCCCAAAAAGCCGGAACCGGCAGTGGGCAGCGCTTCCGGAAAACGGCAGACGATTTACGACACCCCATGCGTCGCATCGTTTCGTAGCGGGAACGCGCGCTCCTTTTCGCGCCGCCTGCCTTCAAATACCGGAGCGCGACCACGTGCGCAGCAGGATTTTTCTGCGGCCCAATTCCGGTTTTTATCGTTTATTCTTCTTCAAACCGCGATTCAAACAGCTTTTCAATCATGTCGGCAGCTTCCGCTTCATCCTGACCTTCAACCTGAAGCTTCAAAACCGTGTTGTAGCCGGCCGCCATCGTGATAACGCCCATGATGGACTTTGCATTGACGGAAGTATCTTCGCGGGACAGGGTAATTTCGCTTGAAAATTTATTCGCCGCTTGGGCAATAATGGCAGCGGGCCGGGCATGAATTCCTGCGCGGTTTCTGACAGTCAACATCTTTTCAATCATAAAAACATCCTTTGCAGTTGAATATATAAAAAGTATCAATACATATCATCATTTCCATAAAAGGCCGCTTCCGCCTCTCCCGTTTCAATCCACTTGAGTACATTTTGATTAAAGTCTTTTGCCGAATTGTACCCCATCTTCTTGAGACGCTCGTTCATGGCGGCCGCCTCAATGATAATCGGCAAATTGCGTCCCGGCCGTACCGGAATATCAATCGCCGGCACCTCCACGCCCAGAATGTCCATGTATTTTTGATTTACGCCAAGCCGATCATACACTTTATCCTGATCCCATTCTTCCAGTTTAACGACGAGCTGGATTTCTTTTTGATCCCGAATTGCGCCGACCCCGTAGAGCTGCGACACGTTTATAATGCCAAGTCCGCGTATTTCCATGTGGTGACTGATGAGTGTGTTCGCGCCGCGCGCCAAAATAATGTTGCCGTTGACACAGCGCACTTCGACAATATCGTCAGCAACCAGCCGGTGCCCGCGTTCAAGCAGCTCAAGGGCGGTTTCGCTTTTGCCGACCCCCGAATGCCCCGTCAGCAGGATGCCGACGCCGAAAACTTCGACAAGAACGCCGTGAATGGTTTTCCGTTGCGCAAAAATGTTGGAAAAAACGCGGAGCAGACGGATTGAAAAGTCGCTTGTTTCAAGCGCAGTGTGCAGAATGGGGCAACAGGCTTCTTCGGCAATGTCAAGAAACTCCTGCGTCGGCTGCCGGTTCTTTGAAAAAACGCAGCACGGCATCTTGTAGCCGAACATAACCCGCAAACTATCGATATTGCCTTCATCATGCAGCTTGTTCAGGTACGCAGTTTCCCCTCGTCCAAAGAGCTGCACCCGCTGATACGCAAACGCTTCATAGAAACCTGCAAGCGCAAGTCCCGGCCGGTTGACATCCGGCACTTCAATTGTGCGGGGAAGACCGCGCCTGCCGGCAATGCAGGACAGCTCAAATGCATCGTGCCCCGGCAAGTCGAGATCAAGCATATCCAGTACCGTAAAACGCCGCTCATTCATGCGCCCACTATACCTGTACGATTGTTTTTTTTCAATAGAAGGAATTTGCAGCGACCTCTGACTCATTTAAAATCCGCCGCTTCATTCTTGTTTCAGACGCCTGTTCCGCTTTCTCTCCGACTGAAAGGCTGCTATTCGAGATTGATTTTTCCGATGCACTCCGAGAGCGCTTTTAATTCTTCGGCCGAAAGCGTAATGCCTTTTCCCATTTTTTGATGATCAGGCGCCCAGCTGCGTATATCAAACTTTGCCGGACGTCCGCCCCACGAAACTTTGTTTAGTTCCAGTTTCCATCCGCTTTTGTTTTCCGAAAGCATTCCCAACGATTCGATAATTTCAAATGAAAAGTCGTCCGCCATATTTCCTCCAAAAAGATTGCTATGCAGACATTTTAGATGATAAGCGGAATTTAAGAAAGTAGAGTTAGTACAACTTACAGGGCATTAGCATGAAAGAAATTCTTTGTGATAACAGCAAAACGAGGGGCTTTCTCATAGAGCCAGAGCGGATTTTTAAATGCTTTCAGGACAGAGAAATTCAAAAATCCGCATTTTTTTTACTGAAATCAGGAATTTGTATGAATGAAAATAGCAAAAAAACTGAAATACATCAAAAAATTGTGAAAAAAGAAGGACATGAATGACTTTTGAGCGTAACAAAAGAGCCGGCTCCCTCTTTTTTGCGAGCGCTATCGTAAAAAATGATATTTTTTCTATTATTGTACTTTCATGCTGACGCTCTGGCCGACTCATAAAGGTTACTTGAAAATTGACTGCCCAAATCCGACTGGATAACTATTCCTCCGTTAAGCCTTGCATTAAGGACTGCATTCTTCAATGTCTTGACCGCAAGCTCTGCATCCATGATTTTGCAAAATGCCCAGCCGATTATTTTTCTTGAATACAAATCTTCAACTAAAAGTCCAGCCATCTTTTTCGGTATGAATGTGCGTGATGCCCGTGCACCATTTCTGATTGATTGAAGTGGCGGCAAAATCCAGATTCATTATGTCCTCCTTCTGATCTCTGTTGTTTTCTGCCTTTACAGGCTTGTATTTCTTTACAAAGACAGACTTTATCCTTAAAGCGGCCATCCGTCTTTAGATACTCTTGAGCCTTGCGGTTTCATTCCGAAGAACCTTAAAAATCTTCGGCGCTCCATAGCGTCTTTTGCTTTTGTAATAAACTTTAAGAATTTTAGAATCCAGTTGCTCATTACCAATCTGTGCCTTGGTCTATTTGTGTTTTAAATCTTTGTAATAGGTACTTCGATTCAAATGCGCAGCCTTGTACATAAGTACAACAAGGTAACGAATCCTTGAATTTATTTACGAATGCTATTTTTTCATTTACTTTGTTTGGGCTAATATGGCTACGTTTTTTTTGGGGGGATTTCGTTCTCCTTTTCAAGCGCTGCTATTCGTTTTTGCATGGCTTTTATAGCTAATTGCTTGTAAAAGCGCAATTAAGGTATCTACTACCAAACGATATTGGCATATACAACGCACAGTATTTCTCTTTGCAAGTATAAATATTGGATGTATCTACACCGGCTTCGCTTTTATATTTTACAAGTCAATTAGCTATATATCTTGGAAAACGCAAAGGAGAGCGTGCGCCCGGTTGTAGGGATGTGCAAAAACCTAAAGGTGAGCGAAACAGGTTTTTACAAATGGAAATGGAACCGTACAAAGATGAAACGCTGGCAACTTCTTCTGGTCGAAATACATAAGATTCTTTCACCGGATGCAGAAATCTAAACTTGGAGGGATAGAGCGAATACAATTGGCACTTGAGCAGCGATGCATAAAAGTTTCTCGCTCGACGGTAATCAGAGCTAAGAACAGAAGATGTCCTGACGGCCTTGCCAAAGCCGAAAAAAGGCACAGCGGCTTGAAAATCTTCTGAAAGGGGACTTTTCTTCAGATACGCTTAGCAAGAAATGACTGACCGATATAACACTCATTTCCATGCAAAGATGGGAAACTTTATATTGCACCTATGATGGACTGCTTTGCAGGAGAGATAATTGCAGTTGCGATGGACGATACCATGAAAAAAGAGCTTTGTATACGAGTACCACGGAACTCAGTTTTTGCCTAATACTGTCAGTAAATGCAGAGGATCCATAAGGCAATCGAACATAATATGAGACATAGGAGTTTTCTTGGAATGTTTATCCTTATAAATTCTGGCAGAGTCTGTCAGGAAAAGTGTGTAAATGGATATATGTCATGTCAGCAGATTGG
>CAUTOX010000111.1:0-7243 GCA_963539665.1 uncultured Treponema sp.
GACATAGCTTGAGTATAATGGGTTTTTACTTGTATTTCAAGGCAATTAGCTATATTATTGATTTTTTCATTTTCCTCGGATAGTTATGTATCCATGTTTGAACCTCAATAAATAAGTTTGGATTACGTTTAGAGAAATCCGTACCTTTCGGGGAAAAGCGGCTGAACATCCTGTTGTGATTTTCATTTGTTCCGCGTTCACTGGCGCAATAAGGATGGAAAATACAACACCGTTCTCTTCGTGCCTTCTGATGATTTTTCTATTTTCTCAAAGTCCATGAAGTCCGGGAACTGTCCGCTGCGATGGACTTGAACAGTTTTAGGAAAGTCTCTCTGACTAAAGACGCTTCAAGTTTATTTAGTAAACCTTTTTGGAAACTTCCGTTACTGAACAGGGTACCTTAAAACTCGTCAACCTGCTCGACAACGACCGAATGGGCTTTTAGCGTTCGGCATTTTTCTGATTATCTCAGCCCTTGTCTTCCGTTCTGTCAGTGCGCATTTACTGTCGAGGAGGCGCAGCTTTTTACGGGGTCGATATTTCCCAGTGTCTGCCTTCGGAGCGGCTGTTTATGTATTCGGATCCGATCGAGATGCTCCTTATTGCAACATCTGATGCGTGAAAATTTGGGTTTCCGCTTGTTTCCGTTATATTTCTTGCCCTTGTTCGGAAGATTTGCGATTGATATTCCGGGAATTACATCGCCGACAATGTAATTGTACAGCGTATTCTCACATATTCTTGTTTTGATTGGGCATGAAGTGTTCTTGAATGTCTGAATACTGCATAAGGCTGTTTTTTGTCGACTAGTAAGTCTTTTATTTTTTCAGCCAGTACCATGTCCTTGCCTTGTTTTAACGGCGCTCCTCTTGCCGTCATCTCAATGCCGCTTCCCCCTGCGCATAGTCGGCGTTATATGCAAACATGGTTTTTGTAGAGGATGTTTCATGCTCTCCCATTCCTCTTCGGTCTCCCCGCTGAATGTTGCGTCTGCTCTTGTGCAATATATTCGCAAGTTCTTTTTCGTTTGTGATTTTTGGAAAACGATTTGTTTCGTATTAAGATAAAACTCTAGCGCGAACCTTTCGTCGTATGAAAAGCGTGCGAACTTTTTTTGTTTTTCCGTTAGTGCCGCCATAGGGTTTCTTTCTTCCATATATTGGTTTTTGTCTGAGAACAAAATTATCATAGCAGTTCAAACCATTTCTTTATTTTTGCGCCAGTATATGTTACTGGTTGCAGAAAAATGAGCTGAATCATCTTTCATTGACAATGTACGCTACTGATAGTATGATGCAAACACTATATGCGCTATATATGGTGTATATTGGATAATAATAAAGCGGAAAGTTCTGCGCATTCGTAAAGGCGCGGAAATTCCGCAACAAGAGGCGGCAAAATGAAGATTATCAAGAGAAACGGCGAAGAAGCCATATTTGACATAAACAAAATATCTGCGGCGGTGTCGAAGGCAAACGCAACGGTTGCGGCTCAGGAACAGCTGTCCGAAGCGCAGATACAGTCGATTGCCGGCAAGGTTGCGCAAAGCTGCGCCGAACGGGATGGACAAATCGGCGTTGAAGCGATTCAAGATTTAGTGGAGCGGGAGATCATGGAAGCCGGAGCCTTTAGCGTCGCGAAGGTGTACATCACCTACCGTTACCGTCACGCGCTCATGCGGAAAGCCAATTCGACGGACAAGCAAATCCTCACGCTCCTTGAGTGCGAAAACGAAGAAGTCAAGCAGGAAAACTCAAATAAAAACTCGACGGTGGTGAGCGTGCAGCGCGATTACATGGCCGGAGAAGTCAGCAAGGACATTACGCGCCGCTTTTTGCTCGACGAGGATATTGTCAAAGCGCACGAAGACGGCATCATCCACTTCCATGACGCTGATTATTTTGCGCAGCACATGCACAACTGCGATCTGGTCGATTTGGAAGATATGCTGCAAAACGGAACGGTTATCAGCGGCACAAAAATTGACCGCCCGCATTCCTTTTCGACGGCCTGTAACATTGCAACGCAGATTATTGCGCAGGTCGCATCTTCGCAGTACGGCGGACAGAGCATTTCGCTGACGCACCTTGCGCCTTTTATCGAAGTCAGCCGCCAAAAAATTCGGAAAGAATTACGCGCCGTAGAAGAAAGTTCCGGTACGCCGTTTACGGAAAAACAATTTGACCAGATGGTTTCAAGCCGGCTCAAAGACGAAATTACGCGCGGCGTGCAGACGATTCAGTATCAAGTCGTTACGCTTATGACGACGAACGGGCAAAGTCCCTTTGTAACCGTCTTCATGTATTTGAACGAGGCGCGGAATGCGCAGGAAAAGGCGGATCTTGCGCTCATTATCGAAGAAGCGCTCCGCCAGCGGCTGCAAGGCGTAAAGAATGAGGCGGGGCATTGGGTTACGCCGGCATTCCCGAAGCTCATTTACGTGCTGGAAGAAGACAACATCACGCCGGGGGCGCCGTATTACGCGCTGACCGAACTTGCCGCGCGTTGCACCGCCCGAAGGCTCGTCCCCGATTACATTTCCGAAAAAAAGATGAAAGAACTCAAAGAAGGCTGCTGCTATCCGTGCATGGGCTGCCGCTCGTTTTTGACGGTATATCGAGACGCGGACGAACAGCCTCAGTTCTACGGCCGCTTTAATCAGGGAGTCGTAACGCTCAATCTTGTTGACCTTGCGTGCTCTTCCGGCGGCGACAAGGCCGCGTTCTGGCGACTGTTTTCCGAACGGCTTGAACTGTGCCGCCGCGCGCTCATGCTGAGGCACAAACGCCTGCTCGGCACGCCAAGCGATGTTGCGCCGATCCTCTGGCAAAACGGCGCGATTGCCCGCCTCGAAAAAGGCGAAGTAATCGATAAGCTGCTGTTCAACGGCTATTCGACCATATCGCTCGGCTATGCGGGACTTTGCGAATGCGTCCGCTACATGACCGGAAAGCCGCACACCGATCCGGAATCAACGCCGTTCGCGCTCGATGTAATGCGTTTTATGAACGACGCCTGCGCCCGCTGGCGGAAGGAAACGTCGATTGCATTTTCGCTGTACGGCACCCCGCTTGAAAGCACGACGTATAAATTCGCCAAATGCCTTAAACAACGGTTCGGCAGCATTGAAGGCATTACGGATCACAACTACATCACGAACAGCTATCACGTCAATGTCCGCGAACCGATCGATGCGTTCAGCAAGCTCACATTTGAAGCGCAGTTTCAGGAATTGTCTCCCGGCGGCGCGGTAAGCTACGTCGAAGTGCCGAATATGGAAAATAACATTCCCGCAGTGATGGCCGTTTTGACGCATATCTACCACAACATCATGTATGCGGAACTGAATACCAAAAGCGACTGTTGCCAAAAGTGCGGCTATACCGGCGAAATTCAGATTATCGAAGACGAAGACAAAAAACTGGTGTGGGAATGCCCAAGCTGCAACAACCGCGATCAGACGACAATGAATGTGGCGCGCCGAACCTGCGGCTATATCGGAACGCAATACTGGAATCAGGGACGGACGCAGGAAATCAGGGAGCGCGTGCTGCATTTGTAGGAGAAGCGGTGTTTTACGGAGCTATAAAAAAAACCGACATTGCCAATGGGCCGGGCGTGCGCGTTGCGCTGTTCGTCTCCGGCTGCCGGAACTGCTGTAAAGGTTGCTTTAATCAGGATACGTGGGATTTTTGCTACGGCAAAGAATTCACCGCCGCAACGGAAAAAGAAATCCTAGAAGCGCTCAATCCGCCGTTTATCAGCGGACTGAGCCTGCTTGGCGGCGAACCGTTTGAAGAAGAAAACCAGTGCGCGCTCGCTCCTTTTCTTGAGCGGGTACGCGCCGCCTTCCCCCAAAAGAATATCTGGTGCTACACCGGCTACGTGCTTGAGCGCGACCTGCTTCCCGAAAACGGCCGGAAGCGCACTCCGTTCACCATGCGGATGCTTGCCTGCATCGATATGCTCGTTGACGGCCCCTTTGAAGAAAGCCGCCGCGACATTACCCTGCAATTCCGAGGCTCAAGCAATCAGCGGATTTTGCAAGTAAAAGAATGGCTAAACGGTTCCTCTGCGAACTAGAAATACCGAAGGTAGCGGCGGCGCGGAATGCAAAACGCAGCCTTTTTATGTAATGCCTTGATAAAAAAGTTGCCGAATGCGTAAGCCTGCCGTATAATAGACCCATTCTATAACTGCGTTGTCGGATAGGTTTATTATGCGCATTTTTATTTCCATGTATCCATCAATGAATTTGATAAAAAACTGCCAAAAGGAGCGCTTGACACAAATGGCCGATATATTTTATATTACCCCCCCCCCCCCCCTAACTTTTCGCTTTTTAGCTCATCCTGAATCATTATACGTTCAATTCACATCATACATCGGGCGCATTGTTCGGCGCATTTGCGTTGCCTGCTTTCCGATGCCGCATCTCTCGCTTACCGCAAGCAAAGCCATTCGCGGGCCGCCGCCGCTCCGTATCGATTTTCAGAAATTACCGTACGCAACAACACTATAAAATGAAATACATTAAGGAGACTATCTATGTCATCATCAAAACGGTTTTCCATCAAGAACAAGCTGCTGGCTATCTTTGGTTTGTTGGTTTTTGCAGCAACGGCTCTTTTGGGCGCGCTTGCAACAAATATCGCTCGCAAAGCCGTAACGGAAAAGGTTGAAGCGCAGCTTATCGATAAGGCAACCGACACGGCGGAAATTATAGACGGACGAATTGGCGCACTCTTTCAGTTTGGTGAAGGGCTTGCGCGTATGCCGGTATTTCGGGACACTGCTGTTTCTTTTGCCGAAAAGCTTGCATTCTTAAAAAAAGAAGTTGCGCACAATGACCTTTTAGTTGAAGCGGCATTAGTCGATGCGCAGGGAAATATGTATCATTCGGTGAATAATGATATTCTTTCTGTGCGGGATAGAGACTGGTTCAAAACCGCTTTCGGCGGCGGCAAATTTGTTATGGAGCCGTATATTTCACGCGCGACCAATAAGATGATCATCACGCTGTCGATTCCTATTTATGGAGATAATCGTAATGTAATTGGCGTTATGGCTATTGCGACTGCGGCGGAATGGCTGTCCAACCAAATTGACGATATTGTAGTCGGCAAGACAGGGTATTGTTACATTTTGGGGCTTACAGGCAACACGCTTGCGCACAAAAATGCAGAACTTGTAAAAAAAGCAGCGAATGCAATAGAAATGGCAAAAAAGGATGCCTCGCTGAGAGAAATGGCAAACTTTCAGGCACGGTCTCTTGAAATAGATAAAAGCGAAATCGGATATTATTCATATAAGGGAAGAAAAAATATATCTTGTTATGCTACCATAAAAACTACCGATTGGTCGGTTATCATTGCGGCGCCTGTAGAAGAATTTTTGGGTACCGTCAATCAGCTTCGCAATTCGCTTTTTACCATCGGCGTTGTCATTTTGATAGCCGCGCTCGTCATCGTCTACCTGACTGCCCGCAAAATCGTGCAGCCGATTGAGACGACCGTGGACGCCTTGCAAGGCATTGCGCAAGGCGACGGAGATTTGACCGTACGCCTGCCGATAAGCGGAAACGATGAAATTACCGACTTGTCCCTGTATTTTAACCAGACGATTGCAAAAATCGGCAGCGCAATCAAGTCCGTAGACGACAACTCCGGCGTAATGCAGTCCATCGGAGACGAACTGTCGAGCAACATGACTGAAACGGCGAGCGCCTTGAACGAAATCAGTGCGAACATCGAAGGCGTAAAAGAACAAGCCATGTCGCAGGCCGCAAGCGTTACGGAAACTGCGGACACCGTTGGAACAATCATCCACACGATTGAGCACTTGAACGAAAGCATCGAAAGCCAGTCGGCAAGCGTCGTGCAGTCCTCCGCAGCAGTTGAGGAGATGGTCTCGAATATCGCATCGATAACGCAGTCGCTAGAAAAGAGCGACGGCATGGTAAAGATGCTCGCAACCGCCACATCCGAAGGCAAAACGACCTTGCAAAACTCGAATGCCGTTACGCAAAAAATCGCCGAAGCCTCCGGTGGCCTCATTGAAGCATCGAGCGTGATCCAGAACATTGCGTCGCAGACCAACCTGCTCGCCATGAATGCCGCCATCGAAGCCGCCCATGCCGGAGAAGCAGGCAAAGGCTTTGCCGTCGTCGCCGACGAAATCCGGAAACTCGCCGAAGAATCGAGCGCACAAGGCAAAGCCATCACCGACACGCTCAAAAAACTCAGCGACGAAATCGCCGGCCTTTCCGAAAGCTCCAGAACCGTCGAAGAGAAGTTCAACGCCATATTCCAGCTTTCAGAAAACGTCCGCGGCATGAGCGCAGAGCTTACCGCCGCCATGAAAGAGCAAGAAAACGGCAGCCGCGAAGTCCTCGCCGCCATCAAAACCATCAGCTCCGTAACCGCCGAAGTCAAAGACGGCTCCGAAGAAATGCTCACCGGCGGCAAAGGCGTCGCCCAAGAGATGCAAAAACTCGACCGGTTAACCGCAGAAATCAAGGACTCGATGAACGAGATGAGCGCGGGCGTACAGCAGATCAACAACGCCGTGCAGGAAGTCAACGATTTGGCAAGGAAGAACAAGGATAGTATTGAGGGGCTGGCCAGCGAGGTGCGGAAGTTTAAGGTTTAACCTCCAAGGGAGGGGCGGCCTGTAGGAATTGTTCTGTACAGATGGGGCATATCGTACAGGCCGCTCCTGTTTGCATACGCAAACAGGCTAGGGGGAGCTGGCTGGCGGACGGAAGAACGGGCACGTATAGCTAATTGCCTTTTAAAACGGCATCCAGAGCCTGAGAAACGGAATCATATAGATGAACACAGCCAGCAACCTTTCGCTTCAAAGCACTCCAGGTGTGCTCAATAGGATTGTATTCCGGCGAATACGGCGGCAGAAAAATCAAGGTCTGCGCGTATTTTCTCGCAATGTTCTGTAAAACCTCTTTTTTATGAAACGATGCATTATCCATGATGACATGAGCCATTGGCAGCTCTTTAACAATTTGCCTTCAAACCAGTCTTCGAACAAAGAAGCTTTCATCGTTCCGCTGTAGGTGTGCGGCGCAAGCAATGCGCCTTCACATTGTGCCGCAACAAGCCCGACTCGAGCATGACGCTTGCCGCTGATACGAATATTGACTCGTTTTCCTCGTTTACTGTGTGCATATTTGCGGTACATTTGCGTCTGGAGACCGGTTTCATCGATATATACGAGCTTTTCTTTG
>CAUTOX010000112.1:0-7170 GCA_963539665.1 uncultured Treponema sp.
GAGCAACACCGGCAAGCGTGGAGCTGCATCGCTGCGCGGTCAGTTTTGTTTTCAAGCGCGGACGTTCGCTGAATCTCCCGCGGACACGAGCGGCGCACTGCAAGCAGGTTACCGGAGAGCAGCAGGCGAGACGAACGCTCCTGCGGGTGTGGACGGCGTATCTTCTGCCGAATGTGCAAGCAACACCGGTGGGCGTGGAGCTGCATTGCCGCGCGGTCAGTTTTGTTTTCAAGCGCGGACGTTCGGCTTGAATCTTCCGCGGACACGATCGGCGCACTGCTAGCGAGCTTGTCGAAAGGCAGCGGGTACGGCGGAAAATCCTGCGGGGATGGGCGGCAAAACAGGCAGACCAGCGGCATGGGCGCGCGTCTTCTGCCGAGTGCGCGAGCAACACCGGCAAGCGTGGAACTGCATCGCTGCGCGGTTAGTTTTGTTTTCAAGCGCGGGCGTTCAGCTGAATCTCCCGCGGACACGAGCGGCGCACTGCAAGCGAGCTTACAGGAGAGCAGCGGGCGAGAAGAACGCTCCTGCGGGTGTGGGCGGCGCGTCTTCTGCCGAGTGTGCGAGCAACACCGGCAAGCGTGGAGCTGCATTGCTGCGCGGTTAGTTTTGTTTTCAAGCGCGGACGTTCAGCTGAATCTCCCGCGGGTACGAGCGGCGCACTGCAAGCAGGCTTGTTGAAAGGCAGCAGGTACGGCGGAAAATCACGCGGAGGCGGGCGGGAGACCAGCGGCATGGACGGCGCGTCTTCTACCGAATGCGCGAGAGCAACACCGGCAAGCGTGGAGCTGCATCGCTGCGCGGTCAGTTTTGTTTTCAATCGCGGTGTGCGCTGAATCTCCCGCGGACACGAGCGGCGCACGGCTAGCAGGCTTATCGAAGGGCAGCGGGTACGGCGGGAAATCCTGCGGGGACGGGCGGGCAGACCAGCAGCACGGACGGCGCGTCTTCTGCCGAATGCGCGAGCAACACCGGTGGGCGGAGAGCTGCATTGTCGCGCGGTCAGTTTTTGTTTTCAAGCGCGGACGTTCTGCTGCATCTCCCGCGGACACGAGCGGCGCACAGCAAGCGGGCTTGTCGAAGGGCAGCGGGTACGGCGGAAAATCCCGCGGAGGCGGGCAGCCAGACCAGCGGCACGGACGGCGCGTCTTCTGCCGAATGCGCGAGCGGCACCGGCAAGCGTGGAACTGCATTGCCGCGCGGTCAGTTTTGTTTTCAAGTGCGGTGTGCGCTGCATCTCCCGCGGACACGAGCGGCGCACGGCAAGCGGGCTTACCGGAGAGCAGCGGGGGCGGCGGAAAATCCCGCGGAGGCGGGCAGGCGGCCCCGCGGCATGGACGGCGCGGCTTATGCCGAGTGCGCAAGCAACACCAGAAAGCGTGGAGCTGCATTGCCGTGCGGTCAGTTTTGTTTTCAAGCGCGGACGTTCGCTGAATCTCACGCAGACACGAGCGGCGCACGGCTAGCAGGCTTATCGAAGGGCAGCGGGCACGGCGGAAAATCCTGCGGGGCGGGCGGGCAGACCCGCGGCACGGACGGCGCGTCTTCTGCCAAGTGCGCGAGCAACACCGGTGGGCGTGGAACTGCATTGCCGCGCGGTCAGTTTTGTTTTCAAGTGCGGTGTGCGCGGCATCTCCCGCGGACACGAGCGGCGGACTGCAAGCAGGCTTGTCGAAGAGCAGCAAGCGCGGCGGAAAATCCTGCGGAGGCGGGCAGCCAGCGGCATGGGCGGCGCGTCTTCTGCCGAATGCGCGAGCGGCCACCGGTGGGCGTGGAGCTGCATCGCTGCGCGGTCAGTTTTGTTTTCAGGCGCGGTGTGCGCAGAACCTCTCGCGGACACGAGCGGCGCACGGCTAGCGGGCTTGTCGAAGGGCAGCGGACACGGCGGAAAATCCTGCGGAGACGGGCGGGCAGACCAGCGGCACGGACGGGGCGGCTTCTGCCGAGTGCGCGAGCGGCACCGGTGGGCGTGGAGCTGCATCTCCCGCAGACACAATCGGCGCACGGCAAGCGGGCAGGCAGCCGCGCCCTTCGATTGCTTGTCAGCATCCCGCAAGCGCTTCTCTGTCATCACGAATGGACGGCGTACACTGCAAGCGCTTTTGCCCCGAGCGTAACCGATGCGCCATCTGCAAGCGGTTTTGCGCTATGCGGGGCAAAGTGTGCGCCGTCGGTTACAAGGCGCCACGCACGGCCTTCCGGTAAGGCGAATGGGACGGCAGCATCGAGTGGATTTGCAATAAGCAGGATGGTTTTCCATGCGTCGCCGTACGCGCTGCTGTCGAGCTGCCAGGCAAGAGCCGCTTCCGGCAAATCGGCAGCTTCGTTATCGAGGAATGTTAGCGCGTCGGCAAGTTCGGCGGCATCGGCAATGCGGAATGCGGCGTGCGCCTTTCGGAGCGCGATGAGCTGCTGCGCGTACTCGACGCAATCCCGATTTTTTGCGGCGCGTTGCCAGTCGAGCGCGTTGATTTTGTCGGTAACATTGTACGTGTTCCGCAAAAATACGCGCGGCGCACCGTCGATGTCGATTTTTGCGCTATCGGGGAACGCAGCTCCTTCTTCAAGCAGCGTCTTCGGCGCCTCCTTTGTTCGCATGAACTCCATTCCCGCGTGGAGTACCGGCATCCCTTCTGCCAAAATAATGAGCGACAGGGCAAACTTTTGCATCTGCGCGTAATAGGCGAGCGGCTTATCCGGCTCCGTCAGCAGCAGTTTATCGAAAAGCGTCATGTTATCGTGGATTTCAGTATAGTTGACCGATCGCCACGTCTTGCTGCCCCACGGTTCGGGGTTTGCCGTCCCCTCAATGAGCGAAGCGTCAATCTGCGGATGCGCCGTCGCTCCGACAATGCCGAACTTCACCGCTTCTCGGCGGCGGCCGTCATGGATAAAGCCCGGCTCGCGGTCGGCGAACACCGGGCCTTTGACGGCGCACCGGAGCGCGTCATTAAAAAAGCCGATGTCCGGCATCGCGGCGGCGTGTTGCATATCGGCAGGGATCATCTTTTGCGCCCTGTACATGCACCACCCTTCGCCGTACAGCAGAACGTCCTTTTTGATTTTCTTGAGCGCATCGCGCACGGCGTTCATCGTTTCGGCATCATGCAGTCCCATCAAATCAAAGCGGAACCCGCAGAGCTTGTATTCCGTAAGCCAAAACGAAAGCATATCGATCATGTACCGCTTCATCATGGCGCGTTCGCTTGCCGTATCCTCGCCCGCGCCCGAATAACCTTCGACGCGGTAATAGTAGCCCGGAACGCACAGATTGAACGGATGATGCGCGCCGTCATTGACATGATTGAACACCACGTCCATCACAACGCCGATTCCTTCTTCGGCGAATGCCTGAATCATCGACTTGAGTTCGCGGATCCGCACGGCTCCATCATAAGGATTCGAGGAGTACGAACCTTCGGGAACGCCGTAATTTTCCGGATCGTAGCCCCAGTTGAACAGACCGCCTGTCGGACGAGCGGCATACGCGCGGTCGTGCGTTTTCGTTTCGTCCACTGAACGGAAATCAAACAGCGGCAAAAACTGAACGTGCGTTACGCCAAGCGATTTTATATGGTCGAATCCCGTAGGCTGTCCGTTGAATGTAACGCCCTTTTCGGCCGCCCCGCAATACGTGCGCCGGAGCGCATCCGCGCCGTGCCAGTGGGGGGACGCGGTGATGTCGGCAACGTGCGCTTCATAGATAACCGCATCGGACGGCCGAGCCGTAACCGGCGCAAAAACGCGCTGCCAGCCGTCGGGATCAGTGCGGCTCATGTCGATGACCATAGAACGCGCGCCGTTTACTCCCGCCGCACGCGCATACGGATCGCTTGAGAGCCGTTGGCATCCGTGAACGCGCACGCAAAACTGATAATAAACGCCGTGCTGGTCGCCGCGAACGGACGCTTCCCACACGCCGTTTGCCTTCCGGCGCATCGGAATGCGCTCTTTTTCCGGCGTATCGTTTCCAGCTTCATACAAAACGAGGGCGGCGTATCGCGCAGTCGGCGCCCAGAGGCGGAACGCCGTTTCATCCGCGCCGTAAATGGCGCCGAGCGTTTCGTCCGTTTCATAGTCTTTCTCAAATTCCTTTGAATCAAAAAGCCATTCGAGCGCGGCCGTGTCCGTCCCGCCGGCCGTCTTGCTTTGCATTCGTCCGCTTAAAATGAGATTTTCAAGATAGTCGTTTTGATGCGCAGCCCCGCACCAAAACGGCGCAAAATCGCGCTGCGGGAAGGGGGCGGTTAGCCAGTGTTCAGGGCAGCAGAGCGCGGCGCCGTCTCCGCGATGTGCGCGAGGCCTGCACTCGCTTTCCGAAGTTTTATCTTCGACGGTGAGCGTAAGCGTTTCGCCTGCCGCAATCCGCTGGCCGTTCAGCAAAAGCTCCGCCGCACACCCCGCTCCGTTTGAACGCCACTCGGCGCGGCAGCGGTATGCGCCGTCAATGCGCTCAAGGCGAACGGCAAGCGCGGAATGAGCGCCGAACGGTAAGAGCGCCGCAAAGTTCCGCTGATTTTCAGGAAGATGCGGATGCAGCTCCAACGCGCCTTCGGCAAGGCGAGGCGTAAAGCCTGCAACGTCTTGGCAGAGGACGCGCACGTACTCGGCAAGACTCCACGCCTGCGAAAACGTGCCGGACAAAACCGGATTGCCGCCGGAATCGGGGCGGGCATGGATATTTTCGCTGAGCGAACCGGCTGCGCCCCAATCCAGAATCATTTTCGCTTCATTTTGTATGATGGCAGCTGCCTCCGCGCACAGAAGCGGCTCCGTCCGGCACTCGCCGCTCACGTATGCGCCGGCGTTCCACTCCCAAATCGTGCCGTTGTGGTAGGCCGCATCCTTGTGATGCCGCGTAGGATTTTCATGCTCCGGATGGAAAAGCGGATCCTCCGCAGTCAAGCTGAACAAGCCGAACGGACAAACAAGCTCTCGGCGTACATTTTCGAGTATCTTTGCCGTCTGTCGCGCATCGACAAGGCGATTTTCTTCTGATTCAGGAAGGACGAGCGGAGCGGTAATCGCAAAAAGCTGATTCGGCCGAACCTTCATGTCTTTTACCCATTCGCCGTATGCGCCGGGCGGTAAGAAGTCAGCAAACGCATCGAATTCCGAATGCCAAAACAACGCGCTAAACGACTTTTTGACTTTCCGCGCAAGCGCAGCATAGTTTTGAGCCTTTTGCGCCTCGCCTGCCGTCTGCATAACCAAAGCTCCGACACGCAGCGCGGTAAACCACAACGCCTGCACGTCTATTGCCCGATCGCCGCGCGGCGACCACGGCTGTTGCCCGGCAATGCGCGCATCCATCCACGTATCGGCATCTCCATGCAACAAAAAGCCGTGCGCGTCCGTGCGCGCTATGTCCGCATCAAGCGCGGTCGAAAGCGTCTTTTGCAGCGTTCGTAAGATGCTGCAATCCCCCGAATACTGCACATACTCCCAAAGCGCCCGAATGAACCACAGCGTTCCGTCAACAGTATTGTAAATGACATCATTTTGATTCCGGTAACGGTTCGGAATGCGCCCGTATGTCGGACTTTCGGGATTCAAATCCTGAAAATCGGCGAATCCGAGCAGCACGTCCTTCGCTTCCGCCATGCAGCCGGAGGCAAGCAAGACGCCGCAAAGCGCAATGAAGGTGTCGCGGCCCCAGTTATCCCGAAACCACGGCAGTCCCGCCCATATCCCGCGATAGTCGTCCGCATGGTCTTTTGTCGAAAGCATCCAGCCGCTAAAACGCGCCCACAAAAAGGCTTCGTCAAACTTTTGATTCCCGCTTTCGATGCGGCATTTTTCAAGAAACTCCTGAATTGCCGCGGAGTGCCGCCGAATTGCCCGCGTTTTGGCAAGACGCGCAGCCTTTTTTGCCGCAGCGTCCGCGTCATCTTCAAAGACCGCATACCAGCCCGGTTCTTCAAACGGCTCCTGCCCCGCCGCCGCTTCTTGACTTCGGCAAAGCGTTATGCCGTCCGCTTCCAGCGCGTACTGAAAGTCAAACTCCGCCGCCGCCGCAAAACCCGCCGACGAAACGACAACCGTACACCCATCGATAACGGTTTTCTTCCATATAATAGCGCGGTCGTCTTGTGCGCTTGCTGCCGATGCGTTCGGGGCCTCCGGTTCAAAAGCTTCTTCTGCCGACGCTTCAAAAGCATCATTCGGCGGCTCCGGTAGAATGCCGGATATTCCCGCATCTTTTTCCGAAAAGAGATAGACGGCCTGCTCATCAAGCAAGAGGGAAACGGAGAGCGTGCAGCCGGTAAACTGCGCGGTAACCCCCTCCGGCCGCACGCAGACTTCTTGCGCCTCTTTTAAGGGCATCCCCGACGCATAAAAACCCGTCAAAAGCCGCGTCGCCCCTCGATAATAACCGTCTTCGGTATCTGCCCCAAAAAACTCCATGTATCCATTGCGTTTATCGGTCCAAGCCATCCTGCGCCCTGAGCCGTAAGTAATTCTAATATCCATGCCGCAAAGCATATCCGATGGCGTTCAATTTTGCAAATTGCCGTCAGAGCGAGCCGGCAAATGCACGTAGACGCTGGAGGAACTTACAATGAAGGAGCGCGCTCGATCACCGCATTTATAGCGCAATTTACCGCACGGCAAACTAGGAGATAATTGCCTTCTAAAATAGCATTCAGGCCTGAAAAACGGAGCCATAAAGATGAACGCAGCCAGCAATCTTTCGCTTCAACGCGCTCCACGTGTGTTCAATAGGATTGTATTCCGGCGAATACGGCGGCAGAAAAATCAAGGTCTGCAAGTATTTTCTCGCAAGGTTCTGTAAAACCTCTTTTTTATGAAACGCCGCGTTGTCCATGATGATGACGTGCCCTTTCGGTAAACAGTTCAACAATTTGTCTTCAAACCACTCTTCGAACACAGACGCTTTCATCGTTCCGCTGTAGGTGTGCGGAGCAAGCAAAGCGCCCTCACATTGCGCCGCAACAAGCCCAATTCGAGCATGACGCTTGCCGCTGATACGAATATTGACCCGTTTTCCGCGTTTACTGCGTGCATATTGGCGATACATTTGCGTCTGGAGTCCAGTTTCATCGATGTATACGAGCTTTTCTTTGGAAATGTTTTTGATTTTTTCTAAATATGCCTCTACTTGTTTGGGGGCTTGTTCTTTGTAAAATGTGCTCTTTTTTTTCGCGT
>CAUTOX010000113.1:0-7059 GCA_963539665.1 uncultured Treponema sp.
TTGCCAGAGCGTCCGCCGATTGCAGCAAGATTGTTATCATTGCCGGATGTGCGAGAATCGTTGCCGTTCCTATTATTACGGTCAGTTCCGCTGCGACGAGAGCCGTCTGTTCGATCGGCGGAGCCGTTACCCTGGCCGTTGCCAGAGCGGCCGCCGTTTGCTGTAAGACCATTCGCACCGCCGTTGCCGAAAGAAAGATCGCGCAGGGCGGAATCGTCCCAATCAAAATCAGATCCGTCGAGGGAACGGTTGGAACTGCGGCGGCTGGTTCTGGCGCGGGCAGCGGAGTTTCCGCCGTTTGGCTCGGAGCCTTCGGCAATGCCGCCAAACTCATTCGCCCCAAAGTTATCGGTATCGTCTGGAAAATAGTTGTGTTCGCCCTCGCTCCGGAGCAGCGCAAGGATTTCCGCCATTAATTCGCGCGCTTCGGCATCGTCTGCATTTTGGATGAGGAGGAGGTCAAGTTTATCCAGAGCGCGCCCGTATTCCCCATTATCCCTGTACATTCTGACCAATTCGAGCATATTGGCGCGAGAGGCGGCATCGCTTCCGGCCGTATTTCCCGAAACGGCCGGGCAGCCTCGCAAAAGGAAGACCGCAACAATAATCACCGCCGCAAGAACGCCTACGCCAATCAGCAGTGCGCCGCTTTTGTTTTTTGAAGGCGGCATATCTCCTCCTGAAGACAAATGATTCAAACCGTTCGCACTATCCATGGTATTCCCCCATTCTCTTGCCGACTATAGCACGAGATCATCACTCAAGTTCCGACTCGTATTCGTATTCGATGACGGCCTCTGCGCCCGCCGTAATATTGGTAGATTCCGTCCGTTTCAAAGAATGCGCGACCTCTTCGATAAGCTGCCGCCGTTTAAGTTCCTCTTCGGATTTCCGCAAGGCATCGGCCGCTTCAAATTCGCTCTTCTGCTTGCTCAATTCTTCCTGCATCTGACGGTTCTGCGCCTCTGTAAGTCGGGATTTTTCCGCATCCTCTACCCGAACCTCTTCTTCAAGATAGGCGAGAATGCGCCGAATGCTGTCCGCTTGCGCATCCGACGGCCGCGCTGCAAGAAACGCGCGGTAATCCGATGCCGCATCCTG
Organism: uncultured Treponema sp.; assembly: GCA_963539665.1. Classification (GTDB taxonomy): domain Bacteria; phylum Spirochaetota; class Spirochaetia; order Treponematales; family Treponemataceae; genus Treponema_D. The sequence goes on from CAUTOX010000113.1 coordinate 1,102, forward strand.
AAAGCGATTCGCCATAAGACGAGTGTTCGCGCGGTTGAGCATCGCGTCATAGAAATCCGGCTGCACCGAAAGCGCAATCGAAAAATACCGCTCCGCCCCCTGATAATCGCCCTGCGCATACGCAATGTCGCCCGCATTGAAGGCCAAAAGCTTTTTGTCGGAAAGCGGATTGCCCATCCCGCGGTTGAGCGCTTGAAGCGCCATGTTGTAATTGCCAAGCTGAAAATACGCCAGCCCCAAAAAATTGAACGTATTTGCGCCGACGCTCCCCGATGCCGCTTCCTGCTCCAAAAGCGGAACTGCTGCGGATGGATTATTCGATTTAAACATCTTTTCCCCATCGCTTTGCGCATAAGCGGCTGCCGCGACAGCGCAGATACTAATCAAAAAGCCCTTTTTCATAGACGCTCCGTATATTATATATACGGCATTTTTTGAGCGCATCAAAACAGTTAAATAGAAGGAACTGGAAAACGAAGGCTCCAGTTGCCGATTTCCTTAGAAAAAAGGGCGCTCAAGCGCTTACAGATGCAAAATTGATTGCCAGTGCCCGTAAGCGGACTAGAAATTACGCAAGGAATGAAAAGCGGAAAGCCAAGGCCTACGGCCGCAAGAGACACGCAATTTATACGGCGCGAAGGCGCAGCCCCCACTCGCGCCTGATGCAACAGATGGATGGGCTACGCCTCCTTCTCCCCTACTCCCAGCCGAATGTTGCCGGCGGCTTATCCGTTAAATCGAAGAAAATCGCATCAACGTAGGGCAACGCCGCAATCTTATGCGTTATTGCCGCCAAAAGCTCATGCGGCAGCTTTGCAAAGCGCGCCGTCATCACATCTTCACTGCACACCGGCCGAAGCGCAAGCGAACAGCGGTCGGCGGCGGAAGCATACGGCAGATTGATGGTCAAATGCTGAAAAATCTTTTCGTACCAGCCGCTTTTATGCAGTTCGGCAAGAACGATTGCATCCGCCTCCCGCGTTTGGTCAAGCCTACGGCGCGTACAATATCCTGCTTGCAAGCGCAGCTGTCCATCGGTAACAGCCGGATTTTGATAGAGCTGAATTACCGTGCGGTTGATAAAACGCGCGTTGCTCGTCATTTTACCGGCTGCGCGCTCAAGTTTTTCCCAGATTTTCGGCACATGGAAAAAACCGTCCGCATCTTTTAAAAAACTCAAGCTGCACGGAAAGCGGTATGTCCGGAAATCGCCCTGCACGCCGACCGAGCGCACCGGCAACACGGTTTTCCGCATCGCGGCGGCGCAATGTTCGCAAAACATATCGAGCGCAATATCGCGCGCTTCCTTCTTTGCCAGTTCGAGTTCGGCGGCATCCTCTGCGCTCAGCACGCCGTCGGAGCAGAGGACATTAATCGAAAGCCCCGGCCCGGGGAACGGATGGCGCATAATCAGCGCGTCGGAAAGTCCCAGCGCACGGCCGAGCGTTCTCACTTCATCCTTGTACAGCTCCCGCAGCGGCTCGATTATCAAGCCTTTTTCGATGAGCGAAAGGATGCCGTCAACGCGGTTATGATGCGTTTTTATAACCTTCGCATTTTTCGTGCCGCCGGATTCAATAACATCAGGATAAAGGGTTCCCTGCGCAAGCAGCCACGCGCCGCCATCGAGCTTTCGGCGTTCAAGAACCGCATTCCGCACGGCGATAAATGTTTCTCCGATCGCCGCCCGTTTCTTCTGCGGGTCGGTGAGGCCGTCTACCGCTTCCAAAAACGTTTCGCTCGCATCTTCGATGATAAAATTATCGAATCGGGCAGCGGCGTAGGCTTCCGCAATTTTAAGACTTTCGTCCTTGCGCATAAAACCGTTGTCAATATGAAGACCGAGTACGCGCTCTGTCCCAAGCGCTTTATTCAGCAGCGCAAACGTAACCGTACTGTCAACGCCGCCGCTCAAAAACAGCATGACGTTCTTGCCGTCCGCCGCAGTTTTTATGCCGTCAAGGATGGTATGGAGCACATCCGCTTCCGACCAGTTTTTAGCCATGCCGCAAAAGCGCGCAAAATTTTCAAAAATCCGGCTGCCGCACGGCGTATCTTTGACTTCGCAGTGGAATTGCAGGGAAAATCGCTTTTTAGAAAGATTCTGCAAAGCCGCATACCGGCAATTTTCCGTACTGCCGATGCACTCATAGCCTTCGCCCGGAAGCGTAACTTCGTCTTGATGGCTCATCCATACCTGCTCGCTCCCGCTAATGCCGTCAAAAAGCGGAGAGGCAGCCATCGGCTTCAATTTTGCAAACCCGAACTCGCCCCGCTCAGCCTTCCCGACCGTCCCGCCGCTTCCGGCATTCAGCACGTAATGGCCGTAACACAAACCGAGCATCGGAATATCGAGCGTCAAAATCTCCTCATTGAAGACCGGAGTTTCATCGTCATACACGGATGCAGGCCCGCCGGAAAAGACAATGCCTTTGGCGTTTTCAAATGCGGTCAGCGGCGCGGAAGGCAACTCAATTTCCGAATAAAATCCGAGCGCACGAAACCTTTTTGCAATCAAGTGCGCGTATTGACTTCCGAAATCCAATACGACAATTTTTTGTCTGTTCATGGTACGCTCCGTTTAGTTTTTTGCGCGATTAAAAGCGCACGTCGCCGCGATAAAGTCGCGGAACAGGGGACCGGCTCGGTTCGGCCGGCTTTTGAATTCGGGATGAAACTGCACGCCAACCATCCACGGATGATCTGGACACTCAACAACCTCAACAAGCTGCTGTTCAGGATTTATTCCGGCGATTATTAGTCCGGCGCGTTTAAAATCTTCCATATATATGTTATTGAATTCATAGCGGTGCCGATGCCGCTCCGACACCAGCGGCGCGCCGTATGCGCGGTACGCATGAGTTCCCTCTTGCAGCGCGCACGAGTACTTTCCGCGCCGGAGCGTTCCGCCTAAAATCTTTCCGTCTTGCTCCGGCAGTAAATCGATGACCGGAAAGGCTGTTGCGCTGTCCACTTCCGTCGAATTCGCCCCGTTAAAGCCGAGCACGCTCCGCGCGTACTCAATCGCCTGAATCTGCATACCGAGGCAAATGCCGAAATACGGAACGCGGCGCGTTCGGGCGTATGTTGCAGCAGCGATCATTCCTTCAATTCCCCGCTCGCCGAAGCCGCCGGGCACGATGATGCCGTCAGCCTCTTTGAGCCGCTCCGCTGCGGCGGACGCGCCGGTAATCGTTTCCGCATCAATCCAGTCGATTTCAACCGCCGTCCGGTTATGAATGCCGCCGTGCACAAGCGACTCCACAACGGAAAGGTAGGCGTCGTGCAGTTCCGTGTACTTTCCGACAAGCGCAATTTTGACGCGCTCAAGCGGATTGTTAAAGCGTTCGACCATTTTCTGCCAATCGGCAAGATCCGAGCGCATCGGTTTCATTCCAAGCGTCCGGCATACCGCAGCTCCCAGCCCTTCTTGCTCCATTTGAAGCGGCACTTCGTAAATGGAATGCGCCGTAATATTTTGAATAAGATTAGAACTCCGCACGTTGCAAAATGCGGCAAGTTTTTCGCGGGCGGAAACATCAATCGGCATTTCCGTCCGGAGCATCAAAATATCGGGCTTAATGCCAAGCTCCTGCAACTCTTTTACGCTGTGCTGCGTCGGCTTTGTTTTGATTTCGCCCGCCGTTTTGATATACGGCACGAGCGTCAGGTGAATGTAGCAGCAGTTTTCCTCGCCGACTTTATATTTCATCTGCCGAATCGCCTCAATAAACGGCAGGGATTCAATGTCGCCGACCGTTCCGCCGATTTCCGTAATTACCACATCGGCACAGCTTTCTGCGGTTGGATGCATCATGCGGCTCAAAATCTCTTCGGTTATATTCGGAATGACTTGCACCGTCCCCCCGTTAAAACCGCCTTCGCGCTCTTTATTGAGTACCGACAAGTACACCCGCCCTGCCGTTGTGTTCGACGAACGCGACAAAGAGGTATCGGTAAAGCGTTCATAATGCCCAATATCCAAATCCGTTTCCGCCCCATCGTCCGTTACAAACACTTCGCCGTGCTGACAGGGATTCATTGTACCCGGATCGATGTTCAGATACGGATCGAATTTTTGATTTATAACCTTCAATCCCATGTTTTTTAAAATCAATCCGATAGAAGCCGCGGCAATGCCTTTCCCGAGACCGGAAACAACGCCGCCTGTAACGAAAATGTATTTTGTCATCAGATTTTTCCTTGTCGCTGCCGTGAATTTCGGCAGACTACACCTGTTTAGAACAAGTTACCTTGAGATGCGACGTTCAAAATCATCTATGCGCTGCGATTTTGAACTCGTTGGCCTGTTCGACAGCGACATTATCGAACGTGGCGACTATAGCAGAAATCACGGTATTCGTCCATTCAAGGGAGAATGCGGCGTCCGGCTTTTCATCGTGAAGGCGGAAAAAAGAAGGCCTCGTAGAGCGGATACAGGCTTTTGGAACGAGCGGCATACTCACTTGCTATCTATCGTTTTACGAATTAGAATGAGCGCATTATGGAAGATATTACAGTCAGAAAAAACGGTCTTGTTTATACTTCGGACGGCAAATGCGTTTTGGGCATTGATGAAACCTCCTCGGCATTTTCCGGTACGGTACCTAACGGAGCGGTCAAAATCGGGTACGAAGCGTTTACGTGCTGCAACCTGACGCGGATTTCTTTGCCGGAATCCGTAAGAGAAGTCGGCAGCTGCCTGTTTAGCAATTCGGCAAAACTAGAATGGGTGCGCTTACCGTCAGGGCTTCGGAAACTTGCGCCCTACCTATTTAGCGGTTGCGCTGCGCTCACGCATATTGAAATGCCGCTTGAAGTCAGCGAGTTGCCGGAAGGCCTTTTTTTCGGCTGCGCGTCCCTTAAAGACATTCCGTTCCGCTTCGGCGCGACAACACTGCCGCCATCGGTGGTCGCCGGCTGTTCGTCGATCGTGTCCCTTGCAATTCCGAATACCGTAACAAAGATTTGCCGCGGGGCCATTGCCGACTGCAAGAATCTCCAAACCATTATTTTACCGGCCGCGCTTCAGGAATTTGAGGACGGAGCCATCTCCGACTGCCCGAAACTCCTACGCCTCCGCTTTGCAGGTGAAAATCCGCTCTTTTACACATCCGCAGACGGAAAAATCTTGTACCGGAAAAACCGCGATGGAGAAGATACGGCGGTGTTCAAGGCGGAAGGCGCCGTGTATCAAGCAGTTCCTTCTGTCAAAGAGGAATGCGACAATCCGTCTATCATCGATTTTGCAGAAGACGATGATGAAGTGCTGACTGATAATACGCTCGATTCGTACCAAGATGAACCGGATGACGATGCGGATGAGCAGGTTTCCGCGTCGAAAAAGGAAGCGGTCGCAAAACCGGAAAAACCTGCGGCTCCTGCGGCAAGCGCAAACGACATCGATTCGCGTATGGCAGAAATCATGCGCCAAGATGCCCCACCGTCCATTCCGGACTTTTCTATTGCTGACATTCCGGAAGCAACGGAGGAGGAGCTTGCCGCGTCGAAGCTGCCGCCCAAAAAACAGACGGCCGAAAAATCGGAAAGACCTGCGGCTCAGGCGGCAAGCGCAAACGACATCGATTCGCGCATGGCAGAAATCATGCGCCAAGACACACCGCCGTCCATCCCGGACTTTTCTATTGCTGACATTCCAGAAGCAACGGAGGAGGAGTTAGCCGCGTCGAAGCTGCCGCCCAAAAAGCGGACGGAAGAAAAACCGGAAAAACCTGCGGCTCAAGCGGCAAGCGCAAACGACATCGATTCGCGCATGGCAGAAATCATGCGCCAAGACACACCGCCGTCCATCCCGGACTTTTCTATTGCTGACATTCCAGAAGCAACGGAGGAGGAGTTAGCCGCGTCGAAGCTGCCGCCCAAAAAGCGGACGGAAGAAAAACCGGAAAAACCTGCGGCTCAAGCGGCAAGCGCAAACGACATCGATTCGCGCATGGC
>CAUTOX010000114.1:0-6926 GCA_963539665.1 uncultured Treponema sp.
CAAAGAAAAAACGTCCTGTTACGGTGTCTTTGGACGGAAAAACAATCCGCTCCACCGCAAAAATGGCAAAATACGACAGTCCCCTGCACATCGTCAGTGCATACGCGAGCGAACTTTAGCGTTACCCTTGCGCAAAAAAGCGTCGAAGGTAAATCGAACGAAATCCCCGCAGTCCAAGAGCTGATAAAAACTCTTGAAATAAGCGGCTGCATCGTTGTTGCCGATGCCATGAACTGCCAGATTGAGACTGCAAAGGCGATTGTTGAGGCAAAAGCCGACTATCTTTTATGCGCAAAGAGCAATCAGCAGACATTAAAGGCGGATATCGAAGAATATGTTCAAGATGACAAGTTGAGAGCGAAAATGAACAGCGTGAGTAAGACGGAAAAAGGACACGGAAGGATTGAAACAAGAAGTGCGTTTACGACGAATGATGTGTCATGGATGCCTGGAGGTAGGCAATGGCCTGGACTCAAGTGTATAGGTGCGATAAAAACGCATTTTGAGTACAAGGGGAAGGTTACGGAGCAATGGCATTATTATATATCAAGCAAAGAATTAACAGCAGCCGACCTGCTTCACCATGCGAGAATGGAATGGGGCGTTGAAACTATGCATTGGCTGCTTGACGTACGTTATAGGGAAGACTATTTCAGGGCACAAAATAAAACTATTCAAAAAAATATGAATATGTCACGAAAACTTGCATTGAATCTTGCCAGAATCTATAAGAATAAACATTCCAAGAAAACACCTATGTCTCATATTATGTTCGATTGCCTTATGGATCCTCTGCATTTACTGACAGTATTAGGCAAAAACTGAGTTCCGTGCCGGCGCCCATAAAGATTCCGCCTCCGTCATATCCATTGGCAAAAACGCGCGGTCTAAAGTTGCCGTTCGAGAGGATTTTCGGAAAATGGGACTGCCTGAAAAACTTAAAGGTGATTTCCCACTTAGTATTTTCAGTCAGTATGCAGCGCATGAACGGAAATTCCCTTACCGGATGGATTTGAAATAATTGACAGGCTTGCTTCTGAGCTAAAGTCCATCGCCACTCCCAACCGTGTAAAAAGGAATAGGCGGCGGGGGACTTTACAGAAATAAAAGAAACTACAGCGGATTAATTTTCATATATCTCAGGTCTTTCCAATCAATGAAACGTAGAACGAAGCTTTGTTTAGCTTGAAAACAAAGTTTTTTTGGAAGGAAAAATAAAAGGCATAAGGTTTTATTCTGCTCTGCAATCTATGCTATTGACCGTTGCAACAATCTTTTTTATGAAACTCCAACCAGATTCTAAGTCATACTAAGTTTAGTGCATTTATGCAAAACGAATAAGAATGGAGTTAGATTTTACGCTCATGCCCCCTGTGCATCCATCAAAAACTGGCTATATACATTTTGTCATAAACAACACAAGGAGTACAATGATGCAAGTAAATACAACACCAGTGCCGTTGAATGTTGATGAAAGCCGTAGACTACCGAAAATAGGCGAATACGCTTATGTGAAAGTAACGATGGGCGGTGAAACCGTTTCTAGAAGGTGTTCTTGCGAGTACGTTGGCGAGTATGATAGCCAAGGGCATCTGATTCACGAAAAAATGCTTTCTGGGGGTGAGGTGTGGCATGAGTACAATGACGACGGAGATTGCATTTATGAGAAACAAATAAAAAAGGCCTCTGACTTTTTTACATATCCAATACTATAGCTAATTGCCTTGTAAAACGGCATCCAGAGCCTGTGACACGGATGCATATAGATGACACAACCAGCAACCATTCGCTTCAAAGTGCTCCACTTGTGTTAAATAGGATTGCATTCAGGCGAATACTGCGGCAGAAAAATCAATCGCTGCGAGTATTTCCCTGCAAGGTTCTGCAAAATCTCTTTTTTATGAAAGGCTGCATTGTCCATGATGATGACATGCCTTTTCGGCAAACAGCTCAACAATTTGTCTTCAAACCCACTTTTCGAACAAAGAAGCTTTCATCGTTCCGCTGTAGGTGTGAGGAGCAAGCAAGGCGCCTTCACATTGTGCCGCAACAAGCCAAATTCGAGCATGACGCTTGCCGCTAATGCGGATGTTGACGCGCTTTCCGCGTTTACTGCGCGCATATTGGCGGTACATCTGCGTCTGGATTCCGGTTTCATCGATATATACGAGCTTTTCTTTGGGAATGTCTTTGATTTTTTCTAAATACGCCTCTACTTGTTTGGAGGATTCTTCTTTGTAGGGGGGTACTCTTTTTTCGCGTAACCTTTTTCTCAGTCGCTTCAGTACGGAAGATGAATGACAGCCTAAGACTTCCGCGATTTCTTTGAGGTAGGCATCAGGATTGCTCTTCTACATATTTGATGATTAAACCAGTTCGGAAACTTTGGTTGGCGGAACGTTACCTTGAAATGCGATGTTCGCAGTCGTGCTATTTGTGCGATTTAGAACTCGTAGTCCTGTTCGATGTTGTCGAACGGTGCGTGTTTTTCAGGAATGATTTTCTTATTGACCGGACGGCGAATTTTCATTTTCACGTCTCCGGTTGCTCTGTATCGTTTTCTCCAGCCAATGAGTGTACCGATATTTACTTTACATACCTCCACAGCCAGTGCCAACGTGAGGCCTTCTTCTGTATATTTAATTTCTTGCAATTTTAAATCTCAGTCATACGCCATATGAAGAGCATATAGGATTTTTAGTCATATTTACAGGCATTTATCTATTATGCACAAAGCTTCATTTCACAGAAAAGATGTCTTGTATGAAATTATGAAAAATCCCCGCACACATTAATTTTTCTACCGCCATATTCGCCCGAATATAATTCGGTTGAGGCACATGGAGCGCTTTTAAGCGAAATATTGCAAGTCGAATCCAGCGTTACAGCTCCGCCGCAGAGGCTCTCGATGCGGTTTTAGAGAGAAGGCAAGGAGCTATAACTCTACATTGCAAGGAAAGGCTCTTTACGCCTGCATTCCAATATGAATGCGGAAAATATGATAGAACATATTGGGGAAGACAATAATTTTTCCTAAAGCCCCCTATAAACCGCCCTTCCCGCAGAAAGTTTTACGCTCATTGCGGGCGCGGATTCTTGCTTCCGAAAACTAACGCGGCGCTTCCCGAAATCCGCTTCCGTTTTGCCGCGCTGTTTCCGGAATGCAGTATCAGCCGCCGATTGTTGTGCCGATAAACGCTTTGCCGTTTAAGATGTTTTTTATATTTTCAATATTTTTTCCGGCAGCGCAGATAACAGTTAGCTTCATCGTTTCCGCCTTTTTTGAAGCAACCGGATCAAACGGAGCGTTTTTGCCGGGCGTCCAGTCATCGCCGACCATCTTTCTGAACTCCGGCCACGAAATGCGCTCGAGCGGTTTTGCATCCGGATTTTTACGCGGATCGTCCGTGTAGACTTTTTCGATATTCGACAGATTGATTACCGCATTGGCCGCAAAGTTTTCGGCAAGGATAACGGCATCGTTGTCGGTCGAAAAACCCGGTTTCCAGCCGGCTGCCACAAGAATCCGGCCGGAAAATTCAATTTTTTCCATCGGATTATAAACGACCTCATTCTTGCATAGCGAACCGCACAACGCTTTCACCAATTCAGCATTAAGCCGCGTCGCCATAATGCCAAGCCAGTCCGCCGCATCGTCCGCGCCGCTTGCATTCAGCGCCGCCAGCGTATCCGCGTACGCCTTTTGGTAAACGCGCGCAGGCGCCCCGCCGCCGATAACCAAAATCAAGCGGCGCTCACTATTTTCCGAAAGCCATTCGCCGAGCGCGGGAATGAAGCTGCTCAGGAATGCGACATCCGGTTTGTCCGGCGCAACAATCGAGCCGCCGACAGAAAGAATCTTCGTGTCCATATAACCTCCAAAAGGAACAAAACTTGTCCCCCTCCGTTTCGGAAAGCTCCGAATCTATTTTGCGTCTTGTCGGCATTCACCCTGAACGTCCCCTAGTAGACGCCGATGACCGACGGAACCGCCCAATACGAGCTGTATTTGATGGCATCGCCGGACGCTTCCTCCCATATCGATTGCAGAGCGAACGTCTTGTAGCGTTCGATAATTTTATTTTGCGGAGAGGACGGCTTGATTTCATTCCACCCGCGCGAAAAGAGTACGTGCTGGGCATCAAGGTTGCCGAAATAGTAGGCAGCCGTATCGAGGCCCTTATGCCACGACCGGTATTCAAGTCCTGCGCCCAATGCAGGATCAACCGGCACCCACCCGAATCCATGCAGGTAAAACTCGCTCCACCAGTGGTTTTGCGTTTTTAAATCGGAATGAATCAATATGCCGCTGTCGGGCAAGGCCGGAATCCCTGCGGCGCGCAGCAAGGCGGTAAAAATAACGGCAAAATCATACGCATCTCCGCGTCCGCTCCGCAATAAATTCAGCGGATCCCTTGCCGCTTCCTTTTCCGATAGCGTAAATGCCGACAGCATATACTGATAGACCTCCGATGCGATGGCGTAAGGATTTCGTTCGTTCTTGATAATCTTAAAAAGCAGCGTCCGCACTTCAGGCGCATCGGATGGTACGCAGCGGTCTGCCTGCGTCGCTTTTGCGTACAGCTTTGAACTCATGCCTTCGTATTTTTCCAGTTTGGCAGGATTAATGCGCGTTTGTATTTCATAAACGTGAATCATAAAGTTTTGAGAAAAGCGTTTTTTCTTCCCATTGTTCTGCCCGCCGAGTATTCGGAAAACCGCCGTGCGCTGATAATCTTCAACGGCAGGCTCCTGACTTTGCGCGGCAAGCTGAACAAGCGGCTGCGCGGCGGAACGGAATGGGAGCGGGCAACGCAGAGTAACCGAGTCATTTTCCGTTTGCTCAATATCGGCGGCCGTCTGGATTAGATAGATTTTCGGAGAAAGAAAACGCTTTGTTCCGGCGCGGTCGTCTATGATAACCGGATAAGCGGCTGACTCGCCGCGCGACGTTTGTACGCACACCGTCCCCGATGCAGCGCCATCCGGTACGCGCACCCTGATTTCGGAATCGCTCCAATATTCGTAGTCAAAATTGGCATCGTCGCAAAAAATAAAGCCGCTTTCGCTGCCGCCAGCTCCTTGCGCCGGATTCCGAACGGCGCCTTCTTGTTGCGCAGAAAAGCGAACCTGCGATATTTCCCGCGCGTCGCCAAAGTTTTCTCCTTTTATAATGAGCAGTTTACCCGGCGCGGTTTCCGTTGGACTAATGCCGCTGATTGTCGGCATATCGGACGGAACTTCAGGGGGAACGGCAACCGGAGCTGCATCTGCATTTGTGAAAAACGCCGGTTTTGAGTAGCCGTATTTGGTGCGAACCCGCACAAGGCTATCTTGAATGTCCGGCGGCAGGATGAGCTGTATTTCATCGTCTTGCCACAGGACATACGCGCTTTCAGTGATGTGCCGACCGCCGAAGTCGACGTAGCCGATGCTCCGCTCTTTGCCGAACGCATGGCCGCGTATCGTAATCACTTCGCCGGGTACGCCGACGGGCGGATTTAATTCCTCAATAACCGGCTTCCGGTTAAACTTGACGCTAAATGCCGCCGACCCTGCAAGCAATATAACAACAATTGCCGCCCAGCACAGAGCGCGCACGAGCGGCGATTTCCGGAAAAAATAGTCGAACGCGGTTGTTACATTCACTTCAACTGCCCTAAAATCGTGTTGACCGGCAGTTGTATTTCCATTATTTCCGAATCGCTGTCATTGAGATAGGGCATAGAAACGCGGATTGCGATGATGTCTTCGTCGTTGCAATCAAAGTGCGGCCGGAAAACGTCATTGTAGGTGAAATCTGATGCGCCGCCCATGCTTACATTGCGCGAAAAATTATCCATGATGTTGCCGTTGATAATAACATTCCGCTTTGGAATTGAAACTTGCGGTTTTACGATTGCCGCAATCTCCGGCATCGGCGCGCCGCCGGTTTTCGGCATCCCTTTCCCGAATGGAAGGAGCGTAATGAATGCAGCCGCAGCCGCTGCGGCCGGAATCGAAAGCGTTTTCGGGAATGCGTATGCTTTTGCGGTATTTTTTGAATAGCGCAGCTTTGTGCCGAGCCGCTTAAAACTTTCTTCCATTGCAATCGCGTCAAGCGTAAGCGCATCGCTGTCTTTCCGCAAAAGATTCCGCACCGCCCGCAGACTTTCCAGTTTCTTTGCGCAACCGGCGCACGTTTTGGTATGCGCTTCATATTGTTGCAGGTAAACATTTGGCAGCTCGCCGTCAAGGTAGACGGAATGAATATCATCAGTTGGGCAAGTATACATCGTCAGCTCCTAACATTTCTTCAAGCAATTTGCGCGCTCGGAATACGCGGACTTTTACGTTGCCTTCCGTAATTCCAAGCGCTTTGCCAATATCTTTGTAATTCATATCGCCGTATTCTTTAAGTACGATGACATCCTTCAACTTCGGGGGCAGTTTGCTCAATGCTTCCTGCGCAATCTTTATTGATTCCGCTTGCAGCGTTTCCGTTTCTCCCGAAAGCGCTTTGCGGTGATCTTCGTATAACGCTTTTTGATACGCTTTGCGTTCCCGCGACTTTCTTTTGACGTAATTGAGCGCCGCATTTTTTACCACGCGGATAAGCCAGTATTTTGCATCATTAATCGTCGGGAAGCGCAGTTGCTTTTCGTTCGCTTTGATGAGCGAATCGTGGGCAAGGTCTTCCGCCGCTTCTTCGTCACTTACGATGCGGTATGCGATTTTATAGAGCATCTGCATCGACTCTTCATAAATGCGCTTGAAGTCGGCAGGCTCGGCCGCATTGAGCGGCTCCGCATAATCCGTTTGACCGTCCATAGAAGTATTAAACATACCGGTTTCTGAAAGTTACAGGGATCAAGCAGATGAGCATCAATTCCCACGGAATTCAGTTTTTGAATCGCTTCTAGCTATTACTCACTTATTAAACTAGG
>CAUTOX010000115.1:0-6876 GCA_963539665.1 uncultured Treponema sp.
TTATGATACTGACTTTTATATCGCTTCTGCTTAGAAAACCTTAAACAGCGTCTTAGTCTCTGGATGCCGTTTTAGAAGGCAATTAGCTATATATGTATCCATTTCTCTGGCTCTGGATGCCGTTTTAGGAGGCAATTAGCTATACTAAGGGACTGCACTTTTATGATAACGGTTTAGCCGCCGAACTTTTACACCATGCAAGAACAGAATGGTCAGTGGCAATGATGCGCTGGCTGTTAGATGTAGATTTTGATGAGGATAGATGTTGGATTCAAAGCAAGAACATACCGCAGAATAGCAATATGCTGCATAAAGCCGCGCATAATATAGTGGCATACGCAAACGCAAGACACAATCAAATCTGCATTTAAACGGTATTATGTTTCAATGTCTTTTGAAACATAATGTGTTATCACCTATTTTAGGCAAAAATTAATTTCCGTGATGCCATTGAAACTTCCCTTGAATAAGGGCATTCCTTGTGTTATCCTCTTGCAAAACAACGAAAAGAGGCATGAATGATGATGAAACTGGTTCTTGTGAGACATGGCGAAAGCGAGTGGAACAAAAAAAATCTTTTTACCGGCTGGACAGATGTCGATTTGAGTGAAAAAGGACACGAAGAAGCCCGGCAAGCGGGAAAGTTGCTTAAAGAGGAAGGCTACGACTTTGATGTGTGTTACACCTCGTATCTGAAGCGGGCGATTCATACGCTCAATAATATCCTTGACGAGCTTGACCGCAACTGGCTGCCGGTCATCAAAACGTGGAAACTCAATGAGCGTCATTACGGTGCGTTGCAGGGGCTTAATAAGGCGGAAACCGCTGAAAAATATGGAGAAGAGCAGGTAAAGATTTGGCGTCGCTCCTTTGACATTAAGCCGCCTGCGCTTGAAGACAGTGATGACCGCAGCGAAAAACGTCTTGCAACCTATCGCACCGTTGATCCTAAAGACATTCCGCAATGCGAAAGCCTTGAAACCACAATCGAACGCGCGGTTCCGTACTTTGAAGACGTTATTAAGAACGACATGAAAAACGGTAAACGAGTCATTATTGCGGCGCACGGTAATTCGCTGCGTGCACTGGTTAAGCACTTCGACAAGCTTAGTAGCGATGAAATCCTCAATGTGAATATCCCAACCGGTACCCCGCTTGTCTATGAGTTCGACGACAGCATGAATGTCGTTAAGCGCTACTATCTCGGCGACCAAGAGGCGCTGAAAGCGAAGATGGAATCAGTTGCAAATCAAGGAAAGAAAAAATAACGGTTTGACGCATAAAAGCCGCAGGCTGCAAGAGGAAATCTCCGCAGACTGCGGCTTTTTTTATGAGCGCCGCGCGTTTTGCTTAAGCGTTTATCGGATTTTCCGCATAAATGCATCTTTGTAGCCATCGGCCTTAAATCGGTTTTGTACCGCTCCATACTCATCAATTCCAAGCGGCCCAATGAGTACCTGCTGCGCTGCGCCGCTTGCAAGCGGAACAACGGCAATCGGATAGTGCGTCTTGTATTTTTCGATTATTGCCAAAATACTTTTGACATCTTTCAGTACCGCAATCTGAATATAGTATTTTCCGCGTTCAAGCTCCTTGAGCGTTGGAACAATATATTGTGAGAGCGCACCGCCGTCGCTTACGGTGGTACTTTTATCAGTTGAAGCTGAGGCTGGCGCTTCCGGAGTCGGCTCTGGGAGAGGAGCGGGGGCTTCCGATTTTTCAGGAGCCGCCGAATCTTCTGCCGTATCGTCTGCGCTGTCAGTCATCTCTTCACCTCCTTCAGGAGGATTTAAATCCGCCGGCACCAACACAATCGGCGCGTAGGCTCCGCTTTCTTTCGTTTCAGCGGTATCTTTTGCAGGCTCCGGCGCAACCATTTCTTCTGCCGCAAGGCTTTCCGAGATGTCCGCTTCGACTCGCTTTGATTCAATAGTTTTATCGAGCGCGCCGATATCCTCCGGATGCTCCGTAACCGTTTCGCATAAAACCGGATCGTTATCAGGAAGGCCGTCCGCGCCGGAAAGTTTTTCATACGCAGGACTCCGTTCTGCGTCCGTAAGGTTCTCTGGCGCAATCTTTTCTGCTGCAACCGCTTCGTCCGCAATTTTATCGGCCTCAACCGCTTCATACGGGAGCGGCTTTGTGTTTTCCGCCTTTGTATCCGGTGTCGGGTCTTCCGCAGGAGCCGAAGAAAGCGCATCATCAGCTTCCACTCGCTCTGCAACCGGCGTTTCAATTTTTTCTTCTCTATTATTGACGACTTCGGAAACCGGCTCTGGCTCTACCGGAACCTTTTCCTCCGCAAGCGGCGCAGATTCCTCTGAAACCTTTTCTACAGCAGCTTCCGCTTCTTCCTCCGTTTGTTTTTCTTCAACCGGCTCCGCTTCATCTTCCGTAATTTCAGCTTCCGCCGTACTTTCGGCCGCTTTATCCGCCTCAGCTTCGCTTGCCGGAGGAGATACTTCCGGTTTTTCGGCGGCAACCGCTTCGTCCGCATCGGATTCGGCCTCTGTCGCAATTCCCTCACCGATAACGGCAGTGCCGGACACCGAATGATCAAGCTGTCCCGTACGTTTTGTAATTTTTACGGTGCAATTCATGCGCTTCGTAATGCCGAGCAGTTCAGCCGCTTCCGGCGTTAGAATGATTGCAGCGCCCCCTTCCGATGCGCTGATTGTCCCGATAATCAATACGTCAACCGTTTTTTTTGTCTTGAGGTTTGTAATGCTGATGCTGTCACCCGGAAGATAGCCGACGGTTTTTGCAAAGATGCCTTGCGGCAGGTCATCCTTTGCAGCAATAACCGCCCGACCGTCAATCGAAGATGAGAATGAAGTAAAAAGGAGACAGCTGAAAATCAACGCCGGTATAAAATAAAAATATCTTTTCATAAAGTCAGACCCCATTGCTATTGCAGAATCTTTTGAATGCGGGATGCAAACTCCGCTGCAAACGTGCGGACGCTTTTTTCCGAATCGTTACCGATAGGCTTTACAATTTTCTGAGAATCCTCGCTTAATACGGCTCCGGTACGCACATTTACGATTTTCCATGTGATTTTTTCCATATTTCCTAATATCGGGCTTGCAAGCGTGTCGGATTCCTTGCCCTGAAAGTGCAAATGAATTTGGACGAAGTGCTCAAAAGAGCCGTCCGCCGCCTCGCTCAAACCAACTTTGTATAGTTTTTCATCTTGCTGCTCGGAAGATGAGGCTTGCGCCGGCGAATTAGTTACAATGTATCCGGCTTCAAAAAATTGATTGAGGATTACGTCTTCAATTATCAGCGCAGGTTCGCCCACTTCATCCAGCACGTCGCTGTGCTGAACGATTTGAAACGACAAACTCCTGCTGAAAGCGCAGACGCATCCAAACATCATCGCCGCAACAGCAAAACGCAGCTTTTTCCCCATAAAATACCCCGCTGCAGAAGCGCCGAATGTCCGGCGCATCCGTAAATATCATTTTCAGCAGCCGCCGCCCCGCTATTCGGAAAGCCGCGCCTTCCGCGCCGCATAAACAAAACCGGCTCCTTCTTATAAAACATCGGATTTATCCGCTGCATGGTTTAGGGAAAAGGGGCGGGGGAGTTTTCGCGACGTCCGCCCTGATTTGCAACTTCCATTTTTATTCTATATACTGCGCCCATGTCTAACGATTCACATTCTATGCACAAAAACGCTGAGCTTTGCCATTGGGCGGATCAGATGGCGGATAAAATAATTCGGGAAAAGGGCGATTTGCCTTCATATACCTGCGCTTCGGGAATTACCCCGTCGGGAACGGTTCACATCGGCAATTTTCGGGAAATTATTACCGTCGATCTTGTTGTACGCGCGCTTCGGGCGCGGGGAAAGACCGTTCGTTTCATTTATTCGTGGGACGACTATGATGTTTTCCGCAAGGTGCCGGCGAATATGCCGGAACCTGAGACGCTTGAGCGGTATTTACGCTACCCAATTACGATGGCTCCGGATACGACCGGCCGCGATGAAAATTATGCGCGGCATCATGAAATCGATGTTGAAAACGAACTGCCGCGCGTCGGCATTTTTCCTGAGTTTTTATATCAGGCATCGCGCTACCGGCAAAACCGCTATGCCGAAGGGATGAAAAAAGCGCTGCAAAAGCGCAATCTCATCAAAGAATGCCTTAATGCCTCCCGCGATGAGCAGCACAAGATGGGAGAAGATGATGCATACTGGCCGACTTCAATTTTTTGCGGCAAGTGCAATAAAGATACGACGGAAATTACCGATTACGATGAAGAATGGAGCATTTCCTACAAATGCGCGTGCGGTCATACCGAAACAGCCGACATTCGCACGTTTGGCGGCATAAAGCTCGGCTGGCGCGTCGATTGGCCGATGCGCTGGAATGAGGAGCAGGTGGTGTTTGAGCCGGGGGGAAAGGATCACATTTCGCCGGGCGGATCCTATGACACCGCAAAACTTATTTCGAAAAAAATCTACGGCTGGGAGGCGCCGATTACCATGCGTTACGATTTCGTCAATCTCAAAGGAATTCCGGGTAAGATGTCGTCTTCCAAAGGGCACGTTATTGCTCTTGCCGATGCGCTCAAAGTCTATCAACCGGAAGTGCTCCGCTATATTTTTGCCGGAACGCGGCCGAATACGGAGTTTGCAATCAGCTTCGACCTCGATGTGCTGAAAACCTATGAGGATTACGATACAACGGAACGAATTGTGTGGGGCGAACAGAAGGCGAAAGACGATGAGCGCTTCAATAAGGAAAAACGGATATACGAGCTTTCGCAGATTGACGGCAAAATGCCTGAGATGATGCCGTACCAAATCGGATTCCGGATGCTTACGACGCTTTTGCAGACCTATTCTGGAAATATTGATAAGGTTATTGCCTCTCTCGGCGATGTAAAGAAGGAACAAATCGAATGCTTACGCCGCCGCGCCGAATGCGCGTGGTTTTGGGTGAATGAATGCGCGCCCGATGAATTTAAATTTTCGCTTCGGACGGCAGGAACGAAAGCGGAGCTGACGGATGAGGAGACGGAAGCGGTGCGTACAGTGTATCGCGACTGCGTACCGCTCACCGATGAGCTGGATGAAAAAGCGCTCGGCCAAAAAATTTACGATGTCGCCGTTGCATTAGGCATCCAGCCGAAAAACCTCTTTCGCATCATGTATCAGGCGCTTATCGGAAAGGATCAAGGGCCGCGCCTTGCAAGTTTTATGAAAATCATCGGGCGGCATACGCTTGAAGACATCCTGAGCGTCTACTAGCGTATGCGAGAAAATCGGCGTCTCGCTTTTCTGAAGAAAGGCTCAGGCGCCGCGTACGATGCGGGCAACGCGGAACATGAACTTCATCCTGCACTATAATTCGCCGCTCGGACAGCTAACCGGCGTTTCCGACGGCGCACACCTTACCGGACTTTGGTTCGATCAAAAATTTGAAAAGGCAGGCAGCGGTTTTACCATCGTTGAACGGGGCGCTTCCGGCGATTTTATACTGAATCAAACAGCCGACTGGTTGGACGCATATTTTGCCGGCGCAAAACCGGACTCTACGATTCCCGTGTTACCGACTGGTACGCCGTTTCAAATGGAAGTTTGGCGCATCCTGACAACCATTCCCTACGGAAAAACTGTCAGCTACGGCTCCATTGCCAAGCGCATCGCCGAACAGCGCGGAAAGCCGGCAATGTCAGCGCAGGCAGTCGGCAATGCAGTCGGACGGAATCCCATCAGCATCATCATTCCCTGCCACCGCGTCATCGGAGCCGACGGCAGCCTCACCGGCTTTACGAGCGGCCTCTGGCGAAAAACCTTCCTTCTTACGCTTGAGGGCATCCTGTCAAGCGGCTAATGCTGTTTCCACAGAAATCCGCTTTTCCTCCACCGCTATTTAAACGGCAAAAAAATGCTGCATTACAAAATGCGATGGGAACAAATTGAAGAAGCGCTCACAGAGCTTGGAACAGAACGGGAATACGGCGGATATTTTTGCAGCATAACAGATGCAGTTAGCATCATCATTTTAGAAAGCGTGAAGAAAATACACGGCTGGGCAACGAGCGAGCATATAAAGGCGTTTCTTGCAAAAGAATTCTGCCTAAAAAGAATCCCATGTTACTGGCGGTTGTTAAGTCTTTTTACAGTGATACGCCCAAAGTCACTGAACCAATGTATGAAAAACCGGGGGAGTTCAAGTTTCCTATGAGGAAACTTGACGTTAAACTACGGCAACAGTATTTGGTTGCGCAGTTAAACCTTGCTTTTTTCAGTTCTTGTATTTCTTGCTGCATGGCAAGTTCGCGCTTGTTCAACGGCGTTTTGTCCGATGCGATTCTCTCCTCCTTTGCTTTTCGGCTTTCTCGCCTTCCGCTACTCTGCAATCGTGTAATAATTGATTCCCGGCTGCTCGGCTGTCTTTTTCACTCCTAGCTTATCCGACAATAGCAGTCCTGTTCCTTAAAATCTTTACTGTATTTGACCATTGTTTCCATTCCTCTATTTTCGGGTTTGAGAGACTGTACTTTTGTGATAGCGGTTCAGTTTTTGCCATTTTTATAGGTTGAGGTCGAATTTACCGGAAAAATACTAGAAAACTACCTCATTTTTTCTAAAAACATTAAACCTGTTCGACAACGCAGTTATCGAACAGGTCTATCATAGAAATGATTAGATTGCAATATTATTTTTCAAACACTAAAGACAGCTTCCTTGGGAAGCTGTCTTTTTTTAGCTCAGTAAGGTAGGCGCTACATTACAAAGTCAAGTGCAACAAAAGACTTCATGCGGTGATTTCAACCCTAAACATTTTCTAGGACGGTTGTTTAGAAGAGAAACAACTGTTTCTAAATAGCCGTCCTCCAGATTTCTAAAGTCCATGCCTC
>CAUTOX010000116.1:0-6602 GCA_963539665.1 uncultured Treponema sp.
ATTTATTCAAAATAATTAAGCAAATATTTTATAGATGCTAGTCAAGAGCCATTGTTTTTACGAAGCGGTGTAATCCTTCCATGTTCCTATTTAAACTGCTCAAACGGAATAATTTTCATATATTTCAGGTCTTTTTCAAATAAAGAGCTTTAAACCAAAGCTTTGTTTTACGTTTCATTGTTTTAATATAACAGTCTTTTTTCTAAAACTTTAAACAGGTTCTTATAAAAAATCTCATGAATGGATATTCGAGTTTTGAACGTCGACATTTCTGTATAGTCTGCTCCGAAACGGAAGTTTCCGACAGGGGATGTCAAAATTGCAGCGGTCTCTCTATTCTATAGAGAAAAATGCAGCTGCCGGGCGGCGCATTAGGCCATCCGGCAACGAGTTTCTCAATACGGTTCGCCGTCTGCTTTCGGAGCGACCGAATGTTTACTGAAAAGCACCAGCGCCGCCAATGTTACGACGTATGGAAAAATCTTTAGCCAAATCGGCGGAATGACACTGAGCGATGGAATGACCTGCGATACATTCGCCACCGTTCGGGCAAAGCCGAAGAAGAATGTTGCACCGAGTATG
The DNA here is from genome assembly GCA_963539665.1 of uncultured Treponema sp. GTDB lineage: Bacteria > Spirochaetota > Spirochaetia > Treponematales > Treponemataceae > Treponema_D. Next base: position 583 of record CAUTOX010000116.1, read on the forward strand.
CCAAGCGGCTTCCATTGGCCGAAAATCAATGCGGCAAGCGCCAAAAAGCCTAAACCATCGACGCTGCCGTTGAATTCGCCTGAATACGTAACCAGAATAACCGCTCCGCCCAAACCTGCCAGCGCGCCGCTTGCGCAAACCGCAAAATACCGCATTCTATGCACGTTGATTCCTGCGCTGGCCACAGCGGACGGATGTTCTCCGCACGCGCGTAAACGCAATCCGAATGACGTTTTGTATAGCAGCAGCCACGAAAGCGCCAAAATCAGCAGAACGAGCCACGTGCTCCAGTAACTTTGAGAAAAGAGCAGTTTCCCCAAGATCGGAATATTTGAAAGAATCGGAATGTCCTTTCGGATAATGCTGTATGCGCGGATGTTGCCGGAGCCTAAAATCGAACGCGCCGCATAGACCGTTACGGCCGTTGCCAGCATATTAATTGCCGTGCCGCTGATAATTTGGTCGGCTTTCAGCGTGATTGATGCAAATGCGTGCAGCAGCGAACACAAAATGCCCGCCGCAACCGCCGCAAGCAGCCCGATTGAAATCAGCAGCGTCAGCGGGACAACGCCCTGCAAACTGTGTATAACAAGAGCTGCGGCAAAACAGCCGACGAGCATCAAGCCCTCCAACCCAAGATTCACCACGCCGCTTCGTTCGCTGTAAAGTCCGCCTAATGAAGCGAGCAAAAGCGGAATTGTATATGCAATGACATACGGAAAAATCATTGTCAATGTGTGCCACATAGTAATTCTCCTTAAAAACGCCGCTTAATTCTGCAATTCCCGAATATTTGGGGAATGCAGGGCGGCAAACAAGAGGAAGCGGCCGAACCGGATGGAATTGGTCGCTTCTCCAGTAAACCAGTTCAGAGGCATCTGTTTCAGAACAGGCCCCTTGAAATACAATTTTACGAACGTCCTACGCTGTCAGACTTCTTCCGGAGCTGTTCAATTTTACCCCAGAATTTTTTCAGCAAAAGGCTGGTCGCCGTAAAATAAATGATAACCGCAATGATGGTGTCCGCAATTTCCGGCGGAACGGTCGTGTTTGCGCTCATAAAACCTTTGCCAACGTGCAGCATTCCGAAGAACAGCGCGCTCAGCGCAACGCCGAACGAATTGCCCGCGCCTAAAAGCGCAACCGCAATGCCGTCAAATCCCTGCGACGGCATAACGCCAATCTGCATATTGAGGGAGTAGCCCGCATAATACGTCAGCCCAGCAAGCCCTGACAGCGCACCGGCAATCATCATCGAAAAAATAATGTTCCGGTTGACCTTGATGCCGGCATATTCTGCGGCGCTTTTATTGTGACCGGCCGCCTTTAGTTCAAAGCCGAGCGTCGTTTTGTCGAGAACCAGCTTGAGGAAGAATATTCCGGCGATACCTAAAAATATTCCGTAATTGATGTAGTCGCTGTTAAAAATCTTCGACAACCACGCAGCGCGCAGCGTATTAATTTCCGCAAGCGAACGACTTTCCGTCTCAATGACCTCCGCCTTCAAATGGAGTTGAACGGCATAGTACACAATCCAATACGCCGTCCAGTTCATCATAATAGAAGAAACTACTTCATGGACATTAAACAGCGCTTTCAGTAGGCCCGGAAAGAATCCCCATACCGCGCCTCCGATAATCGCAACCAGAATCAGCGTCAGCAGCATCACCGGCCGCGGCAGCGGAACATTCAGCGCGATATACGTTGCGCACAGGCCCCCGATGAGCATTTGCCCGGACGCGCCGATGTTGAAAAGTCCCGTCTTAAAGGCAAAGCTGACCGACAAGCCGACAAACAGCAAAATGGTCGCCGTCGCCAGCGTGTTGCCGAAGCGTTCGATGTTCATCAAGCCGCCGCGGAACAGATAGATAAACGCTTGGAATGGGTTATTTCCTAACAATGCAATGAAAACCGCGCCCGCAAGCAAGCCCAGCAGAACCGCCGACAAACTGATAATAAACTTGCTTTCCGACAGTTTTACGCTTTTTAAGCTTTTCAGAGAAAACTTAGTCATTTTTGCCTCCCATGCCCGCCATCATCAAACCGACTTCTTCCGCAGTTGTTTCTTCAGGCTTTACGATTCCGCTCAACCGCCCGCGGTGCATGACGGCAATCCTATCCGACAGATTGAATATTTCATCGAGTTCAAAGGAAATAAGCAGAACGCCGTAGCCTTTATCCCGATGCTTTACAATTTCTTTGTGAATGGATTCGATCGCGCCGACATCAAGACCGCGCGTCGGGTTGACGGCAATTAACAGCTTCGGCAAAAGCGTTATCTCCCGCCCCAAAATAGCTTTCTGCTGGTTGCCGCCGCTCAGCTCGCCAGCCTTCGACAAAATTCCCTGACCGGAACGCACATCAAAGCCGGAGGCAATCTTTTCGGCAAAAGCGTTTATTTTATCGCGCAGCAAAAAGCCGTGCCGCTGGAATTCCTTGGTGTAATACGATTTTATAACGGTATTTTCAGCAATCGAATATTGCAAGACAAGCCCATGCTTCTGCCGGTCTTCCGGAACGTGTCCCAAGCCTGCTTCCGCGCGCTTTCGAATCGACATTTTTGAAATATCCTGCCCATCCAACATAATTGCGCCCGATTCTGTCGGCATCAAGCCTGCAAGCGCGTAAACCAGCTCGCTCTGGCCATTGCCGTCAACGCCGGCAATACCGACAATCTCTCCGCCGCGCACGTCCAACGAAAAATTATCGACAGCAGTAAGTTTCTTTTCTTTTAATACAGTCAAATTTTGAATGTCGAGTACGACATCTCCCGGTTTGCACGGCTGCTTCGGCACCTTGAAATCGACCGGCCGACCGACCATCTTCGACGCAAGTTCGTTCTTTGTCGTTGCCGCAATATCCACCACATCGATGAACTTTCCCTTCCGGATGATGGTGCAGCGGCTCGCGGAATCCATAATTTCTTGCAGCTTGTGCGTAATGAGGATAATCGCTTTGCCTTCCGCCGACAGGTTCCGCATAATCTGGATGAGTTCATTTATCTCCTGAGGCGTCAGAACGGCAGTCGGCTCATCGAAAATCAGGATGTCCGCATCGCGGTAGAGCATTTTCAAAATCTCAACGCGCTGCTGCATCCCGACCGTTATATCGCTTATGACCGCATCAGGTTCAATGGAAAGCCCGTATTTGTCGCTCAAAGCCTTAATGCGTTTTTCCGCCGCGCTTTTATGCAGGATAAAGCCGTCTTCGCGGCCAAGAATAATGTTTTCCGTAACGGTAAAATTATGAATCAGCTTGAAGTGCTGATGCACCATGCCGATTCCAAGCGCATTCGCATCGTTCGGGCTGGCGATTTTCGCTTTTTTGCCCTTTACGAATATCTCGCCTTCATCGGGACGGCACAAGCCGAAGAGGATACTCATCAAAGTGGACTTGCCCGCGCCGTTTTCCCCCAGAATAGCGTGAATCTCACCGCGTTTTACCTGCAATGTGATTCCGTCGTTTGCAACGATTCCGGGAAATTCCTTGCGGATATTCCTCATTTCAATTACATAATCGGATGCGTTCAATTCATCCTCCTTCATTTTAAGAGAGCGGGGACTTGCAGCGGCTCCGCTCCGCCGGATTTTGTTGCGGAATCGAAGCGAGCCGACATAACGGCCGGTTTCAATTCACGGCATAAAAAAAACGCCCGAACGAAAAGCGGCAGCTTCTCGTTCAGGCGTTAAAAATGGAGCGCTATTCGAACAGATTTCCCTGTTCGCTGCTTACAAAAATTTCACCCGCTCTAATTTTAGCGGCAATTTCATTAACTTGACCTTGTACTTCTGCAGAAAGGTTCGGATTGTTTTCTGGAATACCGACGCCATTTTCCTTCGCCGACAAAAGCAACGAGCGTCCGCCTTCAAATGCGCCTTCAAGCTCGTCTTTAATCATATCGTAGGAAGCGCGGGAAAGGTATTTCATTGCGGAGGTCATGATGATTGACGAACCGTCCGGAATCATGCCGTCTGAATACTGGTCAACGTCACAGCCGACGACCCATACCTTGTTGCCCGCCTGCGTCCGTGTCTTCGCTTCGTTCATAACGCCGACGCCAACGCCGCCCGCCGCCGCATGGATAACATTAACGCCGCGGTCGTACATAGAAGCCGCAAGCTGCTGGCCTGCTGCAATGTCAGAGAACCCGCCCTGATACAAGAAATTCTCTTTCTCCAGCGTAATGTTCGTGCCAAGATTCTCGTTTGCATATATTACGCCCTGCTGCCAGCCCCAGTTGAATTTCTGTACCGCAGGAATCGCCATTCCGCCGATAAATCCGAAGTTCCCTTCTTTTACTTCAAGAGCCGCGGCAACGCCGGCAAGGAATGCCGATTCATTTTCCAAAAAGCTGATTCCGATAGTGTTCGGGCCGTTCTGCGGCTCATAAGAATCCGCAGGATGCGCATTTCCGTCAATAATAACAAACTTTGCATCCGCATATTTTTCCTGAGCCTTATAAACTGCTGTTTCAAACTTAAATCCCGGACAAATAATGAACTTATATCCGGCATCATAGAGATTGCTAATTTCCTTGATGTAATCGGCTTCCGTTGTGCCGACCGGCTTCAGGTATTTTACCGTTACGCCCAAGTCCCTTTCGGCAAGTTTAATGCCTTCCCACGTTCCCTGATTGAACGATTTATCATCAATCGTTCCAGAATCCGTAACCATTCCGACCATCAGCGTCTTCTTTTTCTCTTCCTTTGTACAAGAAAGCAGCGCAGAACACATCAATGCGCACCCAAGCAAAACCTTAACATATTTCATCATTATAGAGCTCCTCTTTTTATTCCGCAGATTATGGCACGGAATATAATGGGAGCATTATATAATGATACTACGCATATATCAAATAATTTTTTGTCAATTATGAGCTGCGCTACCTTGTAAATACTAATGCCGCCAAAAAAAGAAAAGGTTTCTTTGAACTGTTATAATCTTTGTTGACCAACAAAAAACAATAACGGAGGAAAGAAACCTTATGGCAACACTAACGGAAACAAAAAAAGTTCACACGCTTTTCATATGATGAAAGATTCGTGCAGGGGTTTTATCAGAAAGGAACAAATCATTTCCCTAAAATCACAAACACGGAAGAACATGCAAATATATTGCATAAGAGCAGGCGCAGCATTCTGCGGGAGATACGAAGAAGAATGTAGAGTATGAAGCATCCTCTACAAAGCAAAGTTTGAATATAACGCCGACTATGCGCAGGTGAAAGCGGTATTCGAGATGACGGCAAAAGGAGCCTCGCTAAAACTTGGAAACGATACCGTTCTGGCTGAAAAAATAAAAGACTTAATAGTCGATAAAAAATACAGCCACTATGCAGTTATTCAAACATTCAAAGACGCTTCATAACCCAGCGAAACAAGAATCTATGAAAAGACGTTATACAATTACATTTCCGACGATGTAATTCAGGGGATCTCAATCAAGGATATTCCAAATAAAGGGAGAAAATATATTAAAACAAATAAAAAAGGCATTTTTCACGCATCGGATGTGCAATAAGGAGCATCTCGAACATGCCTGAATGCATAAACAACAGTTCCGAAGTCGGAGACAGGCAAATCGACACGGTGAAAAGCTACGCCTCCTCGACAATGAATGTGCACTGACGCAGACAGAACGGAATACAAGGACCGAGATAATCAGTAAAATGCCGAACGCTAAAAGCCATTCGGTCGTTGTCGAACAGGTTTACTAAATAAACTTGAATCGTCTTTAGGCAGAGAGACTTTCCAGAAACTGTTCAAGTCTATCACAGCGAACGGCGGCCCGAATTCATGGATTTTGATGGAATTGAAAAGCAATCAGATAGCACAAAAAGAACGGAACTGTTTTTGCCCATCCTTATTGTGCAAGTGAACTCGTGACAAACGAAAATCACAACAGGATGTTCAGACGATTTTCCCCGAAAGGCACGGATTTCTCTAAACTTAATCCAAAGTTATTTATTGAGGTTCAAATATGGCTGAATAACTATCCACGAAAAATCCTGAAAGACTCAA
>CAUTOX010000117.1:0-6594 GCA_963539665.1 uncultured Treponema sp.
CAGCACAATGTGAAGGTGCCTTGCTTGCTCCGCACACCTACAGCGGAACGATGAAAGCTTCTGTGTTCGAAGACTGGTTTGAAAACAAACTCCTGAGCTGTTTACCGAAAGGGCACGTCATCATCATGGACAACGCGGCGTTTCACAAAAAAGAAGTCTTGTATCAAATCGCAAAAAAATACTCGCAGAAACTGATTTTCCTGCCGCCGTATTCACCGGAATACAATCCCATTGAACGCACGTGGAGCGCTTTGAAGCGAAAGGTTGCTAGCTGCGTTCATCTATATGACTCCGGTTCTCAGGCTCTAGATGTATTTTTAGAAGACAACTAGCTATATTAAATAAAATAGTCCCATAATCAAATTCTGCATCAAGATAAATCATTTTTTCTTCATTATCTTCAGATGATAGTTGCGCAATTATATATTTGGAATAATCAGCAGGTCTTGAATTTTTCTTTACAAGAATATAACTCCCCTTATTCAAAAATTATATATATGAGTCTAATTTTGTCTCAGCATACAAACTGAAAGTCAAATACAGCAAACAATACGGCCATTACTCAATGTTTTCTTATCCTATTACTTTATTAAGGTTGCATTTGGAGACATAAAATCTAGATACTGAGAATATTCATTTGCTGAAAATTCTATGTTTTTCAACAATTCCGCATTATCTATTACTAAATTTGTATTATCCGCAAATATCATCTCTACTTTTGTTACTTCCATTAAAAGAACAGTAGAATTGTACCAAACATTTGTCCAAGAAGCATAATATTCTTCATTTGGACCGATAAAATTGGTTACCGTTACAGTTTTATTGCTGGTTCCGTCTATATGTGAATAAGCCTGATCAAGTACCCTATTATATGGGGTCAAATCAATTTTTACATATTTTGCAATTTTATCGGAAATATTTATAAATCGAACGTAACAATTTACACCATCAGTAGTACTTATATCTCTATAATACCCTTAATAAGAATTATAATTGGACTTTTTGTATCTTTTCCTCGTACAATGAGTTGAGTTCGTAAATTATTTAATTGTTCTCTATTACTATTATTCTGTAATAACCGTTCCTGCCTCTCTGCTTCCAATTTGTTTCTATCACGCAAATATTTATCATGACCTGCTTCAATTTCATCATCAGAAACGAACATATGCGTCCCGAATGTATATGGTTTATCAGCTCTAATTACTATACCGCTCGCTGTGATTCCCTTAAATAAAAAAACGGTAAAAGATGCCGCAAGACTACCCATGCAAGCTCTATACCCCGCTTCATTTGTTATTTCAGTATCTTCATTTCCATTTTTTGTTACCCTTTTTGAAAAACTCGAATAAGCAACCACAGCAGCGCTCGCCCCCTATTACGCCTCCTGCTATCTATAAAGCTGTAGTTCCGCTCCCATTCATACTGCCAATATCAACAGCGATAATATCAATATTTTTTCCATATTTTCTTAATGCCTTTTGCTCAAGACGCTGCATTAATTTTAGTGTTTTATTGTCTTTCGGATTATATTTTGTCCAAACAAATCTTAATGACGAGACTTTTATAGAGCCAAGAACTTATTTCTCGCTATAATCTTTTTTCTCATACGTCAAATCATCATAATCTTTAAGGTTCTTTACCGATGAACATCCCCAAAATATAAAACACAAAAATATGCTAAACCTAGAATTCTCTTCATATATCTCCCTTTTTGTGCCGCTGCGCCGCATCTATCTTGCTTTGTAAGCGGCTATTGATTAAATCGCGTTAAAAACGCTTTGGTACGCTCCTGCGTCGGATTGTCAATGACAGCTTCCGGCGAGCCTTCTTCGACAATAATGCCGCCATCCATAAAAATGATGTGGCTGCTGATTTCCCGCGCAAACGACATTTCATGCGTTACGACCGCCATCGTCATTTTTTTTGCCGCCAGCTTTTTTATCACGCCCAGAATCTCGCCAGTCATTTCCGGATCCAGCGCACTCGTCGGCTCATCGAATAAAAGCACTTCCGGCTCCAGCGCAAGGGCGCGCGCAATGCTAACGCGCTGCTGCTGCCCGCCGGAAAGTTGGCAGGGATAGCAATCCCGCTTATCGATGAGTCCCATCTGCTCAAGCAGCGTGAGCGCGGTCTGTTCTGCCGCCCGCTTATCTTTTTTGAGCACGTGGATTTGCGCGTCCATTACATTGCGCAACACGGAAAAATGCGGGAATAAATTAAAATTCTGAAAGACCAGTCCGGTCTTTAGCACGATGCGGCGAAGCTCATCCTTGTCCGCATAAACGCCATCGTTTACCAGCGTCTTGCCGCAAATTGAGATTTTTCCGTGTTCGACCCGTTCAAGATGCGAGATACAGCGCAGCACGGTTGATTTCCCCGAACCGCTCGGCCCGATAATGCTGAGCACTTCGCCCCGTCGCACGGAAAAAGAAAGATTTTTGATAACATCGAGCGTTCCGAACGACTTTTTGAGGCTGCTGACTTGAATAATTTCTTCCGTATTTTCTGCCGTCATTTGTAATAGTCCAATTTTTTTTCCAACGCGGTAAAAGCGGCGGAAACGCCCCAGTTCATGACAAAATAGAAAAATCCCGCAATAAAAAGCGGAATAAACGATGAAAGCGCATTTTGCCGCTCCTTTGCGACCATCAAAAGCTCGGCAACGCCGATGACGTGTACCAAAGCCGTGTCTTTTACGAGCGTGATCGCTTCATTGCCCATCGCAGGAACAATCCGCTTAACCACCTGCGGCGCTATTATATAGAAGAAAGCTTGCGTTTTCGTGTAGCCCAAGACCTTTGCCGCCTCATACTGACCGGTAGAAATAGATTCGATGCCGCCGCGGTAGATTTCCGCAAAATACGCCGCATAGTTCACCGCAAGCGCGATGATGGCGGCGGTAAAACGATCCCATCTGAACGCAATGCTGTAGCCAAATGTTTTGTTGACATAGAGAATGAAAAGGCCGGGCGCAAAGTAGACCGCCAAAAGTTGCAGCATGAGCGGCGTTCCGCGTATAATCAACAAAAAGATGTTAGTTGTGCCGCGGAGCGCGCCATTTTTAGACATCCGCCCCAGCGCAATGGGAATTGCAAGCGGAATTGAAAATAGTATTGTAAGAAAAAAAACTTCAAGCGACGTTACAGACCCCTGCAACATCGCTTTCAGCATTTTTATATAACGGATGCTTACCATGCAGACAGTTATTTTCCGATTACGCTAATATCGCGACCGAACCAGCGTTCGGCAATGGCGGAAACCGTACCATCGGCAGCCATCTGTTCAAGGAGCGCTTGCACTTCGTCCCGGAGCTTTATGTTGTCCTTCCGGAATGCGATGCCGTATTTCTCTTTAGCCAGCGGCTCTGCAACTGTAACGAGCGGTTTTCCGCTTTGCGCAATGTCATACGCGGCTACAACGCTATCCATAACAACGCCGTCAACGCCGCCGACCAGCAAATCGTTGAGCGCCGTCAAATTATCCTTGAAAAAGATAATTTCTTTCAGCGAATCGACGAACGCGGCATTTGCATTCACCGCATCCTGCGCACTCGAGCCGCTTTGTACGCCGAGCCGTTTATCCGCCATGTCGGAAAGATTTTCGATGCCGCTTTCCGCCCGCACAACCAGCACTTGTTCATTGTCAAGATACGCCTTCGTAAAAGCGAGCGCCGCTTCCCGCTCCGGCGTCATAGTCAGACCGTTCCAGATGCAGTCAATCTTGCCGGTTGCAAGTTCCATTTCCTTTGCGTCCCAATCAATTGGCTGCGCCTGAAATTCAACGCCGAGCCGACTGGCAACCTCTTTGGCCAGATCAATGTCATAGCCTACAATCGCATTGTCTTCGTCCCTGAATCCAAGCGGAGGCAGAGAGTCGTCCAATCCAAGCACGAAAACGCCGCGCTCTTTCAACGCTTCAAGCGAATTGTCGGAAACCGCCTCAGCTTTTTTGCACCCAGCAAGCGCAAATGCCGCCGCAAGCGCACAAAGAACCGCAAAACCTGTCGATTTTTTCATCCCAAAACTCCTATTCGTAAAATCTATGCGAGAGCCGCTCGTTTCGCATTCCGTATTCGCTATCAATAAACCTGCCCGAAAACTTCCATTTTGGAACAGATTATCATGAACTTTCGGCCTGTTGACAACAAAGTTATCAAACAAGTCTTATCCGGAATCCGCCGGAACGCCTCCCGACAATCTCATTCAACCGTAGAAGACGAACGCCGTGCGCTCATGCGCCTGCCGTTTTCGCCTTTTCAATAAACGCCTGCAATGCCGCAATCTGCTCCGCCACTTTGTCAGGAGCCGTGCCGCCGTCCGTCCGCCGTGCGCACACACACGCTTCCGGCTGCAAGAGCGCATAAATATCGTCGCAAATCAACGGCGAACACGACCTAAAGTCTTCTATAGATAAGTCTTCAAGCCGGCAGCCCTTTTGCAACGCACGCCGCACCGCCTGCGCGCTCACCGAATGCGCCGTCCGGAACGGCATCCCCTTTTTCACCAGATAGTCGGCAAGGTCAGTCGCATTCAAAAAACCAGCGCGGCAGCCGAGCGCCATCGTCTCCGTATTCCAGCGCGCGCTTGCAATCATCTTGGTAAACACATCGACGCAGGAAGCCGCAATGTCGCACGAATCAAACAAACTGCGTTTATCTTCCTGCATATCCCGACAGTAGGCAAGCGGCAGCCCTTTCATCATGGTGAGGAGGGCAATCAGATTGCCGTACACGCGCCCCGTCCGCCCCCGAATCAGCTCCGCAAAGTCAGGATTCTTCTTTTGCGGCATGATTGAACTGCCCGTTGACCATTTTTCGCTTAACTCAATGAATGAAAATTCGCTCGAAGCCCACAAAATCACTTCCTCGCAAAAACGCGACAGGTGCATTTGGAGAATCGAAAGCGCGGACGCAAGTTCGATGCAATAATCGCGATCGGAGACGGCATCAATTGAATTCATGGAGATTGCGTCGAATCCGAGCGCAGCCGCTTCAAACCTCCGATCAAGCGGCAGTGGACTTCCTGCAAGAGCGCAAGAACCAATCGGAGAGACCGCAATGCGCTTTTTAGCGTCCATAAGCCGCTCCCAATCGCGCACGAGCATCCAGCTCCATGCGCACACGTGGTGCGCAAGCGTTACCGGCTGGGCGTGCTGCAAGTGCGTGTAGCCGGGCATAAGGGCGCTTCGATGCGCATCGGCAATATTGAGCAGCGCGGCAATCAACCTCGTAATGCCGCCTTGCAACTCCGGAATAAAGCGGCAAAGATACAGCCGTTCGTCAAGCGCAATCTGATCATTCCGGCTCCGCCCCGTGTGGATTTTCTTTCCCGCCTCCCCCGCGCGGTCGGTTAATACCGCTTCAATAAAAGAATGAATATCCTCTGCCGAACGGTCAACGGCAAGCGTCCCGGAAGTCAAATCCTGTTCGATAGAAGTAAGCGCGTCAGCAATGTTGGCCGCATCATCCTGCGAAATAAGCCCCGCCCGAAGCAACATGGCAGCGTGGGCGCGGCTTCCCCGAATATCGTCAAGCGCCATCCGCGCATCATCATGTATCGAAGTTTCAAAATCCACCGCATCCGCATCAGGCCCGTCTTCAAAACGCCCGCGCCACAATGCCGCATGATTATCAGCTGTCATCGTCCCGTGTGCCATGTGCGCGAGTATAATAAATATTCCCGATGTGTTCAACGAAGCGTTTTTTAAGAGAAGATGAGCGGATATTTCCATTTTGTTTGATTCTCGCTAGTTTCCGTCGGGCGGTAAAAATAGCTCTTGAACGATGCAGCTGTCAGTCCCGAAGGTTACCCTTAGCCTGTTTGCGTATGCAAACAGGAACGGACTACGCGTTTTATTATCACTTTAACGATGCCATTCTTGCAGCCCGCCCCGCCCTAGCACGTTTGCCATTAGCAAATGTGCTTAAGTTGTCCGAGCTTGCAAACTGGACGCGGACGACTAAGTTAAATCTCCTCGATAAAGTTGCTCCGTCCGCCCAGTTTTTGCCTTTCGGCAAAAACTGACAAACCCCAAACAGAACTCGCCCCAGCAAACGGCCTCTGCCGCGAGCCTCTCGCCAGTTTCGCACTTGCGAAACTGGCGAGAGGGCGGCAAAGCCCTTCTATCATAGAGGTGCTTTTTTTCCCGCCCGCCCTGCACGTTTTATTATCACTTTTACGGTACCATGCTTGCAGTCCGTCCCGCCCTAACACGTTTGCCACTAGCAAATGTGCTTAAAGTTGCCCGACATTGCGAAAGTGGACGCGGACGGACGGCTATAGCTAATTGCCTTCTAAAACGGCATCCAGAGCCAGAGAAACGGAGTCATATAGATGAACACAGCCAGCAACCTTTCGCTTCAAAGCACTCCACGTGTGCTCAATAGGATTGTATTCAGGTGAATACGGCGGTAAGAAAATCAGTTCCTGCGAGTATTTTTTTGCGATTTGATACAAGACTTTTTTTTGTGAAACGCCGCGTTGTCCATGATGATGACGTGCCCTTTCGGTAAACAGTTCAACAATTTGTCTTCAAACCACTCTTCGAACACAGAAGCTTTCATCGTTCCGCTGTAGGTGTGCGGAGCAAGCAACG